>JAZSDS010000054.1:0-12264 GCA_045531275.1 Faecousia sp.
TTGTCTCACAGACCGCCATGGCTACGATCCGATTTGCCGGTGAACACGCCAAGGCTAAGGCCGCCGCTCTGCAGAACGGCGACGTGATGCTGCTGGAGAACACCCGTTACATCAAGGGTGAGACCAAGAACGACCCCGAGCTGAGCAAGGCTCTGGCTGAGCTGGCCGATGTTTTCGTTAACGATGCTTTCGGCACTGCCCACCGCGCCCACTCCTCCACCGCCGGCGTAGCCGACTACCTCCCCGCTGTTTCCGGCTACCTGGTACAGAAGGAAGTTTCCATTATGGGCAAGGCCCTGGCAAATCCCGAGCGTCCCTTTGTGGCGATCCTGGGCGGCGCCAAGGTTTCCGACAAGCTCAATGTTATCAATAACCTTCTGGAGAAGGTTGACACCCTGATTATCGGCGGCGGCATGGCATACACCTTCCTGGCCGCTCAGGGTTACAGCGTAGGCAAGTCTCTGGTTGACAACGAGAAGCTGGACTACTGCAAGGAAATGATGGCTAAGGCAAAGGCTAAGGGCGTGAACATGCTCCTGCCTGTTGACACCGCTATCGCAGAGTCCTTCCCCTCCCCCATCGACGCTGAGATCCCTGTTACATATGTGGACTGCACCGCGATCCCCGAAAACATGATGGGTCTGGATATCGGTCCCAAGGCTGCTGCTGAATTTGCCGCTGCTGCCAAGACCGCCAAGACTGTTGTTTGGAACGGCCCCATGGGCGTGTTCGAGAACCCCACTCTGGCAAAGGGCACCATTGCCGTTGCCCAGGCTCTGGCTGATTCCGACGCCGTGACCATCGTTGGCGGCGGCGACAGTGCTGCTGCCTGTGAGCAGCTGGGCTTTGCTGACCGGATCACCCATATCTCCACAGGCGGCGGCGCTTCCCTGGAGTTCCTGGAAGGTCTGGAGTTGCCCGGCATCGCCTGCCTGCAGGACAAGTAATAGTATTTTTAGGAAAATAGGAAATAGTGAGTTTACATCGCCCTGCGGTGTTACATATAAGGAGAGGAAAGAAAATGAACAGAAAGTATCGCAAGACAATTATTGCCGGCAACTGGAAGATGAACAAGACTCCCAGCCAGACCAAGGAATTCATGACCCAGTTCAAGGCAATCCTGCCCAAGGGCCGCTGGTGTGACATCGCCCTGTGCGTTCCCGCTGTGTGCATCCCCACAGCAGTCCGCGCTATGCGTGAGACCCGTGTGGGCATCGGTGCTGAGAACTGCAACGCAGCTGCCTCCGGCGCTTACACCGGCGAAATCGCTACCAACATGCTGGTGGATGCCGGCTGTAAGTATGTGATCATCGGTCACTCCGAGCGCCGCGCCATGGGCGAGACTGACGCTGATGTCAACGCAAAGGTCCTGGCCGCGCTGGAAGCCGGTCTGACTCCCATTATGTGCTGCGGCGAGAGCCTGGAGCAGCGCCAGGCCGGTATCACCACCGAGCACATCACCATGCAGATCAAGCTGGGCCTGCAGAATGTTTCCGAAGAAAGCATCCGCAAGGTTGTTATCGCCTATGAGCCCATCTGGGCCATCGGCACCGGCATGACCGCTACCCCCGAGCAGGCTGAGGAAGTCTGCGAAGGCATCCGTACTGTGGTTCGCAAGCTGTACTCCTCCAAGCACGCCCGTGCTATTTCCATTCTGTACGGCGGCTCCATGAACGAGAAGAACGCTTTCGAGCTGCTGGCACAGCCCGACATCGACGGCGGACTGATCGGCGGTGCTTCCCTGGTTCCCGAGAAATTCGTGCAGATCATCGAAGCAGCCAACCAGCCCACTGCCTAATATCCTCAGCGGGAGCAGCGGTTGCTGCTCCCGCTTTTTATCAAATTCTACTAAGGAGGGATGCTCTATGGACACTGTTGTGTTGCTGGCTGACGCTTTTAATACCGCAGAAAAAGCCGCACAGATCATACGGTCCGGCGGATTGGTTGCTCTTCCCACAGAAACAGTTTACGGCCTAGGCGCGGACGGACTGAACCCAGACGCTGTTGCTAAGATCTTTCTGGCAAAAGGGCGTCCCCAGGATAACCCCCTGATTCTCCATGTGGCAGAGGCAGGAGACATCGAGAAATTCTGCCACAGCATCCCCCAGGCAGCCTATACCCTTGCGGAAAAATTCTGGCCCGGTCCCCTGACCATGGTGTTGCCTGCAAAGGATATTGTTCCCAAATGCACAACTGCAGGACTTTCCACAGTTGCCGTTCGGTGTCCGGATAATGATGTGACCCGGCAGATCATTAAGCTGTCCGGCGTGCCCATTGCCGCTCCCTCTGCAAACATCTCCGGAAAGCCCTCTACCACCACAGCAGAGCATGTGCTCCACGACCACAAGGGAAATCTGGAATTGATCGTAGACGGCGGACCCTGTCGGGTGGGAGTGGAATCTACTATCATCGACCTGACTGAAACACCTCCCCGGCTTCTGCGCCCCGGCGGCATTACCCCGGAACAGCTGACAGATGTTCTGGGTGAAATTACTGTGGACAAGGCTGTTACTGCCCAGATCCATCAGGATACCGTTGTAAAAGCCCCGGGCATGAAGTACCGCCATTACGCTCCCTGCTGCCAAGTGCTGATTGTGGCGGGCAGCCGGGAAAAGGCCGCCGCATATATCCGCTCCCGCTTTGTCCCCGGCGACCGGGTCCTTTGTTTTGAGGAAGAACTTCCCCTTTACGAAAGCTTTGATCCCCTGTCCTACGGCAGGGAGTCAGACCCTACGACCCTTTCCAAGGGATTGTTTTCGGCGCTGCGGGTGCTGGACGACCCCTCTGTAAAAAAAGTCTACGCCCGGTGTCCTGAGGGCGGTGGCGTAGCCTACGCGGTACAGAACCGGCTGAAAAAAGCAGCTGCATTCCAAATCATCGATCCGGAGGATGCGCCATGATTATAGGAATCACCGGCGGAACAGGCTGTGGCAAGACCACCCTGCTGGGCGCCATTGCAGAGCTGGGCGGCACTGTGCTGGATTGTGACAAAATCTACCACGACCTTCTAAAATCGGATACAAAGCTGTTAACTGCCATTGCTGACCGCTTTCCCGGCACCGTAAAAAACGGCGTTCTCCAGCGCAAGCAGCTGGGAGAGATCGTGTTTTCAGATAAGGCAGCGCTGGAGGATCTGAACCGACTGACCCACAGCGCTGTGAAGACAGAAGTAATCCGTCTTCTTACCTCCGCACCCAAGCTGGCAGCCATTGATGCCATAGGCCTGTTTGAAAGCGGCTTGTCTGTATTATGTAAACCGACCGTTGCTGTTACAGCCCCATTGGAAGCCAGAGTACAGCGTTTAATGAGCCGGGACGGAATCTCCCGGGACTATGCTCATGCCCGTATTGCTGCCCAGCGACCCCAGGAGGAATTTGAGGCTCTGTGCGACTACACCCTTACAAACGACAGCACTCCGGAAGCTTTTCGAGAGAAATGCCTTGCCTTTTTGTCTGAACTGGGTATAATGAAATCATAAATGTTTCCGCGCACTTGAAAGGAGATAAATATGACTATGACTACTGAAGAACTTCGCGAGTCTCTTTTGGCAGCCCCCAAAAACGGCTATGCCGCACTGACCGCCCAGCAGCGCAGCGAAATGGAGAGCTACTGCAAGCGCTACGCAGCCTTTATGGATGCCTGCAAGACAGAAAGGGAGGCAACTACCTGGGCTGTAGAGATCGCTGAGAAGCATGGCTTCAAGCCCCTGGTTCCCGGAACGCCCCTGAAACCCGGCGACAAGGTTTATAAGAACAACCGGGATAAGAGTATCATGCTGGCTGTTATCGGCAGCGCTTCCATGAACGACGGCGCCAATATCTGCGCTGCCCATGTGGATTCCCCCCGTCTGGACCTGAAACCCAATCCCCTGTACGAAGAAGCCGAGATCGCCTACTTCAAGACCCACTACTATGGCGGCATCAAGAAGTATCAGTGGCCCACTGTTCCCCTGGCTCTCCACGGCGTTGTCTGCCGTAAGGACGGCTCCACCGTTACCGTGACCATCGGCGAAGACGATAACGATCCCGTACTGGTTGTTTCCGACCTTCTGATCCATCTTTCCGCAGACCAGATGAAAAAGACACTGGCTGAAGGCATTGTGGGTGAGCAGCTGAATGTGATCATGGGCACCGAACCTCTTGATGGTGAGGGTGCTGATCTGGTAAAGCTTCATGTTATGAAGCTGCTGAACGAAAAGTACGGCATTACCGAAACAGACTTCCACTCTGCAGAGCTGACCATCGTCCCCGCCGGCAAGTGCCGCGAAGTGGGCCTGGACCGCAGCCTGCTGGGTGCTTACGGCCATGATGACCGGGTCTGCGCCTATGCCGAGATCGAGCCTCTGCTGGAAATGGGCACACCTACCCATACTGCCGTGTGCATCCTGGCTGACAAGGAAGAGATCGGTTCTGTAGGTGTTTCCGGTATGCAGAGCCATGTGTTCGACACCTTTATGCAGGACCTGTGTGACGCCACCGGTGCCAGCCTGAATCGCTGCTACGAAAACTCCTTCTGCCTGTCCGCAGATGTATCCAACGCTTTTGACCCGAACTTTGCCGAGACCTGCGACCGCCGCAACAACAGCCAGCTGAACTACGGCATTGCTATTGTTAAGTACACCGGTGCCCGGGGCAAGAGCGGCGCCAGCGATGCTTCTGCTGAGGCTATGAGCCATGTCCGCACTGTGCTGGACAACGCCGGTGTCCAGTGGCAGATCGCCACCATGGGCAAGGTAGACCAGGGCGGCGGCGGTACTGTTGCCGCCTATATGGCAAACCGGAATATCGTCACTGTAGATGCAGGCGTTCCGGTTCTGTGCATGCACGCACCTATGGAGCTTGTAAGCAAGCTGGACTGCTATATGACCATGCTGGCCTGCAAGGCGATCTATCTGGCATAAATTTATCACTTTTTTAAGCAAACAGGAGCAGCCTTAAAAGGCTGCTCCTGTCTGCTTATTCCTTATTTTCAGTCCAGCAGGGTTCTTTGCATCCGGCACAGTCGCTGCGGGATTTCATCTGCAGTTCCTGATTGCGCATGCTCACTGTAGTGCAGGCGGGAACGGACTTTGTGATAAAAGCACTGGAACCGATCACACTTCCCTGACCGATCACCGTATCACCACCCAAAATGGAAGCGTTGGCATAAATGGTCACATTGTCCTCGATGGTTGGATGTCTGCGCTTGCCCCGCAGGGTCTGGCCGCCTCTGGTGGACAAACCGCCTAAGGTCACGCCCTGATATATCTTTACATTCTCACCGATAACCGTTGTTTCACCAATGACAATGCCGGTGCCGTGGTCAATAAAGAAATACTTTCCCACTGTTGCGCCGGGGTGGATGTCAATACCCGTGATGCTGTGGGCATGCTCTGTCATAATTCTGGGGATCATGGGAACATTAAGATCGTACAGCTCATGGGCAAGCCGGTATACAGTAATGGCAAACAGCCCTGGATAGGAGAAGATCACCTCAGCCATACCTGTGGCAGCAGGGTCTCCGTCGTAGGCCGCCTGCAGGTCTGTCTGCACTACCGCTCGAATCTGGGGGATCCGGCTTAGAAATTCCAGACATATTTGCCCGGCCTTTTCCTCCGGCTGCTGTTCTTCCTGCAGCACCAGCGCGATCTGCTGGCTCAGGTTGTACATAACATCCTCAATGAGCATAGAAAGGTTATGTTTGGCATTGTATATGCGGTAATTCTTATCCCGGAAATAGCCAGGAAAAACGATCCTTCTCAGCTTGTCGATGATCTCCACGATCACATCCTTATCGGGCTGGCGGAAGTACTCCACTCGGTCAATATCCCGGTTGTTGCCGTAATCCTCCAGAATGGTGTCTACCACGCTCTCTATCTGCTGCTGAATTTCTGACATGGCGATCTCCCCTTTCATATTGATTGATTTATACCATATCCGGGAAACAAAGTCAACGGTTGACAAGCCATGACCTTCGATTATATAATGCTATCAGTTATGGAGGTAAGTGTATGGGTAATGTTTATACATCTGTGGACCAGCTGGTGGGCAACACTCCCCTGCTGGAATTGGGAAATATCATGAAACATGAGCGGCTCTGCGCCCGTGTTCTGGCCAAGCTGGAATTTTTGAACCCTGCAGGCTCCGTTAAGGATCGGGTGGCGCTGTCCATGATCGTGGATGCAGAGGAAAGAGGGCTTCTGAAGCCCGGCTCTACAATCATTGAACCCACCTCCGGCAATACCGGCATCGGTCTGGCTGCCATAGCAGCTGTGAGAGGGTATCGGGTCATCATTGTCATGCCCGACTCCATGAGCATGGAGCGGCGCCTGCTGATGAGCGCATACGGCGCAGAATTGGTGCTGACCGAAGGTGCAAAGGGCATGCAGGGCGCTATCGATAAAGCCGAAGAATTGGCTGCAACCATCCCGGGTAGCTTTATTCCCGGACAGTTTGACAATCCTGCCAACCCAGCGGCCCACATAGCCTCTACAGCCCCGGAAATTTGGCAGGACACAGACGGTCAGATCGACATTTTTGTGGCCGGTGTAGGCACAGGCGGCACCCTGACCGGCGTTGGAGAGTATTTAAAAAGCAAGAACCCCAGCATTCAGATTATAGCAGTGGAACCCGCCGGTTCTCCCCTTCTTTCCAAGGGACTGGCCGGCCCCCACGGTTTGCAGGGCATCGGCGCAAATTTCGTCCCCTCTGTGCTGAATACTCAAATATACGACGAAATCATCCCCGTCACTGAGACTGAGGCCTATGCCGCCGGACGGCTTCTGGGGAAAGCGGAAGGTGTTCTGGCAGGTATCTCCTCCGGCGCAGCTCTCCATGCAGCCATAGCTGTTGCAAGCCGTCCTGATAACGCCGGCAAGGACATTGTTGTCCTCCTGCCGGACACAGGCGACAGATATTTATCAACACCCATGTTCCAGGAATAAAACACACCCGAAGGAATTCTCCTTCGGGTGTTTCTTGTTTAGTTCTCCAGGCGGGTGATGTTTGCCCCCAGGTCCGTAAGCTTTTGAACAATGTTCTCATAGCCCCGCTCAACAAAGTGGACATTACGAATCAGTGTGGTGCCCTCTGCCGCCAGTCCTGCAATAATCAGTGCAGCACCTGCCCGCAGATCGTGGGCCTCCACTTCCGCTCCCACAAGCTTTTCCTTGCCCGTGATCAAGGCAGTTTTTCCATTCACCTGAATTTCCGCGCCCATAGCTTCCAGCTCTGAGCAGTATCCAAAGAAACGGGTCTCGTAAACATTTTCTGTCAGCCGGCTGACACCGTCTGCCAGCGCCATACAAACACAGATCTGGGCCTGCATATCCGTGGGGAAGCCGGGATAGGGACGGGTCTTGACCGTGGTCTGGTGGAGCCGTCCGTCACTGCTGATCCGAATGGCATCATCATAATTGACGATCTTCACGCCCATTTCCTGCAGCTTGGAAGTAATGCAGTCCATGTGCTTGGGGATCACGTTTTTTATCAGGACATTGCCACCGGCTGCCGCTACAGCAGACAGATAGGTGCCTGCCTCGATCTGGTCCGGGATAATGGCATAGGTGCCGCCGTGAAGGCTTTCTACGCCCCGGATCTTGACAGTGTCCGTACCAGCGCCGGAAATCCGGGCGCCCATGGTATTCAGGAAGTTTGCCAGGTCAACGATATGGGGCTCTTTGGCAGCGTTCTCGATAACAGTCTGACCAGGAAGCAGTGTGGCCGCCATGATGATATTGGCAGTTGCGCCTACGCTCACCACATCCAGGGTGATTCTGTTGCCGTGAAGCCCATCAGTGCCGGGGTCCAGCTTCACATATTCCTCTGTTTCCTCCACCACTGCGCCCAGAGCTTTGAAGCCCTTGATGTGCTGATCGATGGGTCGGGACGCAAAATTACATCCGCCGGGCAATGCCACATTGGCGCAATGGAAACGGCTCAACAGCGAACCCATTAAATAGTAGCTGGCCCGCATCTGCCGCACCAGGTCCGGATTGGGACAGGTATTGGTAATGCCAGTGCTATCCAGGATCACTGTACCAGGCTCTTCATATGTAACACCAACGCCCATATCCTCCAAAATATTCAGAAGGATGCGCACATCGGAAATATCAGGAACATTCTCAACACGGCATTTACCGTCAACCAGGATGGCTGCCGGCAGGATGGCTACAGCAGCATTTTTCGCACCACTGATAGTAACCTCGCCGGAAAGAGGCGTGCCGCCCTTAATTTCATATCTGGTCAAGGAAGATCCTCTCCTTGCAATTTCTCAAATACACCGGGAATATTCATCCCGTATAACACTTTACCGTTAAAAATTATACCATACCCATTAAGTTATGTAAAGTATAATTTTACGGTTTTCATCGCCGTAAACCCTTAGGATAGTGATTTTTCAGGACTTTTCCGTCCCCTTTTCCCCATCCGATAGAATAGCCGTCCACCTTCACAAGACACCATCCGCTCCCACTCCAGGGTATTGTTTCCCCATGCATATAGGCCTGCAATTCCCGGGAATCCAACTGCAGGTCGCAGGTATTCTTAGCGTCATTCAGCCATAAGGCCAAGGCATGGGCCGGCACAAAACGACCTTTCTTTACCTCCCCAAGCTCCAGCCCCGGGCGCATGACCCGAATACCCCCAATATCCGGCATATCGTCAGGCGCCCAAAACAGAGTTTGCGCAAAGGATACAAGCCTTCCTTCAGGCAGGCGGATGCCTATACTCTCTGAAAATTCCTTCCACTCCTGAGGAAGCTTTTGATGTGCGGAATGTATCTGTTCAGCCTCCTGCTGGCCCTTCCTGCGTAAAACTGCTGCAAAATGTCCCTCGCCCATCAGTTTGTGGGGCCAAAGACGAAAGCTGCAATTGGCACCGGGCGTGAACCAAGGGGCATCTGCAGTATCCGGCTCAAACTCCGGATTGCGCTGCAAAAACTGCCCCACTGCCTGCTCGTTTTCTTCCGGAGCAAATGTACAAGTAGAGTATACAAGCCTTCCACCGGGGCGGACAAGGCAGGCGCCGGAGTCTAATATCTCAGCCTGTCGCCGGGCGCACATTTCCACTGTTTCCTGGCTCCAGTCCGTGACTGCTGCTTCTTCCTTACGAAACATGCCTTCACCGGAGCAGGGCGCATCGATAAGCACCCGATCAAAATAACCCGGATACCGCTTGGCAAGATTTTGAGGATGCTCATTGGTCACCAAGGCATTGCTGACTCCCAGACGCTCAACATTACGACTCAGGATTTTTGCCCGCTTGGGGTTTATCTCGTTGCACAGAAGAAATCCCTCACCTGCCATTCTTCCGGCAATCTGGGTAGTCTTTCCTCCGGGTGCGGCGCAGAGGTCACAAACCCGCTCTCCCGGCTGCGGGTCTAGAAGCGCCACGGGAGCCATAGCGCTGGCCTCCTGTAGATAGTATACGCCAGCTTCATGGTATGGGTGCAAACCGGGTCTGGCAGCTTCATCATAGTAGTATCCATTGGGTTCCCAGGGGACCTGTTTCTCTGTAAAATTAAGCTGGGGCCGCTGTCCCTTCAGCGGGTTAAAACGCAGAGCAACCGCCCGGGGGCGTTCCAAACTCTTCAAAAAAGCCGGGTATTCCTCTCCCAGCTGATGCTTGATCCTCTCCAAAAAAGCTTCCGGCAGCATAATATGCCCCTTTCCTTTGTTCATAAGACTATTGTAGCACAACTACTACATCTTTTCCACAAAAATGTAGCGCAGGTAAAACCTGCGCTACTTTGGTTATAAATTAATCTTCGTCCTTCTTTGCTTCGTCAATAATCTTCTGCTGGTTGGCCTTGGGAACCTCCTCGTAGCGGACAAACTCCAGAGTAAAGGAGCCTCTTGCCTGGGTCATAGCCCGCAGATCAATGGCGTAGCTACTCATTTCCGCCATAGGAACTTCAGCTTCCACCACAGTATTGCCGTCAGCATCGGGAGTCATAC
Organism: Faecousia sp.; assembly: GCA_045531275.1. Lineage (GTDB taxonomy): Bacteria > Bacillota > Clostridia > Oscillospirales > Oscillospiraceae > Faecousia. Next base: position 9,935 of record JAZSDS010000054.1, read on the forward strand.
CCAGGGGACGGCCGCGACGCTTGCTCAGGTCGCCCATCACATCGCCCACATAACTTTCAGGCACAGTAACAGCCAGAGAGCCGATGGGCTCCAACAGGGTGGGCGCTGCGTTAGGCATTGCCTCCTTGAACGCAAGGATAGCAGCCAGCTTAAACGCCATTTCATTGGAGTCTACAGGGTGGTAGGAGCCATCGTACAGAACAGCCTTCAGGTTGACCATGGGGTAGCCTGCCAGAGGTCCCTTCTGAACGGCTTCCTGGATGCCCTTTTCTACTGCGGGATAGAAGTTCTTGGGAACAGAACCGCCAAATACTTCCTCGTCAAAGATCATCTCTTCCTGCTCTTCCTGGGGCTCAAAACGGATCCACACGTCACCGAACTGGCCGCTGCCGCCAGTCTGCTTCTTATGACGGCCGTGGGCCTGAACAGTCTTTTTGATCTTTTCACGGTATGCAACCTTTGCAGGGCTGAGGATGGCCTCAACGCCAAAGCGGCTCTTCAGCTTGGCTACCAGTACATCCAACTGCTGATCGCCTGCACCGGAGATCACCAGCTGCTTGGTCTCCGCATTGTTCACCAGATTGAAGGAGGGATCTTCCTCGTTCAGTCGGTTCAGACCTGCTGCCACTTTTTCTTCCTGACCCTTGGTCTTAGGAGCAATGGCCATAGAATAACATGCAGGGGCGTAGGGCAAGCCCTTCAGGCTGACAACCTTACGGGAGTCACAGAGGGTGTCACCAGTCTTGACCTTATCCATCTTGCCGATGGCGCCAATATCACCGCAGGAAAGCTCCTTTACTTCTGCTGCCTTCTTGCCGCACATGCTGTACAGGCGGCCCAGCTTCTCGGTTTCGCCGGTACGGGCGTTGACCAACTGAGTATCGGAGGTGATAGTGCCGGACAGAACCTTGATGAAGGAATACTTGCCGTACTGATCGGAAACAGTCTTCCATACAAATGCAGAGGGAACGCCACCAGGAGAAACAACGAACTCCTCTGTAGTACCGTCTGCAAGCGTTGCCTTGTGGTAATTGCCCTCAATGGGGTTGGGCAGCAGATCGATAATGTGGTCCATCAACATCAGGCTGCCAAGGCAGTTGACACCGCTGCCGCAGAGAACAGGATACAGGGTATGATCCAGCACACCCTTGTGCATGCCCTTGATCATCTCTGCATAAGTAAAGTCCTCGCCGCCGAAGAACTTATCCATAAACTCCTCGCTGGTCTCAGCAACGGACTCCTTCAGTGCGTCATTGAACTCGGTGATGACCTCATCCTTGCCCTCGGGCACTTCGATCTCTACCCGCTTCAGGCTCTGCATCTCGTAAGCACGCTTGTTCAGTACATCAATAATGCCTGTAACCTTACGGGACTCGTCCCAGATAGGAACGACAACAGGCGCAATCTTGTTGCCGTACTTTTCACGCAGAGCATTAAAGGTGGCATTGTAGTCGGAATTATCTTCATCCACCTTGGAAATATAGACAAAACGGGGCATATTGCGGTCTTCACAGTATTTCCATGCCTTCTCGAAACCAACGGTAATGCCGTCCTTGGCAGAGCAGACCAGAATAGCTGCATCCGCTGCGCGGAGCGCTTCCACCACAGCGCCAGAGAAGTCAAATCCACCAGGGGTATCCAGCAGATTGATCTTAATGCCCTTATACTCCAGAGGAGCCACCGCAGTGGAAATAGAAATGTTGCGGCGAATCTCTTCAGGGTCGTGGTCGCAAACAGTATTGCCGTCGGCATTTTTGCCAATACGGTCAATGGCACCGGTCATATAAAGTAAGCTCTCAGCCAGGGCAGATTTACCGCTGCCACTGTGGCCCAGAAGGCAAATATTTCGGATAGAGTTTGCTGTGTACATATATGTTCATTCTCCTTTCGGGAAGGCATCGCCCTCCGTTGCTTGGTGCAATGCACCGCAATAAGGACATTATACACGAAAGGAAGCGGAATTTCAATGCCTATTTTGGCAATTTCGCAAATTGGTGCAAATGCCGCAAAAACACCTGTCGTTCCAAGAAAAACAGTGGTTTGAACTCCATTTTTGATATAAAAAGAGCGCATCGCAAAGCGATACGCTCTTTTGTGTTTTATGATCCGGATTACACCAGCTCGATGACTGCCATCTCAGCAGCATCGCCGCGGCGGGGACCGGTACGGGTCACTCTGGTGTAGCCGCCATTACGGTCAGCATACTTGGGAGCGATCTCCTTAAACAGCTTCTGGACCACATCTTCGCGGGTCACATAAGCCATAGCTCTGCGGTAAGCAGCCAGGTTGCCCTTCTTGCCCAGGGTGATCATCTTCTCAACCACGGGCTG
>JAZSDS010000040.1:0-13137 GCA_045531275.1 Faecousia sp.
AAAAGACATCCTATGAAGCACCCTCTCAGGCATCCGACAAGAAAAAGGCCCTGCAGACCGCTCTGAATCAGATCGATAAGAGCTTCGGCAAGGGTACCGTTATGCGTCTGGGCGACCGTCCCGAGATGAACGTGGAAGCAATTCCCACCGGTTCTCTTGCACTGGATGCAGCGCTGGGTATCGGCGGTGTTCCCAAGGGTCGTATCATTGAGATTTACGGACCGGAATCCTCTGGTAAGACAACCCTGGCTCTGCACATTCTGGCACAGGCTCAGAAGCAGGGCGGCGAAGTGGCCTTCGTGGATGCAGAGCATGCCCTGGATCCTGATTATGCTGCCGCACTGGGTGTAGATACCGATAACATGCTGGTTTCCCAGCCTGATACCGGTGAGCAGGCCCTGGAAATCACCGATGCGCTGGTGCGTTCCGGTGCCGTGGATGCCGTTGTTGTGGACTCCGTAGCCGCCCTGGTACCTAAGCAGGAGATCGAGGGCGAAATGGGCGATACCTTTGTGGGCCTGCAGGCAAGGTTGATGTCCCAGGCGCTGCGTAAGCTGGCAGGCACCATTTCCAAGACCAACTGTGTTGTGATCTTTATTAACCAGCTCCGTATGAAGATCGGCGTTATGTACGGCAATCCTGAGACTACCACTGGCGGTAACGCTCTGAAGTTCTATTCCTCTGTCCGGTTGGATGTTCGCCGTGTGGAGGCTATTAAAGAAGGCGTCAATGTGGTGCGCAACAAGACCCGTGTTAAGGTCGTCAAGAACAACGTTGCGCCTCCTTTCCGTGAAGCCCATTTTGACATTATGTACGGTCAGGGCATCAGCAAATGGGGCGAATTGGTGGATCTGGCTGTCCAGATGGAGATTGTTCAGAAGAGTGGCAGCTGGTTCAGCATGGGCGAGGAGCGGATCGGCCAGGGTAAGGACAGCGTAAAGGCTTTTCTGCAGGCTAACCCCGATGTGGCAGAGAGCGTAGAAGCTCAGGTCCGCGAGAAGCTGCTGCAGGCAACCGGTGCAAGAGAGCCTGCCAAAGCTGCTGAACGGCCCGTGGCAATAAGCGCTGACGATTTTAATGATGAAGATTGAGTCCGTAGCCTCCCAGCCAGACCGTGCCGGGAGGCACACGGTCCGTTTTGAGGACGGTACTACCATGCGGCTTTACCGCCAGACAATTGAGGATTTTGGCCTTTATGGGGGTATGGAGTTATCTGATAAGGAGCTTCGTTCTCTGAAGGAGGCCGCAGGGGCAATGTCTGCCAAAATGCGGGCTGTGCGGATCGTTGCCGCATCCAGCGTATCTAAAAAAGATCTGGAGCAACGGCTTGTCTGGAAAGGGGAGGACCCCCGGCAGGCAAAGGAAGCGGTACAGTGGATGGCGGATATGCACTTGGTGGACGACCGGAAAACCGCCCAGCAGGTGGTTGAAAGATGTATCGGCAAGGGATACGGTTTGGCCCGGGCAAAGCAGGCACTGTACGAAAAGCGGATACCAAAGGAGCTCTGGCAGGAGGTCCTGGAGGACTTTCCCGATCAGACCGACGCTATCGCCTCTTTTCTGCGCAGCCGCTTAGGCGACAGTCAGGACCAGCGAGAGATACGCCGGGCTGTGGATGCGCTGATGCGCAGGGGCCACAGCTATAGCCGGATCCGGAAGGGGCTTGAGGAGCTTTCGCTGGACCGGGAGGATTTCCTGGAGGAATAATATGGCAAATATCGGTTTTATATCCTTAGGATGCGCCAAAAATCAGGTAGATTGCGAGCGCATGATGTACCGCATTCAGGAGGCCGGACACACGGTCCAGCCGGATGTGGTAGGAGCAGATGTGGTAGTCATCAACACCTGCGGTTTTATTGATTCAGCCAAATCTGAGGCCATTGAACACATCTTGCAAATGGGTCAGCTGAAAGATGAGGGACTAATTGGGAAAATTTTGGTCACAGGCTGCCTATCCCAGCGGTATCAGGGTCAGATCCTGGAAGAGCTGCCGGAAGTGGATGGCGTTTTAGGCACCGGTAGCTACACAGAGGTGGTGTCCGCCGTGGAGGGGCTGCTGGATGGACAGACTGTTGCGTATTTTGGCTCTATTGATGCTCCCGAGGAGGAAACAGGACGGATCCTTACCACCCCGGAGCATTATGCCTACCTGAAAATTGCGGAGGGCTGTGACAATCGCTGCAGCTATTGTATCATCCCTTATTTGAGAGGCCGGTTTCGCAGCCGTAGTATGGACGATATTCTTTACGAAGCAAGGCTTTTGGCTGCCAGCGGCGTAAAAGAACTGATCGTAGTTGCCCAGGATACCAGCCGGTATGGCACGGATCTGCCCGGCGATAAGCGTCTGTTGCCGGAATTGCTGCGGCAGCTGTGCGCCATAGATGGTTTTCAGTGGGTCCGCATCCACTATGTTTATCCCGACGAAATCGATGACGAGCTCATTGATGTGATCGCCCGGGAGCCAAAGATCGTTAAATATCTGGATATACCCATCCAGCATTGCAACAGCAAGATATTAAAGCTAATGAACCGCCGCGGTGACGGCGAATTCCTGAGAAATTTGTTTCATGAGCTCCGGAGCCGGATTCCCGGGTTGGTGCTGCGTACAAGCGTCATTACCGGACTTCCCGGTGAAGGGGAAGAGGAATTTGCGGAGCTTTGTGACTTCCTGAAAGAGATGAAGCTGGAGCGTGTAGGCGCGTTTCCTTTTTCTCCCGAGGAGGGAACACCGGCAGCGGATATGGAACATCCCGATGCCCAAACTGCCCAGGAGCGGGCCCAGATCGTGGAGACCATTCAGTCAAGGATCATGGATTCCTACAATGAAGCTATGATCGGAAAGACTCTGACCGTGGTTGTGGATGGGTATGAAGAGGAGTATGGGCAGTTTTATGGCCGTACATATGCCGATTCCCCGGACATTGACGGCAGAGTTTGGATCGCATCGGAGGAAGCCCTTTCTGAGGGAACATTCCTGCAGGTGTGCATTGACGGATTGATCGACGGTGATCTTTCCGGCTATTTGGTGGAGGATTGATTATGACGACTGCAAGTAAAATCACTTTGGCGCGCATCGCCTTTATTCCTGCGTACATGATCTTGATGTACCTGACCGGGGGAGAAGCCGGCTTGATGATGTGGCTGGCGCTGGGTGTGTTTATCCTGGCCAGTCTGACAGACTATGCAGACGGCTACATTGCCAGGAAATATAACCAGATCAGCGATTTCGGCAAGTTTTTGGATCCTCTGGCGGACAAGCTGCTGACCATTGCAGCTATGGTAATGTTCTGCCAGTGGGGGAAATTTCCTGCCTGGGCGCTGATGATCGTGTTGACCCGTGAATTTGCCGTTACCGGACTGCGTCTGGTAGCCGTGGGCAAGGGAACAGTCATTGCCGCCGGCAAAAGCGGCAAGCTGAAAACAGCCAGCACAATGGTGGGCCTTTGCGTTATGATGGGCTTTCCCGGCATTACCTGGCTGGGTGGCATTATCATTGGTGTAATCGTGGTGACCACGGTATATTCCGGTGTGGAGTATTTCATCCAGAACTGGAAGTGTCTCTGGGATAAATGAGCCTGTATTGGAAGTAGGAACGAATAGTTATGAATGAAAAGGAAATTGGCGAGATCCGTCGGAGAGTCCGCCGGGATCGCAGCAATATGACAGCCATATACGGCTGCTATGTCAACGCCCAAAAGGAGATCATATCCTCCTTTCGTCAGAGCGTTGGCATGATGCCGGAAAATGAGGCGGAAAAATACTTCGGTGTTATGCGCCGTGCCCTTTCCGGCACATTGGGGAAGAATCTTATTGACATTACCTTCCGCACAGCCCAGGTGGCAGACAGCCCGGAACACAAGCTGTTAATGGATCTGCGGAATTGCCGCCTCCAGGACGACGATCTGCGGATGACATTTTATCAGAAGATCATCGATTCCGTCAGTTTTGAGGAGAATTATCTGATCCTGATTGGCTGCGACAGCTATGATGTGCCCTTTAAGAGTAAGGACGATGTGACCCAGGCAGATGCTTCCGGTGAGGTTTATACATACCTTCTATGCGCCGTTTGCCCTGTAAAGCAGACAAAGCCTGCACTGCGTTATATCTCCGAGGAAAAGGAATTCCACGACGGCGGTATTGCCCAGGTGGTCAGCGCGCCGGAAATGGGCTTTTTGTTCCCGGCCTTTGATGAACGGGCTACCAATATCTACAATGCTATGCTGTACACCCGCAGCACCAAGGAGAGCCGCCAGGGCTTTGTGGACGCCCTGTTTAATATCCAGGCACCCATGCCTGCGGCAGAACAGAAAAAGTCCTTTGAGGCTCTGCTGACAACGGCGCTGGAGGACCAGTGCAGTCTGGAGGTGGTCCAATCCGTCCACGATCAGCTCCGCCAGTGCATCGATATGCACAAGGAAAGCAAGGTGGCCGAGCCATTACTGATCTCCAAGGAGCAGGTAAAGACTGCCCTGAAAACCTGCGGCGTAACAGAGGAGCACCTGGCAAAATTCAGTGTAGACTATGACGAGGCTTTTGGCTTTGAAGCCCAGCTTCATCCTAAGAATATTATCGATAATCGCCGCTTCGAGATCAAAACGCCGGATGTGTCCATAAAGGTCAATCCGGAGCGCAGCGATCTCATTGAGACACGGATCATCGGCGGCGTAAAATACATCCTCATCTGCGCAGATGAGGATGTGGAAGTAAACGGCGTCAGTATCTATATTGACGATAAGCAGGCTCTTGAGGTCTGATGCAACAGGGAGGATAAATCATGGCAGCGAAAAACCGTTATCATGTAGAATTTGGGGCAAAGTGGGCCAATAGCGCCATTGCCTTTGCCGGGCTCAGCTTTTTTCTGCTGTGCGTATACTATTTCGGTTTCACAAACCTTATCGACTGTAACATTGGCCAAATTTTATTCTCCATGCTGCTGCCTATGGCGGCGGTTGTCGGAGTGGTGGTGTTCCTCCGGGTTGTGCGGAAGGATGACGCCAAGCTCCTGGCAGCTATGGGTTGCATTTACGCCCTGCTGATGTTGATTCGGGCTTTTTCCTACGGCAGTGTTATCAACACCATTGTGGCTGTCGTATGGTATTTGCTGGCGGCAGGCTTATGCCTTGGGGCGTTGACGGGCATTCTTACTGACATCAACTATTTAAGCGCAGCGTTTCTGATCCCGGCAGTGTTCCGTCTGGTTTTCATTGACATAGCAAAGTATCTGTTTACCCTGTCTTTCGTAGAATTCATCCGGGAGGCAGCGGCTTTGGCAGGACTGGCGGCTTTTGGCCTGGGCGTTTTGTGTATCACTATAACCAAGTTCAAGCGCACTCCTGGTCAGAACACATCGACATAAATCCATTGAGGGATTTTCAATATCCACCTGCGATGTTTGAATTGCGCAGCAATATATTGATAAAAACACTCCCCAAAGAAGCGTCGTTTAGACACTTTTTTGGGGAGTGTTGACTTATCTTATGGTAGGTACAGCTTTCATTACTTGCTGTTCTGCAGAAGGGAGACAAGAATGTCGGCGCAGGCTTCCACGCCCAGGTCGCTGCTGCTGAGGCACACATCGTAGTTCTGGGCAAGACCCCAGGTTCTGCCGGTGTAGTGCTGGTAGTTCACGCGGCGGCGCTTGTCCTTTTCGTCCAGACGGGCTTCCGGGCTCTTCTCGGACTCGCCGTACAGACGGACAATGCGGTCAGCGCGGAATTCTTTGTTAGCGTGAATGAAGGCATGGAGGCAGTCGTCACGGTCCTTCAGGATGTAGTCGGCATTACGGCCCACGATGACGCAGGGACCTTTTTCTGCCAGCTGCATGATGACGCTGCATTGCACGTTCCAAAGGAAGTCAGCAGTGGACAGGCCGTTCATAACACCGGGAATGCTCTGGTGAGCCAGGGCGTAGGAGAATACGCTGCCGCCGGGGGCGTGCTCGCCGTGCTCCTCTATGTAATTGGTGGAGAAGCCGGACTCCATTGCGATTTGCTCTACAAGCTCCTTATCATAAAAGGGGATGCCCAATTTCTCTGCCACCAGGTGACCGATGGTACGTCCACCGCTGCCGAATTGACGGCTGATAGTAATAACATTCTTTTTCATACAAAACCCTCCTTTGGAATTCTCTTAGATACTATTATTATATAAAGCAATATGCCGTTTGTCAATGGGAACAGGCCCTAAAGCCTAATTCACCAGGGTTTTTAACCAATTTTCAGACCGTAGACCTTTTGACCCCGGGTGCCAACCACCAAGGTGTCACCGAATACGGCGGGGGAGGCCTCGATGTTAGATCCCAGTTGCACAGTGCTGAGGATCTCGCCGCTAAGTCCATCCAGCAGCCGCACATTACCTGCAGAGTCGCAGATCACAACATAGCCTGTGCCGTCCTCGGTGTATACAGCCACAGGGGAGCTCCAACAGTAATTGGACAGGGTGGTTTGCCAGACTACCTCGCCGGTCTCTGTGCTCAAGGCTGCCAGTGTGCCGGACCAGGGTTCCGGGGTTTTGGACACAGAGTAGAGGATCAGACCCTCCAGGGTAGTGCCCTCCTTGCCCAAAACAGGAGAGGAGAGGATACCACCGGATACGTTCTTGTCGTAGGGAATTCCGCCAAAGGTCTTTTCCCAGATGATCTCACCGGTTTGAGCATCCAGCTTGTAAACATAGGACACGCCATTTTGGTATTCCATGGAGCTGCCGGTGTAAATGTAGCCGTTGCCGTCCTCGCCCCACTGGAACACAGGGGTGGCGTTTACGTCGTCCTTGGTATCCTGGGCCCACACAAGCTCCATTGTGTTCATATCAACGCAGAAGAACCAGCCGCCGTTATCGCCCATGTACAGATAGTTGCCTACTATGATACAGCTGGACTCCATGCCCAGGCATTTATCGGACTTGGTGGAGTAACGGACCTTCACTGCCTCCTGGGGAGACACGGAAATGGTTCCACCGGCAGGATCATACAGGGTGTTGAGTTTAATGGTGTAGAGAATGCCATTTTCGCCGGGCCAGATCAGCGTGTCGGTCTCGGCATCAACCAGAGGGGAGGAGTCAAAGGCATACCAGGGTCGCAGGGAAAAGCTGTCCGAGCCGCTGCGCTCATAGAGTATCTTGCCGTCGATAAGGCTGATAATGTACATTCTGGGAACCTTGCCACCTGCAACATCGCCGGAGCCCACATACATCAAAGGATATCCCCGGGGATCCAATGCACCGGCACCCTTAAAGTTCATGCCGACCCAAACAGGATCTCTGGTGTAGGAGCCGTCATCCAAGTCGTAGAAGTAAACATAGCCGTCCAGGGTGGCGTAAATAACCTCCACCAAGCCTTCCTTTTCCTTCTTTTCTTTGTAGAGGTTCATGATGGCCTTAGTCTCGTCGTCCCATTGGACTATGAGAGGCTGTCCGGTCCAGCCGCTGCCGGTCCAGCCGTTCAGAGCGCCGATCTCAGAGGACCACTTCTGGGTCAGAGTCTTATTCTTTACATCCACAGTGCCGTAGGAGGCGCCCTCACGGTAGCTATTGCCACGGAAGGTAATTAGACCCTCCAGACCGGTGTATTCCTTGCCCTCGCCAAAGGTAATGGTTTCCTCCCGGGTGTAGCTGTCTACGATACTGCCGTTTTGGATAATTTCCCATTTCACACCAAAGTTGTCGGGATTGGTTTTGTCTGTATGGGCAGGCTTAAAGGGGGGCTTGGGAACAGTGGGAGGAACTGTAGTAGCCTCTGTGGTTTCCTCCGTTGTCTCTCCGGTGGTAGCCTGGGTAGTGCTTTGGGTGGTAGTGCCGGTGTCGGCAGGTCCTTGCAGGAGCGTGTCCTGGAAAGCGTTATACTGCCGCCAACATAGAATGGTGCACACCAACACGATGACGGTTGCCGCGTACATTGCGCCCATCAGAATCCTGCCTGTCCGATCCATGCCCTTTGCTCCACGGCGGGTCAGGGTGAAAATCAGGCAGCTCAGAACCAGAACACCCAGAATAGATGCCAGTATGATGAGGGCAGGCTTCATAAACTGCCCTGTGGCGCTGAGCGCTGCCAATAAAGGATATGTAGTCATATTTGATACCTCCGAAGAAGTGATATATTTCTTTCATTATACCACTGAGCCGTACCATACGCAAGGGATAAAGGACGAATGGTGTTGTAATTTTTCGGAAATTAGGGAAACGGATTCTGTTGCGGAACTTAACCGAATATGCTATGATATTGAAAGACTATCATAAGGAGAATGTTATGAACCCCATTGCTGAAACACTGGCTCAGGAGCTGGGCCAAAAGCTTACCTATGTTGAGAATGTTATTGCCCTGTTGGACGAGGGAAACACGATCCCCTTCATTGCCCGTTACCGTAAGGAAATGCACGGCGCTATGGATGATACCACCCTGCGTAACCTGGAGACCCGGTTAGGCTATCTGCGGAATCTCTCTCAACGCAAGGAGGAGATCTGCAGCGCCATTGAAGCCCAGGGCAAGCTGACGGAGGAATTGGCAGCAGCGATCCAGGCAGCTGCTACACTGGCAGAGGCGGAGGACCTGTACCGTCCCTATAAGCAGAAGCGTCGCACAAGAGCTACTGTTGCCAAGGAAAAGGGGTTGGAGCCCTTGGCGCTGGCTATTTTTGCCCAGGATGGCCAGGATCCCCAGGTCCTTGCCAAAGACTATGTGGACCCAGAGAAGGGCGTGGAGACTGTGGAGGAGGCCCTGGCGGGCGCGTCGGATATTATTGCGGAAATGATCTCTGACGATGCTGACATCCGTAAGGCCCTGCGGCTGAAAATGGAGCGGCAGGCAATCATAACTGTCCAGGCAACAGACCCGGAAAACGACAGCGTGTACCGGCTTTACTATAGCTTCCAGTCTCCTGTCTCCCGACTGCAAAATCACCAGATTTTGGCCATCAACCGGGGCGAGAAGGAAGAATTCCTGAAGGTGAGCATTACATTGCCCGGCACGGAGGGACAGGCTCTTGTATGCAGGGGGGCGTTGAAGCCCACAACCAATGTATCTGCTTTTGTCCGGGCTGCGGCTGAGGATGCCTATACCCGGCTGATCGCCCCCAGCGCAGAGCGGGAGCTTCGCAGCGCCCTGACGGATCGGGCGGCGGAGGCAGCTATTGCTAACTTTGCACTGAACCTGAAGCCTCTTTTGATGCAGCGGCCTGTTAAGGGCTTTGTGACCATGGGTCTGGACCCCGGATACCGCAACGGCTGCAAGGTGGCTGTGGTGGATGGCACCGGCAGAGTGCTGGATACGGCCGTTGTGTACCCCACGTTCTCTCAGCGAAAAAAGGAAGAAGCCATTGAGCTGCTTTCCCTGATGATCCGCAAGCATGGGGTGAAGCATATCGCCATAGGCAACGGAACAGCATCCCGGGAAACAGAGGCCATGACTGTGGAAATGCTGAAAAACCTTCCCGGCGTAAGCTACATGATCGTCAACGAGGCCGGTGCGTCTGTGTATTCCGCATCCAAGCTGGCGGCGGAGGAGTTCCCGGATTATGATGTAAACCTGCGATCCGCAGTTTCTATCGCAAGACGGCTCCAGGACCCTCTGGCGGAGCTTGTAAAGATCGATCCCAAGGCGATTGGTGTCGGTCAGTATCAGCACGACATGCCTCAGAAACGGTTGGACGAGGCTCTGGGCGGTGTTGTGGAGGATTGCGTCAATGCAGTGGGCGTGGATGTAAACACTGCCTCCGGCAGTCTGCTGCAGCAGGTGGCAGGTCTTAACGGCACTACCGCAAAGAATGTGGTGGCATACCGAGAGGAAAACGGCGCATTTACATCCCGGAGCCAGCTGAAAAAAGTCCCCAAGCTTGGACCCAAGGCGTACCAGCAGTGCGCAGGCTTTCTGCGAGTGCCGGAGAGTAAGGAAATTCTGGATCGCACAGGCGTTCACCCGGAGACCTATGCCGCTGCGGAAAAACTGTTGATCATTTGCGGCTACACCAAACAGGATGTGGCAGAAGGCAGGCTGGAGGAACTGGCCCAGCGTTTTGAGGCTCTGGGTCGTGAGCAGGCCGAGGAGGCCTGCGGCGCAGGTATCCCCACTCTGGAGGATGTTGTTAAAGAACTTATGAAGCCGGGCCGTGACCCTCGCGATGACCTGCCGGCCCCTATCCTGCGCACCGATGTGCTGGAAATGAAGGACCTGAAGCCCGGTATGGTGCTGTCCGGCACAGTGAGAAATGTGATCGACTTTGGTGTGTTTGTGGACATTGGCGTTCATCAGGACGGCTTGGTGCATATTTCCCAGGTCTGCAACCGGAAGGTGCGGCATCCCTCGGAGATCGTGCAGGTAGGTGACATTGTGAAGGTGGCTGTCCTTGAGGTGGATGAAAAGCGCAAGCGCATCAGCCTTACTATGAAAAACATTCCCGAACAGGTATAATAATACACCCCATCGCCACCATGGCGATGGGGTGTTGAATTATTCAGGCTTATACTACAACAAAGAACTTCACAAGGAACAGGGCGGAAATGATATAAGTCAGCAGGGAAACTTCCTTGAACTTGCCGCTGAACACCTTGATGATGGTGTAGGAGATCAGGCCCATACCGATGGCGTGGCCAATAGAACCGGAGACAGGCATGCCGATGAGCATGATGGCTACAGGCACCATCTGGTCCATATCGTCGAAGCTTACGCGCTTAAGTCCCTGGAGCATCAGCACGCCAACGTAGATCAGCGCGGCAGAGGTTGCGGCGGCGGGAATAACGGCAGCCACAGGGGCAATGAAAATGCAGGCCAGGAACAGAAGGCCGGTAACCAGAGCGGTCAGACCGGTGCGACCACCGGCTTCAACACCTGCGGCGGATTCCACGAAGGTGGTAACAGTGGAGGTGCCGGTGCAGGCGCCTACAACGGTGCCAACAGCATCAGAAAGCAGAGCTTCCTTCATATTGGGCATGTTGCCCTTTTCGTCCACCATGCCGGCACGGGAGGCGGTACCCACCAGAGTGCCGATGGTGTCAAACATATCAATGATACAGAAGGTGATGATCAGGGTAATGGCGGTGAACCAGCCAATATCCATAAAGCCCTGCCAGTTAAATTTGAACAGGGTGGTCTCAACCATATCTGCAAAGGGAGGAATGAAGGATGCACCGGACAGACCTGCAAAGGGGTTAGTGCCCAGGAAGATAAACTGACCTGCCCAGTTGATGACGGAGGCAATGAGCATACCCAGCAGCACTGCGCCCTTAATGCCCTTCTTTGCCATAACGATAATTGCAAACAGGCCAATAAACATGGTCACAACAGTCAGGATCATGGGGCCGTAGCCGCTGCCCATGGAGGACTGGGCCACGCTGGGAGTCAGAGCGCCGAAGAAGTCCCGCAGTACAAAGAAAGGACCGCCGGTCTCGGAGTAGATGCCCGCGTTGGAGCCCAGGCCGATGTTCATCAGCATCAGACCGATGGCGGGGGAGATGCCCAGACGAATGCCCAGAGGGATAGACTCAACGATCTTCTCACGGACATTCAGCACGGACAGGATTATAAACACGATACCCTCAACGAGGATGATGACGAGGGCTGCCTGGAAGGAGGCTACATAGGTCATGCCGGTAAGGCCCACGATGTTGCCTACCACAACAGCAAAGAAGCTGTTAAGACCCATACCGGGGGCCATTGCAAAGGGCTTGTTTGCAAAAAATGCCATGCAGAACATGCCCACGGCGGAGGCAATACAGGTGGCCAGGAATACACCGTTCCAAAGGGCTGAGCCGGTATCGAAGTTGGTCAGCAGATTGGGGTTCAGGGCGATGATGTAAGCCATGGTCATGAAGGTGGTGAGACCGGCAATGATTTCCGTACGGACGGTGGTGCCGTTCTCTTTCAGTTTAAACAACTTTTCCATGAGACACTATCTCCTTTGTTTATAGAATACTCTCTTATTATAACATAGAAACCAAAAAATTCCACAATTTTTTCTAAAAAAAGTATATTTTTTTCGCTGGATTTTCAATGAGAAAAAGCTGTTCAGGTAGGACTTCCTGGAGGGTGTTTTATGGCTTATAATGGGCTCATAAGAAACCGAAAGGAGAAAATTTATGGAAAGAAAACAGTTTACATTTTATCGGTCTTATTGGAACGCTTTGCGGCGGATGTCCAAGACGGACAGGCTTGCCCTTGTGGATGCCATTGTCAGCTACGCCCTGGATCAGGTGGAGCCGGACAAGCTGACGCCCCGGCAGGAGGGAGTGTTCTATCTGATTCAGCCTACGCTGGATGCCGGCAGACGGAAGGCGGAGAACGCAATGCAGGGCAAAGGCAAAACAAAACGAAAACAAACGGAAAACAAGAAAGAGATTGAGTCAGAGTCTGAGTTAGAGTTAAAGAAAGAGTCTGAGATTGATATAAAGACAGAGACTGATTGCAGCAAAGCTGCCGGGGGTGTCTGTGTGGATAACAATTTTTTCTTTCATTCTTTTTGGCAGGATTATCCCTGTAAGATAGGCGTCAATGAAGCCATGGCTGCCTGGGAGGAGCTGGACCCGGATGAAGGTACATACCGCAGGATCATGGACAGCCTCCATAAATGGCGAAACAGCCCCCGGTGGCAAACAGAAGGGGGTAGATATGTCCCCACTGCAGGTAAGTTTTTATCCAAGGGCTACTGGCAGGCAGCCCCTGCCGGAGAAACAATGAGTCCAGCCCCGGGCAGGCCCAGGGGCATTCTGGGACAGACGGAGTTGGATAATATCAAAAGGCTCCTGGCAGAGGGATAAATAAGATTGTTGCATTTAGCTTGGTTCGATTCCCCTCTAACAAATAAATAATCCGCCCGAAGGCGGATCATATATTTGGTGGAGGTGACGGGATTTGAACCCGTGTCCGAAAGCAACTTGGAAAGAACTTCTCCGGGCGCAGTTTGTTATTTACATTCCCTCAATCCGGCGGGAACAAACACCCTACGGAAATCAGTAGCTTCATGATGCGTGGTGCGCTCAAAGCTTTGCGCACGCACGGTCTCCACTCAGATCACACCCGAGCCCGGCTCGTGGACCTTCCGGGGCGGATGGGCGCCTAATTAGGCAGCCAGAGCAACAGTATTGTTGTCAGTTAAATTTAAAAGTTACCCGTTTTATCGTGGTCAGGCGCCACGGCCCGCTATTCCAGCCTCA
>JAZSDS010000009.1:0-9713 GCA_045531275.1 Faecousia sp.
CTTCTGGTTGGGGTTGAGGATATCGATCAGTCTCTTGTGGGTTCTGCGCTCGAACTGCTCACGGCTATCCTTGTACTTGTGGACAGCGCGAAGGATGGTAACGACTTCCTTCTTGGTGGGCAGCGGGATGGGGCCGGAGACGGAAGCGCCGTTGCGCTTTGCGGTCTCGACGATCTTTGCCGCGCTGGAGTCGATCAGCTGATGATCATAAGCCTTCAGCCGGATACGGATCATTTCCTGGTTTGCCATGTTTGTTTTCCTCCTTGATAAAACGTACTCAGTTTTCGTGGTGCCTGGGTACGGTCGAACTGTTGTGTCCACGCCGTCGTGCGTATCATTCCGAGCCAAGAAAAATGGCCGACGCAAGGCCGACCCCTTTCCTGCCGCAGCGATATACGCAGCGTAAAACAGGACAGTTCAGCCGCCCGATGACCGGACATACTCCGCAGAAGTTACCGTTTTTCAACGCAATCTCCTGCATCATCGCAGTGCGCAGCGCAGACTTCGCCTACACGCGCCCGATTATCTTAACACGCACGGCTGCGTTTGTCAACTATTTTTTTAGAAAAAATCACAAATTTTTCAATGTATTTTTAGTTACTATGGAGAATCGTTTTTTTTCATAAAGAAAAGGGAGAGTAAAAACTCTCCCTTCCAGTATTCGGAGCTTCTTACTGCTGCTCTTCATCTTCCTGCTCCACTTTTTGCCACGCAGGGGTTCTCTGATAGTCGCAGTTGCCGGCGTACATATCAGGCATGGGTTGGGATTCACGGAAGGGGTTACCCTGAGCCGCGGAGCGGGGTGTCCTGCCCTGTACAGGATTTGCTGTGGGCTTATTGCGAAGTTCATAGCGGATTTCTCGAAGGGTATTTGCAGACTGGACGGATGCTTCTACCATCTCACCAAAACCGTAAGCGAAGAAGCTGCCTACCCAGGAGAGTAAGCTGCCAAAGACTGCATAAAAAATACCGATCAGGATGTTTGTGAACATACCGATGATACCGAACAGCACGCTTAGCACAATGCCTACCCACGCAATCACCTTGGAATAGGTTTTGATTTTGCCGCCAATATTTTCAAACATTTTTCTTCCTCCTTCTGCCTACAGATTTCAATCTGCGGATGCTATTATTGTATCAGATACTTACACTTCTGTCTATTGACGAATCTGCCATAAATTGAAAAACCCGACAAACAGCTCTGGGAGAGCAGTTTGCCGGGCGTCTATCACGATCATATTATCCCTTAAATCTGGGCTGGCAGGTCAGGTTTACGCCCAGGCGCTTAAAGATCTGCTCATCCACCGCCGACAGGATCACCGAGGAATGAACCTCACAGCCACGAAGCTTGCCTAACTGCTCCATTGCCTTTTCCGCTGTAGGATCAGTAGCCGCACTGATGGACAGTGCAATCAGCACCTCATCCGTGTGGAGACGGGGGTTGCGGTTACCCAAATGGTCCACCTTCAGATGCTGAATAGGTCCGATAACCTTAGGGGAGATCAGGTGCAATTCATCACTGATGCCGCCCATGGTCTTCAGGGCATTCAGCAGCAGCGCAGCTGATGCGCCCAAGAGACTGGAGGTCTTACCGGTAACAATGGTACCGTCAGGCAGCTCCATAGCTGCCGCAGGCTTTCCTGTTTTCTCCGCCTTAGCCAGCGCCGGTGCGACCACACGGCGCTCCTGAGGAGCGACTTTCGCCTTCTTCATCAGCAGCTCCAGCTTCAGGATCTGGTCGGCACCTGCTTTGCCCTGCTTCTGGTCACACAGAGCCGTATAATAACGGCGGACGATCTCCTGTCGGGACGCTTCGCTTACCGCCTGGTCATCTACGATGCAATTGCCCACCATATTCACGCCCATGTCTGTAGGGGATTTATAGGGGCACTGACCCAGAATGCGCTCAAACATCGCCACCAGAACAGGGAATGCCTCTACATCCCGGTTGTAATTGACGGTAGTCTCATTGTAAGCTTCCAGGTGGAAGGGGTCGATCATGTTCACATCGCTTAAGTCGGCAGTGGCAGCCTCATAAGCCAGATTTACAGGGTGGTTCAGGGGCAGATTCCAAACTGGGAAGGTCTCAAACTTAGCATAGCCTGCCCGGACGCCCCGCTTATGCTCATGGTAGAGCTGGCTCATGCAGGTGGCAAGCTTTCCGCTGCCCGGACCGGGGGCGGTGACTACCACCAATTCCCGGGTGGTCTCAATGAAGTCGTTTCTTCCGTAGCCGTTCTCGCTGACGATATTGGCAATATCAGAAGGATAGCCCGGAATATCATAATGATGATATACCTTCACACCCATAGTTTCCAGCCGCGCCTGAAAAGCCTTTGTAACATCCGTGTCATGGAACCGGGTCAGCACCACAGAGCTGACATACAGACCAAGGCCCCGGAAAATATCGATGAGCCGGATCACATCCCGGTCATAGGTGATGCCCAGGTCGCCCCGGATCTTATTCTTTTCAATATCGGCGGCATTGATGGCAATGACCATCTCCACCTTATCCTTCAGCTGCAGCAGCATCCTCAACTTACTGTCGGGCTGGAAGCCGGGGAGCACCCGGGAGGCGTGATTGTCGTCATACAGCTTTCCGCCGAACTGCTCAATCCTGCTGCGGATATGGGCAGACTGGCTCTGGATATATAAATCGTTATCAAATCCGATCTTTGCCATAACTGTTCCCCTCTCTTTTTGGGAATATCGTACCCAACTATTGTATAAGAAACCGCAAAAAAAGGCAAGTTATTTTCACATATTTTATCGAGTTGACAGAGATTTCATTCCATGTTACGATTGTCTATATTATATTAAGCAGTGGGACTGTCGGGGTTCGATTCCCCACTGTTTAAGGAGAGGTTTTATGAATCCCTATTCCCGCACCGAACTGCTCTTAGGCAGCGACGGCATGGTAAAACTAAAACAGTCCAAGGTGGCCGTCTTTGGTTTGGGCGGTGTGGGCGGTTATGTGGTGGAAGCCCTTGCCCGCTGTGGCATTGGCGCGCTGGAGCTTGTGGACCATGACACCATCAGTATCACCAACCTGAACCGGCAGATTCTTGCCACCCGCTCCACTGTTGGGCAAAGCAAAGCGGAAGCCGCAAAAAACAGGGTGCTGGACATCGATCCCCACATCAAAGTCAATGCCCGGGAAACATTTTTCGGTCCCGACACCGCAGACTCCTTTGACTTTAGCCAATATGACTATGTAGTAGACGCCATTGATACCGTTACAGGAAAACTGGCCCTTGCCGCAGCTGCCCAGGCAGCCGGTGTGCCGATTATAAGCTGTATGGGTACCGGCAACAAGCTGGATCCATCCAAATTTCAGATTGCGGATATTTCCAAAACCTCTGTCTGTCCTCTTGCCCGCATTATGCGGAAGGAATGTGCCAAACGGGGCATCCGGCATCTGAAGGTTTTGTTCTCCACGGAGGATCCCCTGACCCCCTCTCCAGTCGCAGACTCAAAGGAGGAGCTTCCGGAAGGCCGGCGTTCTCTCCCCGGCTCCGTTTCCTTTGTTCCTTCTGTAGCCGGACTAATGATCGCCGGCCAGGTGGTCCGAGATCTTATTGGTTAATCCCCTATACAATCAAACTCTCTATTCGGAGGAATCTCATGGATATTATTATCGCCGGTATCGGCAAAGTCGGTAAAACCCTTGCCCGACAACTGGCAACCGAAGGGCACAGCATCACACTGATGGATACAGACAACCTGGTGCTGGAAGAGTCTGTGGAGCAATTTGAATCCATGGCAGTGTGCGGCAACTGCGCATCCAAAGAAACGCTCCAGCGAGCAGGGGTGGACAACGCCGATCTGTTGATCGCCGCCACCAACGCAGATGAGGTAAACCTACTGTGCTGCATGACTGCCCATGGAATCAACCCTAAGCTACATACCATCGCCCGGATTCGCAACCCGGAATACGCGGAGCAGGTTATGACAATGCCGGAGATCTTCCCCCTGTCCATGACCGTAAACCCGGAGAAGCAAGCGGCTATAGAAATTGAGCGGCTTTTAAAATTCCCCGGCTTTTTGCGCAGAGATACCTTTGCAAAAGGACAGGTAGAAATTGTCGAACTACGAATTGATGAGAACAGCAAGCTTTGCAACGTGGCCCTCAGTGACCTGAGCAGCATCGTCAAATGCAAAGTGCTGGTCTGTGCAGTGCTGCGGGCAGGTACAGCCGTAGCCCCCAGCGGCAGCTTTGTTTTGCAGCAGGGAGACCGGATCTTTGTCACCGCCCCCACCGCCACTCTGGCTGAACTGCTGAAAAACTTAGGCATCATCACCCGCCGTGTACGCAAGGTCATGCTCTGCGGCGGTGACCGAATCAGTTACTATCTGGCAAGTATGCTGCAAAAAGACGGAATCTCTGTACACCTGATAGACAAAGACCACAGCCGTTGTGTAGAGTTGTCCTCTCAACTGAGCAAGACCTCTGTCATACACGGAGACTGTAGCAACCAGACCACTCTGGACAATCAAGGTATCCACCAGATGGATGCTCTGGTTAGCCTGACAGGTATGGACGAAACAAACATGGTCATTTCCCTCTACGCCAATGCCCGGAATGTACCCCAAGTGATTACAAAGCTCAGCCTGGGCGAAAGCAGTATTGCAAACACCCTTCCCCTGGGCAGTGTGATCTGCCCCAAAGAACTGTGTAGCAACAATATTGTCCGCTATGTTCGGGCTATGCAAAATCAGACCGGGGCAGCAGTCAGCGTTCATGCCATTGCCGACGGGCAAATCGAAGCTGTGGAGTTCCTTGTAGACAGCGCCACCAAAAACTGCAACATTCCACTAAAACAGCTGAAGCTGAGGCCCAATGTGCTCTTGGCAAGCATCACCCACGGAGCCCGAACTCAGATTCCCGGCGGTGACAGCGTTTTTACAGAAGGTGACACTGTCGTTGTGGTAACCTCCGGCAGAGGTGTTCTGAAAAACATCAATGACATTTTCGCTTAACGAACCCTGATAGGTTGTGTGATATATGAACTATAAAATGATGGGGCGGTTTATAGGGCAGATTGTTGCCATAGAAGCCGCATTCCTGATACCGGCGCTGCTGATCAGCGTCTTTCACGGCGAAAGCACTGCTGTTACGGCATTTTTGTATGCCTTTGCTATCATGGTGGTGCTGGGCAGCATTCTGATGCTGGTATGCCGCAATACCCGCCGCATATTTGGTGCCCGGGAGGGCCTGGTATGCGTAGGATTAAGCTGGGTGGTACTCAGCTTGCTGGGTTGCCTGCCCTTCTGGTTTTCCGGCGAGATCCCTCACTTTATGGATGCGTTTTTTGAAACCGTATCCGGCTTTACCACCACAGGCTCCACCATTCTCACCGATGTTGAAGTACTTTCCAAGGGTCTGCTCTACTGGCGGAGCTTTACCCACTGGGTGGGTGGTATGGGCGTGCTGGTATTTTTGCTGGCTATTGTACCTGCCAGCGGCAGTGACAAAGGCTTCACCATGCATCTGTTGCGGGCAGAAAGCCCCGGTCCCGATGTAGGTAAATTGGTGCCGAAGATGCGGCAGACCGCCACGATCCTTTATCTCATCTATATTGTCCTGACGGCAGTCAACATTCTATTCCTGCTGTTTGGGGGTATGGATCTACTGGAAGCCGTGTGTACCGCCTTTGGCACAGCAGGCACCGGCGGATTCGGAATCCGCAACGATTCTATGTCCTCTTACAGTCCCTACATTCAAAATGTATGCACTGTGTTTATGTTCCTGTTTGGCATCAATTTCAGCTGCTACTATCTGCTGCTTCTGAAGCAAATCAGGAATGTGTTTAAAGACGAGGAGCTTCGGCTGTACATCGGCATTGCCGCAGCCACTGTGCTGCTGATCGCGCTGAACATACGGGATATGTATAGCTCCTGGGGCGAGACCCTTCGCCATGCGGCATTTCAGGTCAGCTCCATTATGACCACCACCGGCTTTGCCACCACAGATTTTGACCTGTGGCCAAGCTTCTCCAAGGGTTTGCTTTTAATGCTCATGGTAGTAGGCGCCTGCGCTGGATCCACCGGCGGCGGCTTGAAATGTTCCCGGGTGCTCCTGCTGTTCAAGAGCCTGCGGCGGAATATCCGGCAGGTAATGAACCCAAAAAAAGTCCAGGTGGTCCGTAACAACGGACGAACTGTAGACGAGCGTATTCTTTCTAATACCAACGCCTATTTGGCCGCCTATGTTGTTATCGTCATCGTTAGCTTTTTACTCATCAGTCTGGACGGATTCTCTACAGGCACAAACCTCTCCGCCGTACTGGCATGCTTTAATAACATTGGTCCGGGTCTGGAGGCGGTTGGTCCTGTCTGCAATTTCAGTATTTACAGCGACTTTTCCAAGTTTGTTCTGATTCTGGATATGCTTGCAGGCAGATTAGAGATCTTCCCCATTCTTGCCCTATTCTCAAGAGGCACCTGGCTCAGGCGGTAATATCCTGAAACAAAGCAGCAGCCCGGGAACCTTATTTGCCGGACTTTTTGCTTTATTGCCATAATTTTGCCATTTTTATATTGATTCCCAATGGCTGGTGTTGTACAATTAACTATTATAGAAAAAGGAGAACCCCTATGAGAATTGTTGTAAAGGTGGGCACCTCTACCCTGGCCCATGCAGGCGGGCGGCTGAATATCCGCCGGGTAGAGCTTCTTTGCAAGGTGCTCAGCGACTTAAAGAACGCAGGCTGCCAGGTCGTGCTGGTTTCCTCCGGCGCTATCGGCATGGGTGTAGGCAAGCTGGGTCTGCCCGGCCGGCCCGAGGACATGCCTGGCAAGCAGGCTGCGGCTGCTGTAGGTCAGTGCGAGCTGATGTATACATACGACAAGCTTTTCGCTGAATATAATCACACAGTGGCCCAGATCCTACTGACCGCTGATGACATCCAGGACAAGTGCCGCAGCAACCATGTTCACGACACACTGGAGCGTCTGCTGAACTGGGGCGTTCTGCCTATCGTCAACGAAAACGACGCTGTTGCCATCGATGAGATTGGCGTACATACCACCATTGGTGAGAACGATACCCTTTCTGCTATTGTTGCCAAACTGATTAACGCGGATATGCTGGTGCTGCTTTCCGATATCAACGGTCTCTACACCGAGGATCCCCGGAAGAACCCCAACGCCTCCCTGATTCCCCTGGTGGAGGAGATCACACCGGACATTCTGTCTCTGGCAGGAGGAACCGGTTCCTCCCTGGGCTCCGGCGGTATGGCCACAAAACTGAAAGCTGCCCAGATGTCCATGGCAGCAGGTATTGACATGGTAATTACCAACGGAGAAAATCCGGAAACATTGTATGCCCTGCTGGAAGGCAAGAGCATCGGTACCCGTTTTGTGGGAAGGAGCAACGATAAATGACCACACAGGAAATTTTGTCCGCGGCAAAAAAATGTGCCCCCAGTCTGGCAGCGGTAGACACTGAGCAGAAGAACAAGGCCTTATCTGCTATGGCCCAGGCCCTGGAGGATCACGCCGAAAGTATCTTGCAGGCCAACGCCCAGGATATGGAGGCGGCAAAAGGCCACCTTTCCCAGTCCATGCTGGACCGGCTGGCCCTGACCCCGGACCGTATCCACGCCATGGCGGAGGGCATCCGTCAGGTAGTAGCGCTGCCGGATCCTGTAGGCCGGGTACGCAGCCGGGTGGAACGCCCCAACGGCATTGTCATTGATCGGGTGGGTGTGCCCATGGGCGTGGTGGCTATTGTTTACGAAAGTCGCCCCAATGTCACATCTGATGCAGCCGCCCTTGCTGTAAAGGCAGGCTCCGCCTGTGTGCTGCGCAGTGGCCGGGATGCTTTCCTTTCCGCCAACGCCATTGTGAAAGCCATGCAGACTGGTCTTCGTGATGTAGGCCTGGCGCCTGATCTGGTGCAGCTGGTGCAGGACACCACCCGCCAGAGCGTCACGGACCTGATGGAAGCCGTAGGCTATGTGGATCTGCTGATCCCCAGAGGCGGCGCAGGTCTTATTAAGGCCTGCACAGAGGGCGCAAAGGTCCCCTGTATCCAGACCGGCACCGGCATCTGCCATATTTATGTAGACAAAGACGCCGACCAGGAAATGGCGCTGAATATTATTGAAAACGCAAAAACAAGCCGCCCCTCTGTGTGCAACGCTGCAGAAAGCTGCATTGTCCACAAGGATATTGCCAAGGAATTCCTGCCCAAGCTGCAAAAGCGTCTGGTGCAGGACAGAACAACGAATCCTGTGGAGCTCCGTCTGGATGCCCAGGCTGCTGCAATCATTCCCGGCACAGCTGCCACAGAGCAGGACTTTGATACAGAGTTCCTGGATTACATTCTGGCGGTAAGTGTTGCGGAAAGCGCTGAGCAAGCAACGGGTCATATTGCGCTTCATTCCACGGGCCACAGTGAGTGCATCGTCACAAGCAACAAAGAAACCGCCCAACGCTTTTCCCGGGTAGTGGACAGTGCGGCAGTGTACGTGAACTGCTCCACCCGGTTTACCGACGGCGGCGAGTTTGGCCTGGGCTGCGAGATCGGTATCTCCACCCAAAAACTCCACGCCCGAGGCCCTATGGGGTTGGATGAGCTTTGTACCTATAAGTATGTCATCCACGGAGACGGACAGATTCGATAAGGAGAACAGAACCATGAATAAGACATTTGGTTTTATCGGTGCCGGCAATATGGGCGGCGCTCTGGCCAGGGCTGCAGCCAAGGCCATGGACCCCAAAAACATTACCCTTGCGGACCAGCTCACAGAAAAGGCTGCTGCTCTGGCAGCAGAGATTGGCTGCCAAAGCTGTGACACAAAGACAGTGGCAAAAAGCTGTTACTACATTTTCCTGGGTGTAAAGCCTCAGGTGATGGAAGCCATGCTGTCTGACATTGCCCCGGTACTGGCCGCGCGTACCGATGATTTCGTGTTGGTATCCATGGCAGCCGGCGTTGCCATTGCAGATATCCGTCGAATGGCTGGGGGTAATTACCCGGTGATCCGCATTATGCCCAACATCCCCGCCAGTGTCGGCGGCGGCGTGATTCTTTACGACACCACCGATAATGTAACCGAAGAAGCAACCGCCCTCTTCTGTGAGAGCCTGGGCTTTGCAGGACTGGTGGACCACCTGCCCGAAAAGCTTATCGACGCAGGCAGCGCCCTGTCCGGTTGCGGTCCTGCTTTTGTAAGCCTTTTCATTGAGGCTTTGGCAGACGGCGCCGTTGCCTGCGGTCTTCCCCGTAACCAGGCAGTTGCCTATGCGGCCCAGACCCTTGCAGGAACTGCTAAAATGATCCTGGATAGTGGCATCCATCCCGGCGCCCTGAAAGATGCAGTTTGCTCCCCCGGCGGAACCACCATTGCAGGCGTGAACGCTCTGGAGCAGGGCGGCTTCCGGGCTTGTGCTATGGAGGCTGTCATCGCCGCATACCAAAGAACCCTGGAATTAGGAAAATAAAAACAAACAAACACGGAGCTGTCTTGGTAGACAGCTCCGTGTTTGTTTATTTTTGCGGGGGCTTTATTCCAAAGCGTTTCATTCTATTTTGCTGCTCGTTTACCTCTTCCCGGGTAAATTCTCCGGTGCCTTTTCCCCACTGGAGAATAAGGTTGCCATGGTTTTTCACCGCCAGGAATGCCCGGGTACACCAGGCCGCAGGCAGAAGCCATATCTTTCCCTTGCACCAGGGGAAGCGATCCTCAAGCTCTGCCTTGGGGTAA
>JAZSDS010000093.1:0-21980 GCA_045531275.1 Faecousia sp.
AACTCCAGCATAGTCGACCCCTGGGGCGAGACCCTGTGTTTGGCCGGTGAGGGCGAGGAGATCGTCAGTGCCGACTGCGATCTGCAAATTTTGGAAAATATCCGCAGCACCATCCGGGTCTTCCGTGACCGTCGGCCGGAGCTGTACAACTACTGAGAAAGAAGGAAACCATCATGACTTACGAAATTCCCGTAACCAGAACCCAAAATCCCAAGCCCCGTCCCGCCGATGAGAGCCAGCTGGGCTTTGCCAAGTATTTCACCGACCACATGTTCGTCATGGAATATGACGTGGGTAAGGGTTGGCACTCCTGGCGCGTGGAGCCCCATGCTCCTTTCCTGATCGAGCCTGCCTCTGCCGTTCTGCACTACGCACAGATGATGTTTGAGGGCATGAAGGCTTACCGCAAGCCCGACGGCAGCGTACAGCTGTTCCGCCCCGACATGAACATTGCCCGTATGAAGAGCACCTGTGAGCGTATGTGCATGCCCGAGGTTCCCGGTGATCTGTTTATGGCCGGTCTGAAGGCAGTTATCGAGGCAGATAAGGACTGGATCCCCACAGGCAAGAACACCTCTCTGTACATCCGTCCCTTCCTGTTCGGTGACGAGGTTTCCTTCTCTGTGCTGCCTGCTCAGCACTATAAGTTCATGATTATCCTCAGCCCCACCGGTTCTTACTATGCAGCCAACGACAAGGGCCTGACCACCACCCGGATCTACGTGCAGGATAAGTACATCCGTGCAGCCCAGGGTGGCACCGGCTACGCTAAGGTCGGCGGCAACTACGGCGGCGGCATGCGGGCTTCCCAGGACGCTATTAAGTATAATTGCAAGGATGTTCTGTGGCTGGATGCCGCGGAGCATAAGTATGTGGAAGAGATCGGTACCTCCAACGCCTTCTTCAAGATCGGCGACGAGGTCATTACCGCCCCTCTGGATTCCGGTACTATTCTGCCCGGCATTACCCGCAACTCCGTAATTCAGCTGCTGAAGAAGTGGGGTGTTAAGGTTTCCGAGCGTAAGCTGTCCATCGACGAGGTGGTTGCAGCATCTAAGGACGGTACTCTGAAGGAGATCTTTGCATCCGGTACAGCTGCAGTTATCTCTCCCATTGGCTGGCTGAACATCAACGGCGAGGATGTACAGGTTGCTGACGGCAAGGTGGGCCCCACTGCTCAGAAGCTGTATGACAATCTCTACGGCATGCAGACCGGTGTTGTGGAAGACGACATGGGTTGGACATATCCTCTGGGCTTCTAATAAATGGAAAAATCATCCTGCAACTATGTTGCAGGATGATTTTTTGTTACAGCTTCAAAATTCGGTGGGCAGTTTTCCAGGTGATCTGCTCCGGCTGCGCTGCAGCAGCAGGGCTACTGTGCCGTCCATAGTCTCGTTGCCGATAAAATTCCCGGACGCTTTTGGTGGATTTTAGCGCAATCTCGTCCGGATATACATGGGTGTGAATGTCAATGAGTTGCACAATAACGCTTCGGTTGTTTTCTGTAACGTAATGAGTATAGCATAAGCCGGGGCTGCCGACTCTTTTCTGTAGGTCACCTAAAGTTTTGGTATAAAAAGGGCGTGTTGCAAAACTATGCAACACGCCCTAAAAGCGGTTTATTACATTTCACCTTCGTGCTTTGTGTTCTTTTTCTTGTTGGAGGTCAGCGCCATCTCTCCGGCAAGATACATAGAGACCAGGCCAAGCAGGACCATAATGGTGGAGCAGTAAATGATCCAGGGGATGATGGTTTTATAGATAAATACACAAATCGCAGTGGCAGTTCCGCCGCCGATAAACAGGGCTGCAACATAACCAAAGAAGGTCAGGCCGCCAGTGAACAGGCAGATCATAATGCCGTAGCCAAAAATGGTTTTCAGTACATTGGAGATCTTTTTGCAAATTTCTTTCATGGTAGAACCTCCTTACAGGCCCAGAATGGGCAGCCAGCCCATAAGGACTACAACTTCCAGAATGAACTGGGCGGCAACCCACCAAAGGTTGTTTTTAAATGTTTTTCCGAAATCGGATTCTGCCAGGGTCATACCGGCGTACATGCCCAAGCCCAGGGGCGGGGTAATACCGCACATAACACCGCAGATGCAGGGCAGCATAGCGGCCACCAGCAGGGGGTCACAGCCAACGCTTGCAAGGGTGGTAATGAACATGGGTCCAAAGATGACCACAAGGGAAGAGCCGGGGATGACCATGCCCATGAAGCAGGTGATCAGACATACGGCAACAACGGTGCCCAGCTTACCAAAACTCCAGGAGGTGATGATTGCGCCAAGCTCGTCGGATACATTCAGATCGTTAAACAGGGCGCCGATCATGTAACCGAAGATACATACACCGATGGCAGGGGAAATAGACTTCACACCGTTGGCGAACATCTTTGCGATGCTGCTGGGAGTGACCATAGACTTGTCCTTTGCGATAAAGCAGGTAAAGATGGAGGCCACACCGCCGATAAACAGAAGGATAGAACTGGACATATGCTTTGCGCCGGTCTCGCCCAGTCGTGCAGTGAAGAAATTGTCCTTAAACAGATAGTCCAGAACAAAGGGCAGCAGGATGATCACAGGCAGCAGCATGCCCTGCCAGCCCGCTTTAAGAGTTTCACTAAGGCTGGGAAGCTCCTCTTTTGTCATGGGTTTAACTTTGTAATACTTACAGAAGCCCCACACCATAACAAGGCGCTGCAGGATGAACCAGATTGCGATTCCCCAGAGGACGATCCAGAACTGGCCTGTGGTCATATTCAGCTGAGGATACAGAGCAGTGAATGCGCCTAATGCTGCAACGATGTTGGAAGAGGGGGGGATCATGTTGCCCATGTAACTGGCGTTGCTCTCAATGTTGGCAGCCAGCTCTGCGGGGAAGCCGGAGCGCTTCATGGCAGGGATGGTGATGGCACCGGTGGCCATAACATTGCCCGGACCGGAGCCGGACAGGGCGCCCATAAAGCTGCTGGCGATAACGGCAGCATAGCCTGCGCCTCCGGAGACGCGGCCGATCAGGGATAGGATCACGGCAATACAGCTGTCGATGATCTTTGTTTTGGTCAGCAGAATAGACATGGCAACAAATGCTACCATGGAGTAAAGCAGGGATGTGGAGAGGGCATCATCAATATATTCCCAAGCATTGCCCCAGGTACCCGTGATGGTCAGCAGGAGCAGGAAACTGATCAGAACAGCTTCATACACAGGACGCTTCAGCAGGGCAAACCAAACAATGATTACCGCAAGCATGATGCCCAAGTATAGCAGTGAGGATGGCATAATGGAAAACTCCCTTCAAATCGATAATTCAAAAAAGTTATAAGACATATAACCAACAAGGAATATTATAACCCCAGAATCCTATTTGTCAAGAAAAAGTTTACCCATAGGGTTGCTTTTTTTGCGGCAAAACTGTATTGTAGTATTAATGATGTTTTGGAAAGGGGAGATTGTAGTGAATTCCCGTCAATTGCAGTATGTAATACAGCTTGCAAAAGTACGCAATTTCTCTCAGGTGGCAGAACAACTTGACATATCCCAGCCAGCGCTGAGCAAACAGGTGATGAACCTAGAGAGGGAATTGGGGATCCAGTTATTTAACCGGGATACAAGCCCCCTCGCTGTAACGCCTGCGGGAGAGCATTTCGTCCGGGAGGCTCAGGAGCTGCTCTATAAGGAAGATCAGCTGATGAAGTCTATGGAGCGGTTTCGTTCCGGCGAAGAGGGTAGACTGGTAATAGGTGTTTCTCCTTTTCGCAGTCTGTATCTCATGCCTCAGGTGGTAAAAAAAGTAAGGGAGCGGTTCCCTGGTGTCTGTGTCCAGCTTTGTGAGGTGGGGAGCGGTCAGCTGAGAAAAGATGTGGCGGAAGGGAAATACGATTTTGCGGTTGTGAATCTTCCTGTTGATGAGTTGGCCCTTGATGTATACCCTATTGAGACAGATACGCTGGTGTTGGCAGTGCCACAGGCCCTTATGGACAGATTGCCGGGTGCCGGGGATGGAAAGGTGTCCATAGCAGACTGCAGGGAGCTGCCTTTTATTACAGTAAGCAAGACCCAGGAAATGCGCAAGCTTTTTGACAGACTTTGCCAAAAGGCAGGATTTTCTCCTGATATAACTGTGGAGGTAACAGGAATCGCCACCGCCTGGGCTATGGTTCAGGAAGCTATTGGCGCTACCCTCCTTCCTATGCAGTTTGTAAACGATCAGGTTTTTGGAACAGGTGTCACCCTGCTGAAAGTCAACGACAGTGTTTCTACAAGACAGCCGGCGGTGGTTACCCGTCGGGGACAGTACCTTTCGGAATACGCAAAATATGCGATTGGCTTACTAACAAGGGGAGAATAAAAACAAAACCGGCGGATTTCTGTCCGCCGGTTTATAAATTATATGCCCTTGTGGCAGTTTTCTGCAAAAGCCAAGGCCATTGCATAAAACAGAGTGGGGCCAATGTTAAAGAAATGGCAGTCGAACAAACTGCAGACCACCAGCGTCAGCACAGAGCAGGCAATAAAAGTGTTTTCCTTGCTGGGATGCCGCAACAGCATACGGACAGTTTGCACACGGTGCAGCAGATAGGAGCCCAGGCCTGCAATGCCGCAGCTGGCCATCAGCTGAATGATCGTGTTGTGCCAGCGCGGGGGGAAGAAGCTGGAGAAAACTGCAGAGGTGGACCAATCCCAAGGCTTATACCCGGGAGAGAAGAAGGAAGCGCCAAAGATAGGATACTTTTTGAAAAGCGCCAAACCCTCTTTGTAAATGGTATCCCTGGAAGAGGGGTCAAGACCCCGGTTGAGAAGATCGCTGAAAAGCCGTAGGATCGGTCTGTGGAACAGAAGAAGGATCAGTGCTGTTACACATATGAAGGTGATAACCGCAATGGTGTTACCCTTTCGGTTCCGGGCATAGTAAAGCATAAGTACAACGCAGATCAGGTAGACAGCAGTGCCGGTAAGGATAGAACTTCTGGAGCAGGTGAGCAAAACGCAGATCAAAAAAGCAGAGCCTACCACGGTGCCGAGCCAACCTTTGTGGTACTTGGTAGCCAGATAAAAGGCAAAGGGTATCATCATAGCTAGCATGCCACCTAGGTTGTTATGCATGCCCCAGCCGGTGTATATTTGACCACGGTGGATAATGCCATCCACAACCACATTGGTGGAAAGGTAGATCCACAGGATCTGGAGCATCAGCACCCCGCCAATGCAGAAGCCAATCCACGCAAAATAATCCTTCCGGGCGTTCTTCCAATCAACACCCTGTGCAAACAGCAGATAGGGGAAGACAATGGAGGCACTTTGGGCAAAAGCGAAAAGAAGGTTGTTTGGTGCGGTGTCCCTGTATCCCGGGATGCCCAAGCCGCTGAGTATATAGGCACCGGATAGAAGCAGTATGCCGGGCAAAAGCCTGCATTTTTTATGGAAGAAGCTGTGCCGAAACCGGACAATGCGGTAGACCAGCGCAGCAACGATCAGCCCTGCCAGACAGAGGACATAGATGCCGCCATGATCCGGGAAAAAGACAGACTGCTCATTGCGTCCTGGGTTATTGGAAACAGACGGAGCAATATAGCAACAGATAAATATAGGCATCAGGGGCAAAAGGTCCCGACCAAACAGGCAGGTGTATACGATTGCCACGGTGAAAATGCTATAAACCGCCAATTCCATGGAAAAAAGGTTGGACACGACGGTCAGGAACATGATTGTGACAATGAATTTGGGCGAAACCAGAAAGTCATTTATTCGGTTGAGTACAGGATGTCTGCTTTCAGCAGTCTCCCGGTTGTGTGTCATCATATCGTTCAAAGACATAATATCCACCGGTTCCTTTATCCATCATTGTGAGGAATATCATTCTCATAATAGCACCAAAAAGGAAAAAATACAAGTAGTTTTCTGTTAACAGGCAGGAGCGGCGATTTTGGTTGACCTGAAACAGGTCAAAAGTTATAATGGAGCAGGAACTTTTAAGGGTCACCAGAGATTGGACGGAATGCGTAAAGGTGGTGGGAAGGATATGAAGAAAAAAGGACTGACAAACAATCAACTGAAGATGGTTGCTATGATTGCTATGACGTGTGATCATGTGGGAGTCATGCTTTTCCCCCAGGCTACAGCATTGCGATTGATAGGGCGGCTGGCCTTTCCTGTTTATGGCTACATGATCGGGGAGGGCTGCCGGCATACCGGAAATATGCCTAAATACCTGGGTATGTTGGCAGCTCTTGCCGTATTGTGCCAGAGTGTGTATTTCTTTGCTGTGGGCTCTGTGTATCAGTGCGTGATAGTCACATTTACTCTGTCGGTGATTTGCATTCTGCTGCTGAAAAATGCGATGGACAGGGGTACTGGGGTGGCGTGGATGCTGGCTGGGGCAGGTTTTCTACTTGTATTTTTTGTAACAGAGGTTCTGCCGGGGATCCTTGTGGGCATGGATTTTGGTGTGGATTACGGCTTTTGGGGCGTACTTCTGCCTGTAGGCGTATATTTTGGGAAGGACAGACGCCAAAGACTTGGCTTTGCTGCGCTGATTTTGGTGCTGCTGTCTCTTGGAGCATGGCGGGGACAGTGGTTTTCCCTTTTGTCGCTGCCGCTGCTGTGGTTATACAACGGCAGGCGAGGGAAATGGAGCATCAAATGGTTGTTTTATTTTTATTATCCTGCCCATTTGGTGGCGATCCAGGTGATTGCCTGGATAAGTAAATAAGATAAAAAACGCCTGGAAGGAGGCAAAATCTTTTCGGGTGTTTTTTGTCGAAGCAGGAGGGAAAATATGCAGCAATATATCAAGAAGAATAGTTGCTTTTTGAAAGGATATATGGTATAGTTACCATGTGTAAAAATGCGGAAATATTGTCGTTTTGTTGTCTTTTCGCAAAAATGAGGCGCAATTAGGTTGAAGGACTTTTATAATACAGGAGGAATATAAATGCAGGCAACAGCACTTGAAAAAAAAGTCTGGCTTTCTTCTCCCACTATGCATGGAGATGAGCTGAAATATGTTACCGAAGCCTATGAGACCAACTGGATGTCTACCGTCGGCGCAAACATCAACGAGGTGGAGCGGCTGGCCTGCGAAAAGGTGGGCTGCAAGCATGCAGTGGCACTGTCCTGTGGTACAGCGGCGCTGCACATGGCAGTGAAGCTGGCAGGTGTCAAACCCGGGGACAAAGTATTCTGTTCGGATATGACCTTTGCCGCTACTGTAAACCCTGTTGTCTATGAGGGTGGAATCCCTGTATTCATTGACACCGAGCGGGATACCTGGAACATGGACCCTGTGGCGCTGGAAAAGGCCTTTCAAGAATATCCTGATGTAAAGGTTGTGGTAGTGGCCCATCTCTACGGCACCCCCGGCAAGGTGGATGAACTGAAGACGGTCTGTGACAGACACGGCGCTGTTATGATCGAGGATGCGGCTGAATCCCTGGGCGCTACCTATAAGGGCGTGCAGACAGGCACTTTTGGTACATATAACTGTATTTCCTTCAATGGTAATAAGATCATAACCGGTTCCTCCGGAGGTATGCTGCTGACGGATGACGCAGAGGCAGCCAATAAGGTACGCAAGTGGTCTACCCAGAGCCGTGAGAATGCGCCCTGGTACCAGCATGAGGAAACAGGCTACAATTACCGTATGAGCAATGTAATTGCCGGTGTGGTACGGGGCCAGTTCCCCTATCTGGAAGAGCATATTGCCCAGAAGAAGGCAATTTATATGCGCTATAAGGAGGCCTTCCGGGATCTGCCTGTGACTATGAATCCCTATGATGCAGAAAATTCTGAACCCAACTTCTGGCTTTCCTGTATGCTGATCCATGAGGATGCTATGTGTCCTCAGGTGCTGGGAGAGAACAAGGCGCTGTACCGCAGCGAGCCGGGGAAGAGCTGTCCTACAGAGATCCTGGAAAAGCTGGCAAAGGCTAACGCAGAGGGAAGACCCATCTGGAAGCCCATGCACATGCAGCCTGTTTACAGAATGCATGGGTTCATCACGGCCCAAGGCAACGGACGGGCCGGCAGCAATGCTTATATTGCAGGGAAGTCAATAGATGTGGGTATGGATATCTTCGAAAGAGGTCTGTGCCTGCCCAGCGATAACAAGATGACAACACAGGAGCAGAATGTGATCATTGAGATCGTCAAAAGCTGCTTCGCCTGAGGTACATAACTATGTATAAGAGCTTTTTCAAGCGTTTCTTTGATTTTGCATTATCCGGTTTGGCACTGTTGGTGCTTTCGCCGGTATTGTTGGTACTGACAGCGCTGGGGGCCATCAAAATGAAGGGCAATCCTTTCTTTGTGCAGCCCCGCCCCGGCAAAGATGAAAAGATATTCAACTTGATCAAGTTCCGCACTATGACCTGCGAAAAGGACAAGGATGGAAATCTGTTGCCGGATGAGCAGCGGTTGACAGCCTATGGAAAATTCCTGCGCTCTACTTCGCTGGACGAATTACCGGAGCTTATCAATATTTTTAAGGGCGATATGTCTATCGTTGGCCCCCGGCCTCTGGCGGTGCAGTACTTGCCTTATTATAACGAACGGGAAAAACGCAGACATTCTGTACTACCTGGATTGACCGGCCTGGCTCAGGTCCATGGCAGGAATGCCACCACCTGGGAACAACGCTTTTCCTATGATATTGCCTATGTAGAGCGCATTACGCTCCTTGGGGATATAAAGATCCTGTTTCAAACTGTTGCAACGGTGTTTCGTCGCAGTGGTATCGGTGTCCGTGGTGTGGATAGCCCAGTGGATTTTGATGCTTATCGCCGGCAACAGTTGGAGGAAGGAAGTGCAGTTAAATGAATATATACGGAGAGAAGATATTGCTCCGCGCCATTGAACCTGGTGACAATGGGTTGCTGTTGGAGATGATTAATGATCCCGCTACAGAAAAAATGCTGGGAGGGGGATCATTCCCTGTGTCAGAGGCAGCCCAGGCAAGGTGGATTGCAGACCAGATGGGAAGGAACGATGTGCTGCGCTGCATTGTGGCGACTAAGGAGGACACCCAGATAGGGGTGGGTACGGTTATCCTCAGCGACATAGACCACCGCAATGGTGTTGCCCAGGTACATTTGAAGCTTGCCGCTGATGCCAGAGGTAAGGGTTACGGTACGGATGCGCTGAGGACGGTGGTGAAATATGCTTTCCGTCAATTGCGGCTGCACTGTGTATACGCCCATGTGTTGGAATACAACACTGCATCCCAGAGAATTTTTGAAAAGTGCGGATTCAGAAAAGAAGGCCGTTTGCAGGCAAGAGCCTATAAGGATGGCGCATATGTGGACGCTATTTCCTACAGTATTGTGAACGATGATGCTTGAGATCGGAAGTGAGTTCTGGACGGGGTGTACCCCTTTGGATGGCGATGGAGTAGGGCAGTTGTTGCCTGCCGGAATGGACAG
Organism: Faecousia sp.; assembly: GCA_045531275.1. Taxonomy (GTDB): domain Bacteria; phylum Bacillota; class Clostridia; order Oscillospirales; family Oscillospiraceae; genus Faecousia. The sequence continues at coordinate 9,428 of JAZSDS010000093.1, forward strand.
CCGCTACACCCTCTGCGGCAGGACCGCTTTGGAGCTGCTGCTCCGGGATGCCCTGCAGGAACGGGGAATCCGAAAGGCTTACCTACCGTCTTACTGCTGCCACACCATGATCGAACCCTTCGTGGCAAAGGGAATCAATGCAGTATTTTATGATGTTTTCTTTACAGATACAGGCATCAGCTGCGCCTTTGATGAGGAAAATGACTGCGAACTGGTATTCCTTATGGATTACTTTGGTTTTCAAAACGAGAAAACCGTGGCCGTTGCCAAGAGTCAAAAAGCAAAGGGGAAAGTGGTGGTCTACGATGCCACCCATGCTCTGTTCTGTGAGGACATGGACTACAGCCCCTATGACTATGTGTTTGGCAGCTTTCGGAAGTGGTTTGGTGTAAATGCCGGCTTCTGCGCAAAGTGGGGCGGTTGGCGCACTGTTCCCCGGTTGGAACAGAATATGCCCTATACAAATATGCGAAACACTGCTTTTGAGGAAAAACGGCGGTTTATGGCAGGTCAGCCGGTGGAAAAAGAGTCCTTTCTCCGAGCATTTGCCCGGGCGGAGGAAAGTTTGGAGACCGACTATGTAGGCTATGGCCCCGACCCGGAATCACTGCAGATCCTGGAGACAGTCAATGTGGACTATATCCGCAGAAAACGCCGGGAAAATGCCACCGTTGCCATTGAAAGAATTAACCGAATGGCATCTTCCGCTGTGGGTAGCCCATACCGGCAGGTACGGGATGGGGACTGTCCCCTGTTTGTGCCATTGGAGGTGGTTCCCGGTATCCGGGCAGACCTGCGCCTGAAGTTGATCCAAAACCGGGTCTATCTACCTATCCATTGGCCATTAAGCGATCTGCACAGAACGAACAGTGAATCCCGACTGATCTATGATATGGAGATGTCTTTTGTGTGTGACCAGCGTTACAGCCCGGAGGATATGGAACGGGCAACAGAAATGATAAGGAGCTTTTAAGCAATGGCTGATCTTTATTTTGACCCCAATTACGCAAAGGTCTATGAAGAAATTGACGGTAAAAGCGAGACCTTTTGCTTTAGCTGTGAATACGGTGAGGTCCAAAATACCTTTATTCTGCGACCGGTAAAGTGGCAATTGGACGGAAAAAACTGGTATGACATTGTAACTCCCTATGGCTACGGAGGTCCGGTAATGAAGAATTGCTCTGACCCGGATAAGCTTATGGAGGCATACCGGCAGGCCTTTACCGCATATTGCCTTGAGAAAAACATTGTATGTGAATTTATCCGCTTTCACCTTTTTGATAATGTGGATGTCCGGGAGCGTTACTATGGAGAGACAGCTAATGTGCTGGATAATGTGGTGGTAGATACCACCGGAGAGTATGATGCCATCTGGATGGGCTATGAGCATAAGGTCCGTAAAAATGTGAAAAAGGCCATAAACAATGGTCTGGAAATGTGCATTGAGCAGAATCTTTGCCACCTGGATGGTTTTTTGGATATTTATTATGCCACTATGGACCGGAACCAGGCATCCGACTACTACTATTTCAAACGGTCCTATTTTGAGGATATTGCCCGGCTGCTGCCGGAAAACTACATGTATTTCCATGTGATGAAGGACGGAAAAGTCATTTCTACCGAACTGGTGCTTTGTTCTGAGAATTATGCCTATTCCTTCCTGGGTGGCACCAATGAGGAATATTATTCTATGCGGCCCAATGACTTCCTGAAGGATGCCATCATTAAGTGGTGCAACGAAACAGGAAGGAAGCGTTTTGTGCTGGGTGGCGGCTACCACAAGGATGACGGTATCTATCGCTATAAGCGCAGCTTTACCAAGGCGCCGGATGTGCCGTTCTTTGTGGGGCGGGCTATTCTGAACCGGGAGGTTTATGACCGGCTTGTGGAACTGCGGGCCGCAGAGACGCCTGATTTTGACCGGGAAGCTTCCTATTTCCCCCTGTACCGGGCATAAGGGAGGACTGTATGAACATTCTGTTTTTAACGATGAATCCATTCACCGGCGTGGATATGCATAATATCTATTCCGACTTGATGCTGGAATTCATCCGCAATGGTCACCGACCTTATATCGTCACACCCCGGGAGAAAAAGCTGGGGGAGCGGACCGAACTTGTGGAGTTTGAAGACTACGGTATTTTGAAGGTGCAGATTGGTAACACCTCCGGTGTCGGCTTGATCGAGAAGGGTATCAGTACCGTGACCCTCAGCACGCTGTATTACCGCGCAGTAAAAAAGCATTTGGGGCATATGGACTTTGGGCTCATGCTGTATTCCACACCGCCCATTACCCTGGCGGTCCCGGTGAAGAAGCTGAAAAAACTCTTCGGCTGCCCTACTTATCTGATGCTGAAGGATATTTTTCCTCAGAACGCAGTGGATCTTCAGATGTTTTCCCGGAAAAGTCCTATTTATACTTATTTTGCGGCTCAGGAGCGGATGCTGTATAGCCAGTCTGACCGTATCGGCTGCATGAGCCGCGCCAATGCAGAGTTTGTTAAGAAAAACAATCCCTGGATTCCTGAGGAGAGGGTTGGTGTTTGTCCTAATGGAATTATTCCCAGCCCGGTAGTCTCCCGGGAAGAGGAAAAGCGTGTGCTGCGGGAACGATACCGGATCCCTCCGGAGGCTACAGTATACCTATACGGCGGCAACCTGGGCAAGCCCCAGGCCATCGATCATCTTGTAGAGTGCTTAAAACAGAACAAGGATATGGATGACCGCTATTTTATCATCTGCGGCAGCGGCAGCGAGTTTGGCTTGTTGGAGAACTTTTTCAAGGCGTATGAGCCTAAAAATATGAAGCTTATCAGTTTTCTGCCCAAAGCGGAATATGATGCGTTGGTCCGGGGCTGCGATGTAGGGCTTCTGTTTTTGGACAAGCGCTTTACTATCCCCAACTATCCCTCCCGGATCCTCTCCTATATGGAGTATGCCATGCCGGTGCTCGCCTGCACCGACCGGAATACGGATGTAGGCACCGACGCAGTGGAAAACGGCTACGGACTGTGGTGCGAAAGCGCTGACCCGTCAGCCTTTACTGCCTGTGTGGAGGAAATGAACCGGGCGGATAAAGAGGCCATGGGCGCTGCGGCCAGAGCTTATCTGGAGGCGTATTTTACTGCAGATCGTTGCTACCGAATCATTATGGAGTAAAGGATTTTTGCTATGAACACCCAAACAATGCTTGCCAGAGAAAATTTTATGGATGTGCTCCTTGGCACTATCAAGAAGTATTATCGCCAGGTCCACGGCACAGAGGTAGAATTGTCCCTGAAAAAACAAAAAGGGTTTCGGCCACTGTACCTGTACTACAAGCCTCTCTTTGTGTCCGGTTTTCCTGTGGGCAAGGGTGCGAAGGAGTATCTCTATAGTGAGTACAATATCCGGGGAAACATCTTAAAGTACCTGATTGGAAAGCTGGGTGTATTTGCCATTACCAACAGCTTTGGCATTGGTGCGGCAAAGCGGATATATATTTCTGCAGTGGGGGAGATTAACACTGATCTGTATATTTCTCCCTGCAACAGAACGGTCCGTTTCTTTGATTTTGAAGCGGATACGGTGGACTGTATTTTGAAAGTGGGTTACAAGCCACTTTTTCTCAACAATCAGTTGGATTTTCGGATGAACTGCCGGTATGATTTTGTGCCAAAAGTACTCAGAAGAGGTGAGGATTGGTATACCGAAGAGGTTATGCACGGTCATGCATTGGCCCGGGTCCGGGATATGCAGGTGCACGCCGAGAGTCTTCGGGTGGTAGACAGCTACATAAGGCAGCTGGCGGAGGATACCCGTGAGGATATGCCCGGGCAAGCATATATTGCAAGCCTTAAGCAGCAGGTTCTTTCTCTGTGCGCCCAACTGCTGGGGCAGGGAGATGAACAGTACGAAGAGGTGGTCCGCTGCCTGGATGGTATGCAGCTAAGATTGGGCGATTTGGAAATGGCTGTTCCCACCTGCATCAGCCATGGAGATCTGCAAGAAGGTAATATCTGGGTGTCAAGGGACGGCCGGGTATTGATCTATGATTGGGAGACCTGCGGAAGACGCTCTGTATGGTACGATCCGGTGACTCTGTATTATTCACTGCACAATCGGGGGCAGGGGTACGACCTACTGGGTCGTTTGGAAGCAGATGCCAGGTGGTTAATAAACGATCCGGAAAAGGAATACACCCAAAAGCAATTGGAGCTTGTCCGGTGCATCCTGCTGATGGAGGATATTTTGTTCCAGTTGCGGGAAGCTATGCAGCTTGCCGAAGGCTATTCCCAAAAGAGAGCGAAAGAGGTACTCAAAGCATTTGTAAAAACAGTGGAGGAGTGTTGAAAATGGGACTTAACCCAGCTTACTGGAATATATATCGGGCGGCCTATACCCACAATCCCTTGGAGGAAGAACAGGTACGCACCATAAAAGAAATATACCTACGCGACGGTAAGGATGCCATTTTTGAAGCTGTCCGGAAGAAAAAGTTGATCCCTGCTGTTGCAAGTCTCATGTGCCGCCTGGGGTTGGATGAAGCTTTCTGGGGCAGTTATGTGGAGCAATATGCCCAACGCAATCAGGAAGTGATCCGTTGTTTGGATGAGACATATCAGCTTCTGACCGAAAACGGCATCACAAAAATTGCGGTGGTAGAGAATTTCGGAGCGCTGCTCGCCTCTACACAGCCCCTGGCTATGTTCGGCTCCGGTGATCTGGACCAGTATGCAGACCCCGGTGAGCGGGAGCATATTTACAATGTCCTGCGGGACAACGGCTATGAGATCGATGAGGTAAAGGCCGGCAATCTGATTATCTCCTCCAGTATCCGGAAAGATACATTTCCGGAAGGCTTTTACTTTGGCATCAACTGGGATATGACCAATCGTGTCAATTTACCCAGCTTTACAGCCCGGGAGGATTTTATTGACTGGGATCGCTGTATGTACTATAAGGACACTGCAATCCGGTTGCCCTCTCCGGAGGGACTGATGTATGTGTGCATGATGCATATCGCGGTGCACGGCTTTTGCAAAGCCCCGGATATTCGTCTGTATTACGATGTTGCCAATGCGGCGCAGCAGCCTATAAACTGGGAAATGCTGGCCCAGTGGGCGGAGCGGGACGAAAACGGCGTGAAAATTTCCACAGCTGCCTTCCTGGCCCATAAACTGCTGGGGGTAAATATTCCTGCTTTTATGTTTGAAATAGGTAATAAAAAACAAAGAGACAAGCTATTGGCTGTTGTGTACGATGGGCAGACCAATGTTCTGAGGGATTTTCCCGGGAGAAAGGCGCGGATCCTCATCGACATCTACAGTGATGAGAAGAACAGCTTACATGGTGTGAAAGAGATCCTGTTTCCCAAGTACAGTTGGGTCCAGGCTAAATACGGCGCAGGTGTTTTAGGCTACGCCAAGCATATATTATCCATGCTATAAACGAAAGTGGAGGACGCACTATGATCACTTTCAGCGGAATTGACTGTTCCGGAAAATCAACACAGATTGCAATTATAAAAAAGCATTTGGAAGACCAGGGAAAAAGAGTGGAGGTAATCTGGAGCCGCGGAGGATATACTCCCTGGGTAGAAGGCTTCAAGACCCTTATCCGCCCGGACAAGCACTATTCAGAGGAGCAGAAGAAAGCGTATCGGGAATCTGTCAGCAACAGTTCTACGAAATCCAAGCTACTGCTGTTTGCTTCAATTTGGGATCTTGCCAGATACTACGGCATCGTATTCCGCTGGAAAGAGCTTACAGGCAAGCTGATCGTGTGCGACCGGTATATATGGGACACCTTGATCGATTTCCGGGTAAAATTTCCCAACATTGATTTTGAAAAATGGCTTAGCTGGAAGATCATGCTGAAGCTGATCTACAAGCCTACCCATTCCTTTATTTTTACGATCCCTGCGGAGGAGTCCATGCGCAGATCAGACCTGAAAGACGATCCCCATCCGGAGCCCTACGATGTTCGGGTTTTTCGGATCAACTGCTACATGGAGCAGGTCGAAAAGGGCAGATGGAGCCATGTGATCGATGCCACTGTACCCATTGATGCGGTAAGCGATCGTGTAAAGGAGATATTGAGAGCAGATGCAAAAGGTATTGGTGTTTGATGTTGCTGCGTCTTCCGGCGGTGCATTGACTGTTTTAAAAAGCTTTTATAACGAGGCAGTATCCCACAAGGATATAAAGTGGGTATTCGTGCTGAGCGCCCAGCACGTTGCACCTACAGACAATGTGACGGTAAAGGTCTGCAGCTGGATCAAAAAGAGCAGATTACACCGATTATACTTCGATTATTTTGTTGCCCCCGCCATTGTCCGGGAGGAAGCGCCGGAGCAGGTGCTTTCCCTGCAAAATATCAATATCCCCTTTGTGAAGGCCAAGCAGATCACCTATGTACATCAATCAATTCCTTTTTGCGATCTGAAATTCTCCATAAGAAAGAATCCCATAGAGTGGCTGTATCAAAATGTGATCTGCAGATTTATCTACAAAAGCATCCGTGGGTCGGATGCCGTGGTGGTACAGACCCAGTGGATGAAAAAGGCAGTGATGGACAAGACCGGCATTGCCGAAAGCAAGCTTTTGGTCACGCCCCCTACGGTGGAGGCGGACCTGCGGGTACGCTACAGCGACACCCCGGAAAACCGCAGACAGTTTTTTTATCCGGCGGCCTATGCCAGCTATAAAAACCATGCAGCCATTATTGAGGCCGCCCGGCTTTTGCGGGCCCAGGGCGTGGAGAAATTTGAGGTCATACTGACGCTGGAAAGCGGTGAATTGCCAGAGGAACTCCGGGATGCGCCGGGAATCAAATGCGAGGGGCGGCTGCCCTTTAGCCGGGTGCAGGAACTATACGGCAGCAGTGTGTTGCTGTTCCCGTCCCTGTTGGAGACCTTTGGACTGCCTTTGGCAGAAGCGGCGGCAGCAGGTGCGCCTATCATTGCGGCGGATCTGCCTTATGCCAACGAGGTACTGTCGGGTTATCAGAACGCAGAATTCTTTGACCCCTATGCGCCGGAGCAACTGGCCCGGATCATGAAGCGGCATATTTGCGGGGAACACCCCCGGCAGACACAGGATCAGAGCTGGTTTACACAGAAGTATACCTGCTCTGGTTGGAAGCCGCTGCTCCAATATATTAAAGCGACACGATAGAGAGAAGATGTGTCTGCATAAGCGTGGGTGGTTAGACACTGTCCACATGCAGCTTATATAACATTTTTGGTAAAAGAGAGTATGGGTATGTCAATTGCAGGTATACTGGTTGCGGCATATGTATTTTATCTGTTTGCGACCAATTTACACAGAGCCGAAACGCTGTTGCTGCGGTTATTTGCAGCAAATTTGCTTTATGAAGGCTTTATAAATGTGGGCACTTTTATCAGCCTGGGGGCAACAGCTTTTAAGGTTGCAGACTTTATGCAGTTTGTCTGTGTGTTTATAAGTCTGATTATCCTTATAAAGAGAGGCGTTAAGCTTGGTCTTATTGCCTTTATTGCGGCTATAGGGCTGTCGGTGCTGATGCTGGTGATCGATCCTCTGGATATGCTGGTAAGAACCTTTAACGGCATTGACTTTGTGGACAATCTGGATTATATGCACTATCCAAGCCTGGATCTGCAGACGGTAAAAACATCAATACGGTTGATCTGTTTTGCCATTAACGCCACTGCCGTGGCGGTTTGCATGAACCGGAAGCGCTGGCTCAAGATCCTGGACCTCTACCTGAAGGCAGGAAGAATACTGATCGTATATGCCTGGATCGAATTTGTGCTGAAAAATATTTTAAATATAACCGTTACTGAGACGCTGATCAGAATTATTTTTGGTGCGGATACTTCTATCATGACATCCCTGGAGCGAAATGGCTTGTTCGTGATAGTAGGCCTTAATAATGAGCCCTCCCAGTTCTGCATGATGCTTTACAGCTACTATCTGGTATACTTAATGTCCCGGGGCTATAAACGGCAGACCAAAAAGCAGGTGTGGCTGACAGTCAGCGGCATTGCGCTGATGGTGCTTTGCGGCTCTTTCCGGGCGGTAGGCCTGCTGCCTGTTCTTCTGGTGCTGTATTTGATACAGAATGAAAATCGAAAGCAGTCTGTAATTGTTGTCTGCGTGCTGTGTGTTGTTTTGGCGATCCTGTACATCACCGGCGCTCTGGACTATTATCTTGGCCGTCTGGAGAGGGCGATGCTGTTTACAGAAACGCTGGATGCCAACATTGGCGGCGGTGAGGCAGGCCGCCTCAATACCATCGTGGAGGCATTCCAGGTATTTGCCAAGCGTCCCATTTTGGGTATTGGTCCGGGACAAACCTTTGCCTACGGCTTTATTCCCAGTATCCTGGTAATGACAGGTGTTGGCGGTATGATCACCTGGTATGTCCTGATGTATGGCACTGTTGGCAGGATCGGCACATCCCCCTGCAAAGGCCGCTGGCTTCTGATCGCACTGGTAATATCGGTTTCCTGGATCTATACCGACTCCATTGCCATCGGTTACAGTATTTATGTGATTCCCATGATGCTGAGCATCCGCTACGACCGGGAGCCGGCGGAACCGTTACCAGCGCAAGTGTCTTATCCGTTACCGAAGGAGGAAATCAATGGACAGTAAGCAGATAAAGCAAGAGGCTATCTGTATGGTAGGGACCATGATCCCGGAGGCGGAATTTGAACGGCTTCAGAAAAAATCAAAAGTCCGTGCCGCCATCTCCCCCAACACAATGCAGATCAACCTGTACACCAGTTTGGCCCAGGTTTGTGACGATGTGAGCTATGTATCTTATCCTGCGGTGGCAGCCTGGCCCCGGGGCGGTGTGTTGGGCACATGGGCAAAGCGGATAAAGCTGAACGATACGCTGTGGGTAAACCGGATGTTTATGATCAATTTGCCCTTTTTGAAGCAGCTTACGGTCTTTGTGTCCACCTTCTTTTCCTTGCTGTCCTGGGCACTGAAGCATAACGGCAAACAAAGATATATTCTGACCTATGCGGATTTCTCTGAATACTGTCTGCCGGCACTCCTGATTGGAAAACTGTTTAAGTTTCCTGTATGCCTGTTTCTGACAGAGCTGCCCGGCTATGCCCACTATAAAACCGGAGAACGGAGCATAAAGGATCGGATTATTATATGGTCGGAAAAGAATAATCGCAGACTCTACAGCAAATATGACGGTTTTGTTTTTGTGTCGGCCTGTTCTGCTCAGGTGGTCCCCACCGGGAAGGCACCCTGGACTGTGGTGGAGGGTTTTGCAGATGAAGCGCTGCTGGAAATGGATAGTGTTTCCGAAAAGGAACCGGTGCCAACAGCTATGTATGCCGGCTCCCTTGGAGAGGCATACAACATCCCCATGCTGTGCGATGCGTTTCAGGCAGTAACAGGGGATTACCGACTGTGGATCTGCGGCGACGGAAAATACCGGGAGTATGTGCAGCAGGCTGCGCAAAAGGATAGCCGTATCGTTTATTTCGGCAGACTCCCTCGACAGACTGTGGTTGAGAAGGAAAGACGCTGTCATGTTCTCATTCATGCAAAAAATGCAGGTGACGAACACAGCCGCTATGCATTTTCAAGCAAAATTCTGGAATATATGGCCAGTGGAACACCGGTGCTGACCACAAAGGTAGACGGTGTGCCTGGAGAATACTATGACCATGCATTTGTAGTAGAGGGTACTGGCCCCCAGGGGCTTACCGAGGCATTGCAGCACACCCTGGGGCTGCCGGAGGCGGAGTTGTGTCAGAAAGGCGAAGCAGCCAGACAATTCCTGTTCGCTCAAAAGAACAAGAAGGTCCAGGGCTTAAAAATACTGAACATGATGCGATCTGCCCTGTGACAGCCACCTGAGAAGGTCTGGAGGAATGTTTTTTGAAGTTCATTAAAAAACTGGGTAATATGGACCAGACGGCAAAAAGCTCTATTAAGAACTTTTTGATCCGCCCTATGGGTATGATCCTGGCAGCTGTCTATACCCCGTTGCTGCTGGACTATCTGGGGACAGAGGCTAATGGTGTATGGGCGTCCATACTTACGGTGATCACATGGGTCAATTACTGTGACCTTGGTATCGGAAACGGTTTGCGGAATCTGCTGACCAAGCATCTGACCAACAAGGAATATGAGCAGGCACAGAAGGCGGTGTCTACTGCATATGTGGTGCTCACCGGAATAGCGGGGCTGATCCTGCTGGTTTTATTGGGATTTGCTTTCCTGCTGGACTGGAATACGCTTTTGAAGACCCAACTGCAGGTTAGGCCCATGGTGGCGATCACCTTTGTGTTCATTGCGCTGAACTTTGTGTTGGCGTTGTCTAACAGCATTTTGTATGCCCTGCAGTTATCTGAAAGGGTCAGCATCCGCAGTTGTTTGGTACAGGTGCTGAATATTCTGGGACTTATAGTCCTGCGGCGCATAGGAGGCGGCAGCCTGACGGCTATGGCCATCCTGTTTGGCGCTACTACTTCCATTGTGTATATATGGAATTCTATCCATATCTGTGCCACCAGAAAGTACCTGATACCCAAGCTGAAGCTTTTTGAAAGAGGCAAGGTCAGGCAAATTGCCGGTTTTGGATTGCAGTTCTTTGTGATCCAGCTTACTGCGGTGTTGATCCTTTCCAGCCATAATATGATCGTATCCTACCTGTTTGGCGCAGCGGCGGTAACGCCTATGCACACGGTAAGCACGGTCTATGCTGCTGGGTATTCCTTTATGGCGGCGTTAGTGGTGCCTTTCTGGTCACGGACCACCCAGGCCCTGGAAAACGGGGAATTTGCATGGATCCGCAACTCCATGAGACGGGTAGCCCAGATATCCTGTATATTTATCCTGGGTTTTATTGCTGTGGCATTTGTGTATGAGGATATTTCCCTGCTTTGGTTGGGGAAAAAACTGGATTACCAGCCCGGCGTTATTGCTGCTACCTGTTTGTTCTATATCATGGAGGTAGTAAATCTGATCTATGTGCAGTTTTATTACGGCATGGGGCAGATCAAACCGTATATGTATCTGACCATCTTCCAGGCTGTTGCCATCATACCCCTTTCCTGGTTACTGGCCATTCCTCTGGGACTGGGAGTAGCCGGAGTGAAGCTGGCGGCAACTGCCATGCTGGCGATTTCCGGCGCTGTGCTGCCGTTTTTGACATACCACAGACTGAAGGTCTGTGAAAACCAGTGGAATATAAAGGAGAAGGCTCATGGATGTGATCTTTTGGCTGATAACCCCTCCGAATAATATTAAGGAAATCATAAACGAGATTCCTGCCCATTGGGGGCGAGGAAATGTGATCGTGGTGAGTTGTCACGATGTGAGGGAGGAAAGAAGAAAAGCAGGCTATACCAGCGAATGTGAAAATATCCAGCAAACCTATATTCTGGATAAAATGGAGGACCCGGAAGGCTTTGTAAAGAATTTTCTGACAAAGCACCGAGAGGATATCCATATTTTTGGTGGGTTGAGGAAGGAACCTGCACCTATTATGTATCGGTTCAAAAGGGAGTTTGGGCCAAATGTCCGAATTGCGGCGTATACAGAAAAACCGGCGGTTCACTCCGGATCTCATATAAAGCAGATATTGAAAAAATGCCTATACAAACTGATCTATGGTTATATTTACAGAAAAGCGATGAAGACCGTTGACCTAATGTTTGTGTTAAGCGAAAGCGGGATTCGGGCAATAAGAGAGGCTGGCTGGAAAAAGGACAATCTCTACGATTTTATGTATTGTGATAACAGCATAGCGAAGAACCACTCATCACCGGATGTTACTAACCGGCCCATCAGATTCCTGTATGTAGGAAGATTCAATTACCACATGCGCGGTCTGGATGTTCTTATGGAAGCATTCAATTCCTTGACCGAAAAGGATTGGGAACTGTGTTTGGTGGGAGGCTATGGAGAGAAAAAGGATGAGGTGATTGCCTGGGCTGAGGAAACAGAACAGGTAACATTTGGTGGCACATGGCCTGCAGATCAAGTCATGGATAATATGAGCAATTATGATGTTTATGTATATCCGGGAAAGGAAGACAGCTGGAATGGGCAGATTAATATGGCGTTGTCTGCCGGACTGGGTGTAATCACTACGGATGAGGCGGGCAGTGATGAATTGGTACGGACCAGTGGCGCGGGTTTTGTCATCAAGAAAGAAGATCCTGTAGCACTGCGGAAATGCCTGGAAACGATTATCCGTGACAGAGAATTACTTTTACAGTGGAAAAAGTCTGCTGTGAAATATGCAGATAGAATTACAGCACAGACAGTAGCAAAGTATTTTTGTGATGTTCTGGAAAGTAACTTTATTTATGGTAACCCTTCTGTTCCCTGCCCTTGGCTGGAAAATAATCTTGATTGAGAGGTAAAAAACAATGAGCAGCAGTTTTGCAGGAAAAACACTAATGATCACCGGTGGTACCGGTAGCTTCGGCAATGCGGTGCTGAACCGCTTCTTACAGACCGACATTGGCGAGATCCGTATTTTCTCCCGGGATGAGAAGAAGCAGGACGATATGCGCCATGAATTCCAGGCGAAGATGCCCGAAGTG
>JAZSDS010000034.1:0-3414 GCA_045531275.1 Faecousia sp.
GGATATGGCAACTGCCATTACCACACCTATGGCCGCCGGCGCGCATAATATCGGCATTATGCAGGGCAACTATGTTAAGAATGACCTGAAAAACTATGGCTACAACTTCCAGTCCGGCATCCTGGATGAGATCAACCCCTATGCCGGTGTGGGCGAAGACGGTGAAGGCATTGTCTGGTCCGATGTTATGAGCGATCAGTTGATGGAGATCGGCGCAGCCAGCTCCAATCTGCTGGTTTCTCAGGAAACGGTTACCGGTATTTTCATCAATACCTCTGCTTTGGTAGAGGCTGGCTATGTAGATGCCGACGGCAAGGCAAAGATCCCTACCACATGGAATGAAATGATGGATGCCTGCGCAGCCCTTAAGCAGGCCGGCTACACCGCTCCCTTTGCAATCGGAGAAATGACCGGCGTTGCGATGGAGTGGGTTATTAAGGTCTATGCTGACCAGTGCTACCGCGATCTGTTGGATGATGTCCAGCAGCAGGTTGGCGATTATAACTTCAAGCAGGCTACTGCCGACTTTGGCTTCAGCCTGAGTGATGAACAGCCTGAGTATGACAGCAAGTACAATATCAACACGATGCGTGTTTACAATGCACTGCTGAACAAAAGCAGCAATTCTCCTTACTATGTTGGCGCAGGCAGCGATCGGTTCAACTGCTTTATGTCCAACTTTTTGAAGATCAGCGATTACCTCAGCCCCACCTTCGCTGAGGAGACCATCACTACTATGCAGCAGAATTTCCTGGCCGGCACCAAGGATTCCCCTGTGTTTATGCCTTGCTATACCGGCTTCGGTGTTACCATTATGAACACGGAGGGTGTTGACTTTGAATGGGATGTGATCGACTATGTTCCCATGGAGTGCACCTGTAATGTTCCCTGCAACCAAAATGGCGGCTGTGACCATGTGGATAACGATGCCACGCACAATGAATGCACCAAGCATATTCGCACCACGGTAACCCGCGATGTGGGCGGTTACGGCGGCTACATTGGCCTGTACACCTACGGCAAGAGCGAGGAGCAGATCGCTCTGTATCTGGACTTCATCCAGTTTTTCCTCTCTCCCTACGGCCAGAGCTGCTTCTACTACGGTCTGGAAGAGGGCGGTGGTTCCCCGAAGGCAACCACCGGTATCTACGGCACAGTGGCTCCTGAGGCGTGGGATGAATTCTTCCAGTCTGCTTCCAAGGTCGTGTTCAACGGCCGCGCGGCGGAAAACGCATTTGTGCAGTACCTGTCCTTCGGCCATGCCAGCTACGATTCCTACACTTCCCTTAGGACTGCAATGGGCAATGCGCTCAGAAAGGGCGGAGACGATGCTCTGAAAGCGCTGACCAGCGAATGGGAATCCTCGCTGCTGAGCACATACCAGTCCTTCTTTAAGACTACCTACGGCAAGACCACACCATACCTCGATTACACCAAGAATCCTAACGCATAAGGAGTCAATATGACAACAAATAGAAACAAGCAGATTATTCGTTGGATCGCATTTTTGCTGTCTGCCCTGCTTGCTGTTATTGGTGTTTGGTTACTTTCATCTGTGCTGGCAAATGACATTGAAGCACCTGCTCCGCAATTTGGAAACGCCAAAATTACAGGCCTTTCGGATTCTTTCGGTTTCGATGGGTATTTTGTAATGACCGCAGATGATTACTTCCACGAGATCAAGGGGGGCGAGGTAATTCGCTCCACCTTGGTTTCCAAGGCGGCAGAAGACGGTGCGGAATTGATGAAGATCATTCCTGTCAATGAAACACGAATTCTGGTCTGCTCCCGTAGTTATGTGTATTTGCTGGATCTGCAGCAGAGTGCGGACGGAAAAGCCGAGTGGAAGCAGAAAGATGCTGTTCAGGTTTACTATTACTCCGGCCCTGCTATTTATGATTTCTGCGAAGATGCACAGGGAAATACGGAGCTCTATTTTGCACTCAATAACACCAACGGTCAGAATATCAATCTGGAAAAGCTCACGATCCGGGATGACAAGCTCATTACCGGCGAGGTTTACGGTGAAATTCTGAAAACCTCCGGCAAAAATGCGCTGACAACTATGAAAACCAAGGTAAAAGCGCTGTCTGTTTCTGCTGACGGTATGAATATGCTCGTCGCCTACGAAAACGGACAGGTTATGAAATTGCCGATCGACGATGATGCGGCGTTCCATGGGTTCCTGAATTTGCAGTCCGGCAGAGAGGACCGCAAGGCTTACGATGCTTACGGCGTTCAGGAGGTCAACCTTAATGATACCATTAAGGGCGGTGACAGCCTTCCCGGTCAAAGCGTTTTGTACATCACGCTGCAAAATGCCCGTGAGGTGGCCATGGTCAATGGCGAGCTTGAAAAAACAACATTGGGCGTTTGCGATGTTGTGTTGGATCGCGTATATTACTGCCAGAGCGAAAACCGGCTGTATCTGCAATCAGATGACGAGAATATTATGCACTGCTTCGATTTGGAAGCCGGAGCGTTTTGCTATCGCGTTGCTACCGTTTTCAATGTGGATGCCTGGGCGGTTTCTTCGCACACCAATGAGTTTGCGGCCTTCTGGCGTTCTCCCACAGGCGCGGAGAGATACCTTTCTGTCTATAAGCTGGATGCCCTGGAACAGGGCGGCTCGTCTGTGTTAAGCAGGGCGGTTTTGTGCCTTACGGTTGCCGTGAGCATATTGGCTGTTTACTTTTTGTTTGCAGCGATCACAGGAGACAAGGCCTCTGTCTGGGTGAGATCCACACTTTCCAACATCTGGAAGGGAAAGTGGTGCTATTTGGTACTGCTTCCGTCCTTTGTGCTGCTGGTGATGTTCGCGCTGTATCCGTCTGTTATGACCATTAAGGATGCCTTCTATCAGCATATTGAGGGACAGCCCTATATCTTTATCGGCTTTGAAAACTTTAAGTCGCTGTTTGAAAGTTCTTTCTGGCCGGAGATGATCCGCAATACCGTACTTTTTATGATCTGCGATATTTTTGTAGGCATTGTACCGCCGGTGTTTTTTGCTTACTCCATTAAACTGATGCGTTCGAAGAAGACTGTGCAGAGAGTGCGCCTGTTTATGTATCTGCCCTCTATCCTTGTGGGTATTTCTTCGCTGCTGGTTTGGAGATACGGTATTTACGGCCCCAACGGTATGCTCAATCAGTTTATCCGCTCAGTCGGCGGAGATACGGTTTCTTTCCTGGGCACAAACGAAACAGCCATTTGGTCGATCCTGGTGATCGGTTTCCCATGGGTTGGCGGCTTTTTGCTGTTCTACGGTGCGCTGATGGGAATTCCACAGGAGATCTATGATGCCGTGGAATTGGAAGGCATTTCCCTGCCTAAGCGGTTTGTCAAAATTGAGCTGCCCTTCATTATGGGTCAGGTCCGCTATGTGATGATCGGACAGATCATTGCGGCAGT
>JAZSDS010000088.1:0-2856 GCA_045531275.1 Faecousia sp.
GAGATAAGTTGGAAACCTGGAATGCATTCTTGCGACGGATTCACACGGTAACAGAATTCCGGAAGGATGGTACCATCCGAGAGGTTCCCCATGAGACGGTTTGAAAAGGAACGGCTGCAACGCCGTTCCAGTCTCCGGGAATATCTTCCCAGACCGAATCCCACCTCCGATGTGCCTGTGAAACTCATTTTTGTTTTGCTCTATATCCTTGGATCAATCCTGGTATGGAGTAAGCAAGATGAGATCGCACTGACCGCTGAGACCACTGCGCTACTTTCACCCATAGCCAGCTTTGTTATACAGCACATTCTTGCTGTATACCTGTTGGTCGGTGGAGCGTTCCTCACCATACTCATTCTGTTTCCTCTTGGAAAGAAGGCGGCCCAGGATCAGCTCCGGAGCATTGGTCTTGCAAACCATACTGATATGGTTCCTGCCCTGAAACGGAAATACAAGGACAAACAGAATCCTCGCATTTCAGTCTGGGAGTTCAGCTCCCAAGGTATTCCCCTAAAGACCTGGGAGGACAAGCAGGCTGCCATTGAAACGATCCTGGATATCACCATTATCAAGATGAAATATGGGTCTGGGAAGAGCCGCATTCTGCTCTATACCGTGCCAGCCAGAACAGATCTGCCGGAAGTGATAGACTGGAACGACAAGTATCTTTCCCATAAGCCTTTCATACTGGCTTTGGGTGAGAGCTTTACCGGACCAGTCACCGTGGACCTTGTAAAAGTTCCGCACATTCTCTTGGGCGGTTCTACCGGCAGCGGTAAGAGTGTTCTGCTGAAGCTGCTCCTCATGCAGGCAATCAAGAAAGGTGCGGTTGTTTCTATCGCCGATTTCAAAGGCGGTGTGGATTTCCCACCTGTATGGCACAAGCAATGTCGGATGTGCATTGAAGAGGAATCTACTCTTACCTTACTCACGGAGCTTGTGGACGAGCTGCAGCGACGCAAAACCTTGCTTGCAGCCTCTGGGCAACCCAATATTGACCGTTACAACGAAGCCACAGGAGAAGACCTGTCACGGTATATCTTTGCCTGCGACGAGATTGCGGAGGTGTTGGACAAAACCGGTCTAGGTAATGATCAAAAAGAAGTCGTCCGCAAAATTGAAAGCAAGCTTTCTATGATCGCCCGTCAAGGCCGTGCCTTTGGTATCCACCTGATTCTTGCCACTCAGCGTCCCGATGCCAATATTCTGTCCGGTCAGATCAAGAACAATGTGAACTGCCGGATCTGCGGTCGTGCTGACACCATCCTGTCACAAATCATTCTGGATAGCACGGCAGCAGCGGAACAAATCCCCAAGGATGCCCGTGGTCGTTTTCTGCTCCACGACGGTACCCTTTTTCAAGCCTATTGGTTCGATGACAGAGGAGGTTGATACTATGACATCATCTAACCTGCAAAATAAATATCCACCTGTCCTCTGTGTAAGGCAGGTGGCTGAAATATTGGTGGTCAGTCATAACACCGCGTATGAGTTGGTCCGTTCCGGAGCCATTCATAGTGTCCGGGTGGGGCGCAACTATCGCATCCCTCTTGAAGCGGTTATTGACTACCTGAGTAAGCACTAATCTCGTTGCGGAAAGACCGCATTTATGGTATAATATAGGTGTACCTGCTATGCGGCAACGAAAGGAGTAATATTTATGCCGCAGAGCAAAAAATCTACCTCGGGTATGGGTTCTATCCGGAAGATCACAAGAGAGATCAACGGAAAAACCTATACCTATTACGAGGCTCGTTATACCGCCGGTTTCGATCCCGGAACAGGCAAGCAAATCCAACGCAGCATCACCGATAAATCCAAAAAGGTCGTTGCCCAAAAGCTGAGAGCCGCTATGGCTGAACTCGACGCAGGCACATACAAAGCGCCCTGTAAAATGACAGTCGCTCAATGGCTGGATATTTGGGTTGCCGAGTATCTGAACAGTGTAAAACCTCTGACCAAGCACAATTACAACAAGCAGGTGCAGAAACACTTCAAACCTGCTTTGGGTGCAGTTAGGTTGGATGCACTGGACACTCACACCATTCAGCGGTTTTACAACTCTCTGTCCGCTTCAGGACTGTCGCCCAAGACAGTTAAGAACCTTCACGGAATTCTGCACTGTGCCCTTCAGCAAGCAATCGCTTGCGATTACCTTTCTCGCAACCCCGCAGATGCTTGTAAACTGCCAAAGGTCACCAAGCCGGAGATCAAGCCGTTAGAGCCGGTAGAGATCGCCCGTCTGCTGAAAGAGGCAGAGCAGGACGATTACTGCAACCTGTTCATTGTTGCTATGTTCACCGGTATGCGTCAAGGCGAACTGCTGGGACTTGCCTGGGAGTGTGTGGATTTCAAATCTGGCATCATCACGGTCAAGCAACAGCTGCAGTGCAAAGACGGCAACTACTTTTTGGAGACACCGAAAAGCGGTAAAAACCGAACCATTCTCCCTGCTCCCATCGTTATGGACGCCCTGCGCAATCAGCTGCAGCGGCAACAGAAAGAACAGGAGCAGGCAGGAAAGATGTGGGACAACCAGTTTAACTTGGTGTTCACCGATGCTTTGGGAAAATATCTTGTCCGCCGCACGGTGGTCAAGCATTTCAAAAAGATTTCTCAAAGAGCCGGTATTTCTGATGATGCCCGTTTCCACGATCTGCGCCACAGCTTCGCTGTTTCCTCGCTGTATGCCGGTGATGACATCAAAACTGTGCAGGCAAATTTAGGCCACGCAACCGCTCAATTCACTCTGGATGTGTACGGACACGTGACCCAAAAGATGCGCCAGGAAAGCGCAAATCGGATGCAAAAGTTTTACGAGCAGTTAAACGCTGAAAACGGTCTATAAGGGAAAAA
>JAZSDS010000049.1:0-10087 GCA_045531275.1 Faecousia sp.
GCGCCGGCCTTGATCTGCTCGTATGCACGCTGCAGAATGGGCTCGGGGTCACGCTCGTCCATAGCCTTGCGGATGGAGGGAGCGATGCAGTGAATACGCTCGCCGATGGTAACGAAGGTGGAGGACTCGGGGTTGTAGCCCTTGTACTGGGTGTCCCACTCCTTGACCTCGATTGCAGGCACCTTGGTAGCCAGCAGCTCGTCGAAGCTAAGCTCCTTGACCTCAGTAGCAGCAGCGGTAGCAGCCTTGGCAGCATTCTCAGCTGCAGCGGCAGCGGCAGCGCCCTCGTACTCCTTGTCCTTCAGGTACTTGGGAAGCTGAACAGCCTCCAGAGGACCAACGACAACATTCCAGTTAGGCAGCTTCTCCTGAATTTCACCCTTCATAACGGCAACCTTGCCAGGAATGATCAGGGTGCGGTTCTTAATCTTATTCTCCAGCTCCAGCTCATCGAAGGTCTTCTTAATGGAGGAGGAGGAGAACTTACCGGCAGCCCAGGCAGTCAGAACAGACATGCCGGAAGCGTCGGAGATAACCAGGTTGACAGGTGCGCCGGAACGCTCCATTTCGCCGGAGACCAGGAAGTAGGTCAGAGCGAAGTCAACAGTCAGAGCAACAGGTGCATTCTCGTCAGCACCGTTCAGGGGGTAGACCTTAGCTTCCACCTTCATGGGCTTCTGAGGATCGGTGAAGATGTTCTGACGCAGACCGTACAGAGGCAGAGCCTGCGCGTAGGTCATGCCGGACATAACGATAACAGAAGCATACTTCTCGGTGAACAAGGAAGCGTATGCAGTCTCCAGACGGCTGTCGCCCTTGGCCAGCTTAGCCAGGTTGACGATGGAGGGGTAACCGAAGGTACGGTCGCCGTCCTTGATAGCGGTGCGGCGAACCAGAACAGCGTTTGCCAGGGTCTCCTTGACAGTCTTGCCGGTGACATCCACAACCAGGTTCTTGTTGCCCTTGGCTTCCAGTGCCTTAACGGTGTCGTACAGGTCGGAGATGTTCTCAGCCCAAACGCCCAGGGTGACGCCCTTAGCGGTAGCCAGCTCGTTCATAGCCTCGTAGTTGGAGGGAGTAGCGCCGTCCAGGATCACATCCTTGCCGGCCACTTCCAGAGCAGCCTTTGCGCACTCAACATCCCAGCACTCCAGAACCAGGGGGCGGCCCAGAGCAGCAGCCTTCTTAACGAGAGCTGCGTAAACAGCGGGATCAGCCTGGGTGTTGGCAACCTGGATGAACTCCACATACATACGCTCGCCGATACGCTCGTAGTCGATCTTCTGAGCGTCTGCCAGCTTAGCGTCTACAGTTGCCTCGTCCATGCAGGTGCAAACGGAGACAGCGTACAGGTTCTTATTGACCAGAGTCTTCTCGTGACGGAACAGGACAGTCTCGCCGCCCAGCTTGTGTTCGCCAACGGTGATGGTCTTCATGGGAGGTGCAGTCTGCTCGTTGAGCATTGCCTTTGCTTCATCGGAGAAGTAGGGGCACTTGTCGATCTCAACAGCACCCTGAGCGACCTTCATACAGAAAGCCATACAGGTGGGGCTGCCGCACTCCTTACAGTTCTTCTTGGGGGACATCTTAAAGATGTCAAGACCTTTCAAAGCCATTATGTATATCCTCCTTCCGAATTAGCACAGCTCAGTAATGAACTGCTTGATGGTTGCGATGGTTGCAGGGTGACGCAGAACAACAGCGTCAGCACCGCCGGTCAGGTCGGCAGCAGCAGTGGAAACTTCCATGCCGATAGCACGCTCTTCACGGCTGCCCCATGCGGGCTCGTCCTCTTCGGAAGCAGTGGATTCCTTCACGCCGTAGGTATCCAGAGAGACAGTTGCCAGGATGGGCATCTGCAGGTCAGCATCAGACTGCGCCAGGGCAGCCAGGCGGATGCGATCGAAGGTGGAAGCGGCATACTCGTAGCCGTAACCGACAGCAGCAGTACCGATGTCCATAACAATGGACTCAGGAGCAACATTGGCGTCCTTCTTCAGCATGATGTTCAGCTGCTTTGCCAGGTTGATATCGTCAGCAGTCTCAGCGCCGACCTTCTGGCCGGAAGCCAGGGCAACGGAAGCGCCGATGGTCTTGCAGTTTTCCTGCTTTGCGCTCATGCACAGGATGTTCTTGCCACGCAGAGCGTCAGCAATAGCACCCAGCAGTTCGCCGTCCTTCTCCATGTTCTTGCAGCCAACGACCACGATGGGCAGGGTGCAAGCTTCTGCTACGGCAACAGCGTCAGCCACACACTCAGCGGTGGGACGGTTTGCGCCGTTGGGATCAGCAGACTCAAAGTGCAGACACAGGAAGTCGACACCGGGAACGGTCTCGGCCTTCTTGGCCCGCTGGGCCATAGTGGTGCAGCCTGCGTACAGCTCGGTCAGACCGGGCAGATCCCAGGACTCCATGGCATCGGAAATTTCGATGCCGATCTTCGGTGCATTCTCGATGGCTGCATCGAAGGTGTAGAACGGCAGCACATTCTGACCGCCGATGACGATTGCCTTGTCACCGGTGCCCAGAGTCACGGCATTGATCTTGCCGCTGAAGGGCTGCGTCTTAGGTACAAAAGACATAATTGTTTTCCCCCTTGGTTTGGTTTTTATAATAATATAAATTATTAACACATTATGTAGGCTCCCTTGTGCAAAGGGAGGCTTATTTACAGTCCGATGGACTGCATGATGCCCTTAAGGGCAGCTTTCACAGGATTACTTTCCGGCAGCTTGCTGGAGGGCTGGCCGTCACAGTCGCAGCGGTAGACACCTTCGTCCTGAGGCAGAACACCCAGAAGCTCCAGACCGTGCTTTTCGATCTCTTCCCTGACGCCGTCATCCAATACGCCATTGGGCGCCCGGTTGACGATCAGACCCAGTCTGCCGGGCTTCAGCTCCATTTCGCCGATCATCTCAGCAACACGGGCTGCCGCCTGGATGCCCCGTCTGGAACAGTCGGAGATCAGAAGCATGGTGTCCACATGGGGCAGTGTACCCCGGGCCACATGCTCAAGTCCCGCCTCGTTATCCATAACGATATAGCGGTAGTTTTTGGCATACTTGTCGATCTGGGTTTTGAGAACGCCATTGACATAGCAGTAACAGCCCTTGCCCTGGGTGCGGCCCATGACAAGCATGTCAAAATCGTCCTCTTCGATCAGCGCAGAATTGAACTTAAACTCGGCATAGTCCGCCTTGGTCATGCCGGCAGGAACTGTGCCCTTCATTTCAGCCTGGGCCATTTCCTCACGGATCGCGCCAAGGCTTGTCTCTACCTCAACCCCCAAAACCTCGTTTAGATTGGAGTTGGCATCCGCATCCACCACCAGCACAGGGCCCTGGCCCTTGCCACAGAGGTAGTCGATGAGCATACCGCAGGTAGTTGTCTTGCCGATGCCGCCTTTACCAGCTACGGCAATGGTATGAGGATTTGCCATAGATATTGCTCCTTTATCAGAAATAGATTCTGACTGATATAGGGGGCAGACTTCGTCCGCCCATATAGATACAAGTGTATCTTATCATATCCAACGAGGAAATTCAACCCACATTTTCGTTTTTTCAAGCAATTTTGCGCAGCGCTTTTCGCCGCTTACAACCCCCGTATCCGAGATTTTCCCAACAGAGCAGGCATGCCTGCTGACCTGGGTCCTCGGCGGTACTTTACACCGCAGAGGGCAGATTGCTACAGGGCTAACGCCCCTCCAATGTCAGTGCTTCTTTTGTGTATTTGTGTTTTCGTACACTTTGTTGCCTTTAAAATTTTTCCTGGATTCGGGCGCTGCCCTGTTCCAGCTGGGTTTGGGTAACGCCTGCCAATGCCAGCCACCCCTCCTCTGTGCCGCAGCCATGCTCCACCGCCCAGGCGCCGGCATCGGTACCGGCAGCAATCAATCCACCCATCTGGGAAAAAGCAGCTACATTTCCAAGAGCGTTCTCCAATATCTGCGCCACCGCCCACTCATTAAAGCGTCCTTTGCCTTTCAGGTTTCCCACAGTGCTGAGAGTGGGCACCCACACTGTGCCGGCCTCTTTCATGGCATGCAGCGCCTCAGTATCCAGGTAAGCGCCGTGCTCCACAGAATCCACCCCCGCCTCTGCCGCCGCCTGGACTGTCCGGGCGCCGTTGGCATGGACCATTACCGAAAAGCCCTCCTCATGGGCAATGTGGATCAGTTCCCGGATCTCCCGGACATCCAGAGGTTCTTCTGTCAAGACACCGAATTGGTTGAAATCCATTAAACCGGAAATCATGATCTTAATAAAATCTCCACCCCTTTTCCTGTTCCCGGCAACCATAGCCGCGTATTCCTGCAACGAGTGGTACTGCTGCCCGATAAAGCCACCGTAATGGCCTGCCTTGCTGATGGGTGCAAAGGGAATTCGATAGGTTATGCCGTACTCCGGCGCCACCTGCCGGGCAAATTCGCAAACGCCCCACTTATCACCGCCGTCCCGGAGATAAGTATAGCCCCGATCCCGGTACTGTCCCAAAACCCGGTGGACCCAAGATTTGTCCACCCCAGCCCCATGGCGGGCAATGGCGTTACGCCAGTCTACACCGTCCAGAACCATATGAATATGGTGATCCGCGCCCATAATTCCACATCCTTTCTTCCTATCCAAAATATAGGGTGTGAATATAAACTTATTCACAAAACAGTCAAATTCTGTTTTTAATTCCTTCACCTGGCGTTCAAAAGCAGCCTGTATACTGACAGCAGAAAGGATGCGGAACGCCGTGAGCCGCGCCTTTCGAGGACCAAAACCCTCTTTTTCTACCTCTCTTCTTTTATGGGGAAGCCCGCTGTCTTACTGACAGCGGGTTTTTCTATCCCTGTCTTTGCTTGCAGGCATAGTAATAGGCCATTTTGTAGTCTTCCAATTCCCGGTAGCATTGCTCCAGTAGCTTTGCGCAGTCTGCGGGATATTCCGTCTCCGCCTCCCGGAGATGCCGGACTGCCAACGGATAATCCTCCCCTGCCACAGCCACCTGACCCCGGAGATAGTGCCACTGAGCATCCTTGCAGGCTGCCGCCTCCAGCACTTCCCCGGCCCGGGAATATTCCCCCGACTGCATCAGGGCCTGTCCCCGCAGCAGCAGCTCCCGGTCATCCTCAGGAAGGAGACCTACCAGTTCCTCTGCTCTTTCAGGTTGCGCCCTATACATAAGCAGAATGCGCTCCCGCTCAACTGCCGGGGTATAATAAGGCGTATTTCCGCCTGTCTTTTCTGCCTTGTTCAGCAGTGACAGTGCGTAAACATTTTTTCCCTGGTCCAGCGCCTTCTCAGCAAGACGCAGTAAGCACAATGTTTCCAGCAGCCGGCGCTCATTATCAAATACTTCGTCCGGCAGGCGATAACTCTCCAGCTTTTCCAGTGCTTCCCGGTAGGCCCTAGCAGCAAAGTCACCCCGGGCCTGGGCCATGATCCGCTGATTGGGAGAAAGTACAGCATCCTCCTCTAAAAAGTAACTTACCGGCTTTCCCAGCTGCCGGGCCAGATATGCGAGGGTGGTCATAGAGGGCTTTGCACTGCCATTTTCAATTTGCGACAGCATATTCCGGGTGATCTCCTCACCGCAAAGCTGCCGCTGGGACAGCCCCATATCCAACCGGGCCTGTTTGATCCGCTGTCCAAGTGTCATACCATCACCTCCGGGTAACTGAAATTTACCCCCAGTATAGCACAGTTCGTCATAAAAATCCACTGTCATAAAAAATTCATTTGCTATTTTTCTCCTTTTGCCTTATAAATAAGATAACAAAGCACAAGGAGTTTCCTATGGATATTCGCTCACTGAAGGCCGCAGCTGCCCAATCCCTGGCAGAATCGACCTATGACCCCAAAAAGCTTGCTCTGCTCCACACCGGCGCAGCGCTGCTGCTTTCGCTGGTTCTGACCCTACTGAACTATCTGCTGACCAGGAGCATCGACAACACCGCCGGCTTGGCTGGCATTGGCACCCGGTCTATCCTGACCTCTGCCCAATCCCTCCTGTCCATAGTCGGCAACATTGCCCTTCCCTTCTGGGAGATCGGCTTTCTTTTTGCCGCTCTGTCAATGGCCCGTAAAGAAAGCGTTGGGCCTGCCCATCTTTTGGAGGGCTTCCGCCGCTTCCGGGCTGTACTGCGGCTGCTGCTTTTGCAGACCCTGCTGTATACCGGCGTTGCCATGGGCTGTTTCTATGCCGCCACCACAATTTTTGTTTTCACTCCCCTGTCAAATGGCATGGCAGAGGCTGTTGAGGGCCTGCTGTCCGGAACAGATGCCGCCGCCCTTGCCCAGCAATCCGATATGATCGCAGAAGCCGTAATGCCCTATATGATCCCTTTGTATGTGATCTTCGGAATTCTGCTGCTGGTCGTAGCTGTACCCCTGTTCTACCGTTTCCGGATGGCTCAGTTTGCCCTCATGGACCAGGATGCTGCCGGCGCACGGGCCGCCATGAAGGCAAGCAGCCGGATGACCCGCAAAAAGCGCCTGTTCCTGTTTAAGCTGGATCTGAGTTTCTGGTGGTTCTACGGCGCGCAAGTTCTGATTCTGGTGATTGCTTTTGGAGATGCCCTCCTTAAGCTTATAGGCATTGCCCTGCCTGTCAGCGACGATGCTGCTATGTTCCTTTTCTTTGGTGCCCAGCTTTTGCTGCAGTTGGCCCTGGCATGGTACTGTGGCAGCTATGTCCAGACCACTTATGCACATTGCTATGACATGCTGAAACAGGATGCGCCACCCCTTCCCAGTCCTGCAAACCAAATGAAAAATCTCCCCTGGGTATAACAAAAACAGAGCGTGTTGCAACACGCTCTGTTTTTTACTGTTCTTTCAAAAGGTCCGCCAGGGTGATCCCCTCAAAGAACCCATCCACCATCTTATCCAGCTTTTCCCACATTGGCAAGGTGTGGCAGCAAGTTGCCCGGGAACAAGCGGCAGGTCCCTGGGTGGTGCAGGAAACTGTGTTCAGGCTGCCCTCGGTGAGCTTTAGAATACTGCCAACGGTATATTCCTCCGGCTTCCGGTTCAGACGATAGCCACCGCCCTTGCCATGCACCGCATCCACAAACCCCGCCTTACTCAGGGTTGTCATAATGGATTCCAGGTACTTCTGGCTGATGCCCTCAGCCTCGGCGATCTCCTTAAGAGGAATGTACTCCTCCCCGCCGTGGAGAACGAAGTACACCATCACCCGCAGGGCATAGCGCCCCTTTGTTGATACGATCATCCGTGGCAGTGGGCGCAGTTTTCACAATCCGGGAACTGCGTCTTGTCGTAAGGAATTCCGTTTTTATCGTAGTAGTTCTTCAGGGCAGACTTGATTGCCTCCTCTGCCAGAACGGAGCAGTGCATTTTGTGGGCAGGAAGACCCTCCAAAGCCTCGGCAACCGCCTTGTTGGTAAGGCTCATGGCATCGGCGATGGACTTACCCTTGATCATCTCGGTGGCCATAGAGCTGGAAGCGATGGCGCTGCCGCAGCCAAAGGTCTCAAATTTCACATCGGTGATAATATCGCCGTCGATCTTCAGGTAGATCTTCATGATGTCGCCGCACTTGGCGTTGCCTACTTCGCCAACACCGTCAGCATCTTCAATCACGCCTACATTTCTGGGATTCATAAAATGATCCATAACAACTTCACTGTAAAGTGCCATAGCAATTCTCCTTAATTACAATATATATTCCCGCTTGCCGGTCTGCAGATCTCTCCACACCGGGCTCATGTTCCGAAGCATCTGCACCACTTCCGGCACTACCTTCAGAATATGGTCCACTTCCTCTTCCGTGTTGTAGTGACACAGAGAAAGCCGCAGGGAGCCGTGGGCTACATCGTGCACTCTGCCGATGGCCAGCAGCACATGGCTGGGATCCAGCGAGCCTGAAGTACAGGCAGAGCCGGAAGAGGCGTACACACCCTTTGCATCCAGCAGCAGAAGCAGGCTTTCGCCTTCAATACCCTCGAAGCAGAAGCTTACATTACCGGGTAGACGGTTTACCGGATCGCCGTTGAGGGCGCTGTGGGGAATCTGGGAAAGACCCCGGATCAGCCGGTCACGCATTTTTGTAACCTTTCCGGTATTTTCTTCCAGATTGGCGCAGGCATCCTCCAGCGCAGCCGCCAGACCCCGGATTCCGGGGATATACTCTGTACCTGCCCGCTTGCCCCGCTCCTGGGCACCGCCCTCGATAATATTCACCAGAGGCAGTCCCCGGCGGACATACAAGGCGCCCACGCCCTTGGGGCCGTGGAACTTATGTCCGGACAGGCTCAGCATGTCGATATTCTGCTGCTTTACATCAATGTGCAGGTGGCCTGCCGCCTGGACAGCGTCGGTGTGGAACACCACGCCGGCTTCCTTACAAACAGCACCGATCTCGGCAATGGGAAGAACAGAGCCAATCTCATTGTTGGCATACATCACAGTTACCAGGCAGGTATCCTCACGGATGGCGTCCTTTACCTGCTGTGCAGTGATATTGTGGCCCTGGGACACATCCAGCAGAGTGATCTCAAAGCCCTCTTTTTCCAATTTATTTAATGTGTGAAGCACGGCGTGATGCTCAAAGGCAGTGGAAATAATGTGCTTCTTTCCCTTTCTTGCGCCGTATCTGGCGGCGGATACGATAGCCTGATTGTCCGCCTCGCTGCCGCCGGAGGTGAAAAGGATCTCCCGGGGTTCGCAGCCCAAACACCTGGCCACACGCTCTCTTGCGTCCTCAAGGGCTTCCTTAGCCTCCTGACCCACAGAGTGCAGGCTGGAGGGATTGCCGTAAATTTTATCAAAATAAGGAACCATAGCCTCAATGGCAACGGCGCTCATTTTGGTTGTTGCTGCATTATCTGCGTAAACTTGCATTGAGATTCCTCCAAAAGCTTTTACCTAGTAATTCCATGGGTAATATTAACACCCTTTACCTACTATGTCAATAGGCAAATAAACTTCAATTTTCTTCCTGATTTTTCGACTTTTGCATCGGTTACATTTCACCGGGCTTGGAATATTAAAAGAGCAAGGAGGTGTGATCGTGAAAAAATTTACCAAACGGGTTTCATTCCTACTTTTTATAATATGGTTATTCTCCGGCAGCGTCAGCGCCGCTTCTACTCTGATCCCAGGAGGTCAGGTCATCGGCATGGAGCTGCAGGACAATACGGTTACAGTAGCGGATTTTGACGAAAATCTGGGCAAAGCTGCCCAATCCGCAGGGCTGCGGCAAGGGGATCGGATCCTGTCAATCAACAAGACTCAGATTTGCTGCGCCGATGATGTCCGCAAAGCTCTCCACTGTTCCGACGGCAGCATCCAGATGTCCATTTTGCGGAAAGGAAAAACAAAGCAGCTGACCATGGCCCCTGCCCTTACTGCCCAAGGCCCCCGGCTTGGCGTATATCTTAAGCAGGGAACAACCGGTGTTGGTACTGTAACTTATTACGAGCCGGATTCCAAGGATTTTGCAGCCCTGGGTCACGGAGTAAACTGCCAGGGAGGCACATTACTGGAGCTGAAAAAAGGCAGCGTCTACAAAGCCCAGATCCTTTCTGTGAAAAAAGGCGCCGTGGGAACACCGGGTCAGCTTATGGGTTCTCTTTTAGAGTCTGATCCTGTGGGCAGCATTTCCAAAAATACGGACCAGGGCGTTTTTGGCACCCTAACCGCCCCGGTATTCAGTGAACCTCTGCCGGTGGCAAAAAACCGGGACATCCACACCGGCTCTGCTACTATCCGCTCCACTGTTGATGGCAGCACCCTTCGGGAATATTCTGTGGAGATTCTTAAAATCTATCCAAACGCCTCCCAGCGCAACCGAAACATGCTGATTAAGGTCACCGACCCGGATTTGCTTGCCGCCACCGGCGGCATCGTCCAGGGTATGTCCGGCTCACCGATTATACAGGACGGAAAACTGGTAGGCGCCGTTACTCATGTGTTAGTGAATGACCCAACCACAGGCTATGGCATTTTTATCGAAAACATGTTAGATGCTGCGGCATAAAGATCATCAAGTCCTTGCCACAAGGTTACCCTTGGCAAGGACTTGACAAATTTATGTTGCCATCGTATAATCATATTCGAACATAAGTTCTAAT
>JAZSDS010000025.1:0-3558 GCA_045531275.1 Faecousia sp.
GTTGATGACCACATTGTTTTCTACGCCGAATTTTTTCTGAAAATATCGGCGGCCTGTTTCAATTTGGCGGACAATGGACTCGCCGCTGGGCATATTGCAGTCCGGCTGCAGATACCAGCCGCCCATAATGTGCCATTTTCCGGCTTTTACCTGTTCTTGGATGCGAGCAAACAGCTCCGAGTCGTGTTCCTCAATAAATTCATAGAGAACCGCTTCATTATGGTTAAAGATAAAATCAAATTCCTGACAGAACAGTTCCGCTTGATGAAAGGTGGAAACTGCCTCACCATAGCCTTCCTCCCAATCCCACATCCAAACCGGATCCAAATGAGAGTTGCAGATCAAATGAATCTTTTTCATAAAACCCTCCTTAGTACGCATTCACATTTGTCGATATGGTCTGAATGTAGGAATTAAAGCGCTCTCCCTTGCCTTCCTTGCCATAATGGCCGGGCAAGCGGGGCAATTCCAACTCCTGAATAACCGGTAGTTGTCCATTCAAGTATTCATAGATCATTCTTTGACAATTTTCGTTGCGAAGCAATAATGCACCGAACCGCATTTCCTGCATTTCAAAGCCAATGGACTTATTCTCTCGATACCACAGTGTCCGGTAAGCCTCATAAACCTGGCGGACTAAAATTTGCATTGGCGGAAATTCCTCGTCTGCCAGTTTCTGTAGCATTTCTTTGTCCTTTTCCATATAGGCTTTTTTCAGGCGGACACCCAAATCGCACTTGTGGGCAAGAAGCTCCGTCAACTTTGTATAAAAATCAAACAAATAATCATATTGCCGTCCGTTAATACTCTTTTCCAGTACAGGGATTGCGGCTTTGTACCGATCTTTCAGTCCATCGTGTATTGTGTAGTCAAAAAGACCAAGCAATGGATCGTTGAACAGTAAATATTTGCTGGGATTATTTGCGTGGCTTTCTTCTTCATCGGTAATATTGGGAAGCTCTAAATTCATAAATTCCTCAAAGCTGTAGCCAAACATTGTACAGAATTTTTCCGCAATATCCGCCCGATCAAAATTACCGCAAGCCATCTGCGCCGCTGCAGACAAACCCGGCAGAGCAGCAAAGTAAGAGCAGTCCTTTCCGTCGTCGCCCCACATAGTCATAATAATGTGGTCAACCCCATGTTCTCCGGCACTTTCCAAGGCTACCTGCGTAGCATCCAGACTGATCTGCAGATTGGGAGCATAACCGGTCCATGTACAGATGCCGCCGGCGAAAGCAATTTTATTGTTTGCAAATTGCCTGTGTGCTTTCAAATTGCTGTCATAGCGGGATTTTTCCTTCATACAGTAATCCCAGTACACAAGGGTAACACCCTCCGGCACTTTATCCAATATCTCCTGAGAAATGTGTTTTTCTCCACCGTCTGTGGGATCTTCTGCCAGATGGAAAAACATATCGCTCCACATCATAGGTTGCAAGCCGTGCTTGTCCGTCAGTGCCTTCACCCGGTTCAGATGTTCCACCAAAATATCGGACCGATTTCGGTAGCCATGCTGGTGCAGATATTTGCCAACGCCTAAATAAAAAGCCTCATCCATACCGATATGAACTTTTCGGGTGGTATAGCACTTTGCAACTGTAGACAGCATATTATCGATCAGTGTATAAACGCGCTCATCTCCAACCAAAAGCACATCTGCCGCATCCATGTGCAGATAGTAATCCTCCCATCGGGGAAGATGCCCCAAATGTGCCAGCACCTGAATACAGGGGATCAGTTCAATGCCGATGGACCCGCAATACGCATCCATATCCTTCAGCTCGGCCATTGTATAGCCGCCGCGCATATAACCGAAATACGGCTCGTTTTCAACCTCATAAGTATCCTCGGTGTAGAGCATCAGGCTGGTATAACCCATATTTTTTATAATTCCGGCAAATTCCTTTACCATTTCCGGCTTCATTACCGCATTACGCGAACAGTCAATCATCACAGTCAGTTCCATAATTCTATCTCCTTTGCTGCCCTGCATGGTTTCTGAATATAACATTAGGGAAATGTTACATTCAGAAGCAATATAGGAACCCCGGGCAGGGCAAGCCCTGCCCGGTTAATAATTATTTATGCTACGGGAAGGACAACAACGCCTTCGCCGCTGGGGATGGTGACGGTGCATACGCCATTAGAGAGCTGATACAAGGTAGCCTCGCCGTTGATATAGACGATAGCACTGGTATATCCGCTGTCGAAAGTAACGGTAACCGTATCGCTGCTGCCGTCTTCGGGATGGCTCATATTAACCAGAATGAACATCTCGCTGAAATTGCCGTCATCCTTGGTGTAGTGACCGACAGTGGTATCTATGGTGGCAGATACGGAAGCGATCGCTGTATTGCTTACCAGCTGGGAAGCAGACCACAGACCGTCTGTGCCGCAGTAGTAGCTGCTGCCGGAAGCCACTGTAGCCGTGCCACTGTAGCTGAAGCTGCCAATCAGATTTTCCATTGCACGGATCTCTGCATTGGTATTCTTAACCCAGTAGTACATATCCTGCTTTACAGGATTCATATTGCTGTCCCACATAACGCAGGCATCTGTAAATGTCTCGCCCCTATAGGACTGGCTCTGTGTTTCCCAATAGGTAAAGTAGCTCAGATAGGTGTAGCCATGTGCCAATGAGGTATAGGCCTGCAGGTCCATTGCCTGCTGACCCCAAGCGGCATCAAACTTTTTGTACTCAGTCCAACTAACGGAATTATACCATGTAGAAGCCTTTGCCATCATATACAGACGGGTCATACCGAAGCTGCGAAGTACGGTTGCAAAGGTAGCATTGGGATTCTTCTCCTCCACAAGGCGAGCAACCAGAGCCAGGTTCTCCTGCCAATACTCGTTCATCATTTCGGTGCTGGTAACAGTGGTAGAACCGAAACTGCTGGAAATATCCGTATCCAAGCCGTAAGAGTCAGTGGTCAAGATCATATTGCTGTAGTTCCAGACTGTGCTGTTCACACCGTCTACAAACTTTCTAAGGTATGCGGTGAATTCCTCTGTTGTACAGGGGTCCTCACTTGTGCTGCCGCTGACAATATACTTTTTCGCTGTGCCCTTGCTGAGCATAGCGAAATACAGGGTGTAACCATCAGCCAGCATGCCCAGGGCGTTGACAGTTCCGGAAACCTGACCGCCGGTGCTTTCGCTATTGGCGATCACGCTGACAGTCTGATCAGGATCAGCACCCAGGAAGCTAAACCAGCCGTTGTAGTAATCCAGGTGATCATAGAAAGGCTCGTCACGAAGGATATAGCCTGCAAAACAGTTATACTCGGTGCCAACCTCTATGCCGTTCACCTTGGGATTGTAGTTCTTCAGCACATCGAACCGATCCGCAATAATTGCGGCATACTCAGCCACGGTGGAGCCGGCGTTTTCCGGCATAGTGTAGCCTTCCATCAGACCGTTGAGCAGGCTGTCAGTAATCAGAACCTGAATATCCTCGCCGGTCAGACCGTGGTTGATGCAGTATTCTGCAGCCAGATCCAATGCGCTGAGGGCATCGTTATCACCAAAGCTGCTTGCGCCGTAGATCCACTC
>JAZSDS010000023.1:0-16150 GCA_045531275.1 Faecousia sp.
GGAATCGAACCCATGTTACCGCCGTGAAAGGGCGGTGTCTTAACCGCTTGACCAACGGGCCTGGTAGCGGCGACCTGATTCGAACAGGTGACATACCGGGTATGAACCGGCTACTCTACCAACTGAGTTACGCCGCCATATTTTCAGCATAGCCGAAAATCAGCTTTGTTATTATATCCACCCAATATATTTTTGTCAAGAGAAATGTTTGCATTTTTCGCATTTTTTTGGAAATGCTGTAGCTGAGGTGAGAAAATGGGTCTTTGGAGGAAATCACTTTTATTTGCCTTTGGAGGCAGCTGCTACATGGGGCTGGAGCTTTTGTGGCGTGGGTGGAGCCACGGCAGCATGTTCCTTGCCGGGGGCAGCTGCTTTCTTTTGCTGGGCAAGCTGAACCGGACACGACCCCGGCTTTCCCTGCCCTTCCGGGCGCTGACCGGCGCCGGCATCATCACCGGGGTGGAGCTGCTTGCCGGGCTGCTGTTTAACCGCAGCTACGCCGTTTGGGATTACCGCCATATGCCGCTGAATTATCACGGCCAGATCTGCCTGCCCTTTTGCCTGCTGTGGCTGCCCATCAGCCTGGGGGCCATGGCCCTGTACGAAAAAGCAGACCGATATTTGCATAAAAATGAACTACGCCTTTGGCGTATGAAGTAGCTGCGCTATGAAGTATGGCTTTGCCATATGATGTTGCCGCTTTGCGGCATTTATGGTATCGGCTCCGCCGATGATCTAAATAAGTCGGCTTTGCCGACACAACAATTTCCCCAACGGGGAAAACTTCATTACGAAGTAACTTCATGTGCGTAGCACACTTCATATACCCTTTGGGCATACTTCATAATTCCGATTCATCAGAAGGATGAAGCGGAATCTAAAAATACAATTCTGTGGCAAGGTTGCCGTGGACATAGTAGCACACTGCCTTGCGCATAAAGCTTTCCGTAACGCCGAACCGGTCCGCCAGGGCCCAAAGCTCGGTGCAGCCCTCTGCCACCGCGTCGTCCAGGTCCTCCACCGGCACCAGCCGTTTCAAAGCCCATTTGTCCGCCCGGTTTTCATGCCTGCGGCGGCTGTCCACGGCGGCGTGGATGTTGTAAAAGCTGCCGGTGACACAGTGACCCAGCTCATGGGCCAGGTGGACCCGCTCCTGGACACCTCCGTCCCGGACGCTGTTATCCATGCCGATGCAGCAATCTCCCCTGTCCGTCATTACCGACATAGAGCCGTTTTTCTCCATGGGAAAGGACAGCACCTCTATATTCTGTTGTCTTGCAATTTCATAGAGGCTGGGTATGGGCTTCACTTCTTACTCCTTTTTCTCCCCCTGACGCTGCTTCACAAAGGCGGCAAACCGCAGCACCTCGTCATACATCTCGTCAGTA
This sequence comes from Faecousia sp., assembly GCA_045531275.1. Lineage (GTDB taxonomy): Bacteria > Bacillota > Clostridia > Oscillospirales > Oscillospiraceae > Faecousia. The sequence goes on from JAZSDS010000023.1 coordinate 1,389, forward strand.
ATCTCACCGTCGCCCCCGAAAAGGGCAAACTTAATATCATCCTTGCTCACTGTGGGTCTGCCGGCTTCGGCGGGCCCGTTTTCTGTTTCCTCCAAAAGATAGCTCACAGGCACGCCGAAATAATCCGCGATCCGCTGGGCAGTCTCCAGCTTCACGCTTTTTGCTCTGCCCTTCCGCAGCTCCGTCATAAAGCTGCGGCTCATGCCCAGGTCGGCGCTCATTTTCGCCCCGGAGATCCCCTTCCCCGCCAAAAGTTCGTCAATTTTTTTGTACATATCCGCCATATTGTGTACCCTCTTTTGTACATATTGTACAAAGTCACAAAACTTTGTACTATCCTCTTGACATGCACAAACATTTGTACTATTATAAGGGTGGTCTTACAAAGTCTTGTACATAATCAATGGCCACACTGAAATTATAGTACAAGAAACTGTACCTGTCAAGAATTTTGTACACCTTTTGGCAGGTACAGTCTACCAAAAATACAGTCCAATATTCAGGACAAATTTTATTTGCGCCCTGTTAGGGCAAGGAAGGAGGCACTCTATGGAGCCCTGGCAGCAGGAGGAGCTGCGGCAGCTACGCTACACCGCCCGGAAAATGCGGATGCCCCGGTGCGCCTGCTGCGGCGGACACATCTTCACGGAGCAATACCTGGACCTAGCGCCCTTTGGGCTGAAGGGTTTTGCCTGCGAAAGCTGTGTAGAAGCCAACCTGGGATATTCCAATGATCTGGAAGCATAGAAAGCTTTTTCTTTATCTGATTAGAAGCAAAGACTGTCCCAACTCTTTGTCTTTGCGAGGAGCCTGAGCGAAGCGAAGGGGACGTGGCAATCCGTATCCCCAAAAGCCTTTCTTTTAACAAGCTTTTGCAATAAGAGAACGGATTGCCACACCAGTGACACAGTCACTGGTTCGCAATGACACAGAAGTATGATAGTTGATGCGTAAACGGAAATTCAAAGGAGGTAACACATTGCAACGAGGACAGTTTACATTTTACGGTTCTTTTTTCAGGGCCATTCAAAGGATCCGCAAGAAAAGCGCCCGGGCAGATGCTTACGACGCCATTTGCGCCTACGCCCTGGAGGGGATCCTGCCGGACTTTTCCACCCTGGATGACGCGGCCGCCATTGCTTTTGAAGTGGCACTGCCTGTACTGGAAGCAAGCAGACGCAAAGCAGAAAGCGGCAGTAAAGGCGGTGTAGGAAAGCAAACGCCAAGCAAAACCGAAACGGATGAAAGCAAGAATAAGGATAAGGATAAGGACAAGGATAAGATAAAGAAAAAGAATAAGAACAAATGTTATCCCGGGGGCGCGGGTGACACAGATGCTTTTGATGCTTTTTGGGCAGCTTACCCCAAGAAGGTGGGCAAAGCGGCGGCAAGGGAAGCCTTTGCCGGAATCTGCGTACCGGTGCAGACCCTGCTGGATGCCCTGGACCGGCAGAAAGCCTCTGCCCAGTGGCAGGAGGAGGGTGGCAGGTACATTCCCAACGCCGCCACCTGGCTCGGAAAATGCCGGAAATGGACTATGTGGTGGAGGCGGGAAACCGGCTCTGGGGCTGCCGCTACGGTGTTGCCGCCAACGGCCAGGTGGTCAACGAGCTTTACTGCTCCAAGCTGGGGGATTTCAAAAATTGGAGCTGCCACATGGGCATCTCCACCGACAGCTGGAGCGCCTCCCTGGGCAGTGACGGACCCTTCACCGGTGCTATCACCCACCTGGGCTACCCTCTGTTTTTCAAGGAGAATTGCCTGCACAAGGTTTATATCAGCTCCTCCGGGGGCCATCAGGTCACCGCCACCACCTGCCGGGGGGTCCAGCAGGACTGCCACAAAAGCCTTGCCATTGTGGGAGAAGTGCTCTATTACAAAGCCCGGTCCGGCATCTGCGCCTACGACGGCTCTCTGCCCACAGACATCTCCGCCGCCCTGGGGAACATCCCCTACACAGAGGCGGTGGCAGGAGCCCATGGCAGCAAATACTATATCTCCATGGCAGACACCGCCGGCAGGTATCACCTGTTCGTCCTGGACACCCACAAGGGCCTGTGGCATCGGGAGGATGACCTCCGGGCAGACATGTTCTGCTGCTGCCGGGATGAGCTGTACTGCATGGAACAGGGCACCGGCAAAATTCTTGCCCTGCTGGGCTCGGGAGAGCCGGCAGAAGGCCCGGTGGACTGGCTGGCGGAAACCGGCCCTATCGGCATCACCACCCCGGACAGCAAATATGTGTCCCGGCTGTCTCTGAGGCTGGGCATGGAGCTGGGGGCAAAGCTGCTGTGCAGCGTCCGCTACGATTCCCAGGGCGGCTGGGAGCCTCTGTTTTCCCTCACCGGCACCCACCTGCGGAGCTTCACCCTTCCTATCCGTCCCAAGCGCTGCGACCACCTGCAGCTGCGGCTGGAGGGCATGGGAGAGGTAAAGCTCTACAGCCTGACCAAAACCATTGAGGAAGGAAGCGATGTGACATGAACATAACCTACCCCAACATCAGCGGCAAGACCCCCCAGGAGCAGCTTGCCCAGATCCGCAGCTACCTGTTCGGGCTTGTGGACCAGCTAAACCTGGACCGGGATCAGGCCCTGACGGTCCCCAGCTCCGGGGCTTTGCCCCCTGCTGCCTCCTCTGCCCCGGCAGAGAATACCCAAGGGCCCCAGAATACCTTTAACCAGATCAAAAGTCTCATCGTCAAATCCGCGGAGATCGTGGACGCTTACTATGAAAAAATGGCCACCCGGCTGGATGGACTGTATGTGGCCCAGTCGGATTTCGGCACCTATCAGCAGGAGCTTTCTGCGGTGCTGGAGCAGACCGCCCAGAGCCTTACCCAAAGCTACGAAAACATTCAGCGGCTTTCCGGCCAACTGGAGCAGGTCATTGAAGTAAACGCCAACATCCGCACCGGTCTTCTGTTTCATGCCGGAGAGCCGGGGGAGGTGCTGCCCCAGGAGCTGCCGGATGGCACACCCATCTACGGTGTGGAGGTAGGCCAGACCACCCAGGTAGACGGCGAGAAGATCTTCGACAAGTTCGCCCGGTTTACCGCCTACGGTATGTTCTTCTACGACGAAAATGAAAACATTTCCGCCTACATCTCCGACAACCGGCTGCGGATCCCCAACGCAGTGGTGGAAACCACCCTGGCCCGTGGGGGCTTTGTGGAGACTGTTTTCCCAGACGGCAGCACCGTGGAAAGATGGGTAGGTGTGTGATATGGCATTGCAAACCAACACCTTTACCTGGGGCAGCTTTGCCTACCAGAGCGCCTCCAACTCTTATGTGATCGAGCTGACCCTGACGGAAAATTCCACAAACACCGCAAGCAACACATCCTCTGTGGACTATGTGCTGAAGCTGAAGAGCGGCGCCCAGAACCGGTTCACCGGTGATATCAAAGCCACCCTGACCCTGGCAGGCACAGCCGTGGCCACCAAGACCAATCGCATCACCGCAGCCTATAACAGCACCTGGACCCTGCTGTCCGGCACCGCCACCGTAGGCCACAACGCAGACGGCAGCCTGACCATGCCCATAAAGGTGTCCGTTGAGACCTACAATTCCTACGCGCCCCCCTCGGGAAGCTTCGGCTGGTCCTGGGCGCTGACTACCATCCCCCGGGCCAGCGCCATCACCTCCGCCGCCAATGTGACCCTGGGCAACGCCTGCAGCGTCAAGTGGACCCCAGCCAGCGCCGCCTTCCGGTACAAGCTGAACTTCTCCCTGGGGTCCTGGTCGTACACCACCGGGGCTATCCACCCCAACAAAACCACCGCCTACACCTACACCGGCTACACCCTTCCTCTGGAGGTGGCAAAGCAGCTTACCGCCGCCAAGACCGGCACCATGACAGCGGTCCTCACCACCTATTCCGACAGCAGCTGCTCCAATGCCATCGACACTGACACGAAAACCTTCACCATCACTGTGCCGGATAACACCAGCACCCGGCCCACAGTGACCCTGACCCTGTCCCCGGACCCCACTCCCTTTTCCGGGCTTTATATCCAGGGCCTGTCCAGGGTCAAGGCCACCGTCACCGCCACCGGAAAATACGGCGCAGCTATCAAAAAGAAGACCTTTACCGTAAACGGCTCCACATACGAAGGCTCTCTGTCTGCTTACCTGACCACCGCCAAAGCATTGACCGTCACCGCCCAGGCTGCCGACGCCCGGGGCATTACAGGCACCGCCACCAAGTCCATCACCGTCCTGCCCTACAGCAAGCCCAAGCTGGAGGGGGTAAAGGCGTACCGCTGTAACGCCGCCGGAGAACAGGACGACAGCGGCCAGTATCTGAATATCGAGGCCACCCGCAGCTACGCCCCGGTGAAATCCGGCAGCACCCAGAAGAATTTCTGCAGGATCGAGTACCGCTATAAGCAGGAAAACGGCAGCTACTCCGACTACACCACCATTTTGGCAGATACCGCCTCCGGCAACTCCGTGGTCACCGGCGCTCTGCTGGAGGGCGCATTGCAGCGAAAGCTGTCCTATGTTGTGCAGATCCGGGCGATAGACACGGCGGGCAACTGGGCGGTAGTTACCCTACACATCCCCAGCGAAAGCATCTTCTGCCACAAGCCCCCGGGAGGCAAGGCTCTGGGCCTTGGGGGCTATGCCCAGGGGGATGACCGACTGGAGGTCTGGTGGGACCAGCGCAACCGGGGCGACCTTACCGTAGACGGTGCCATCAACGGCATCTGCGAAAGCCCGGATTATCCCGGCTGCCGCTACCGGACAGTGTCCGGAAAAACCGAGTGGCTGGAGCCTCCCATGGTTTTGGGTCAGGAGTACCGCACCACCCGGCGGCTGGATGGCAAGCCGGTGTATGTTAAGACCGTGAAGGTGGTTTCCCTGCCCAACAGCAACGCCGTTCTCATAGATCTGAACACCACCATCGGGGATGTTATCCAACTGGAAGCCATTGCTACCACCCCCAGTGACAACCAGGTCCCCTTTCCCATTTTCACTTCAGCAGGACAGTTTCGTGCCCTGGCCTATGTGCGGCGAAATTCGGCCCAGATCTACATAATCACCACCGACGACCTGACCGCCTACAGCGCCCGCTTCACCCTTTACTACACAAAATAACCCCCACATATAACCAGCAAAACGGCCCCCTTTACACAGGGGGCTGACAAAAATCATTGATTTTGACGCGGGATTGTTCAGTGATTGCAGCACTTTTTACAATCTCTCCGGCCTCGCCGATAATTTAAATAGTCCCCATAGGGGACACATCAACTGTGCACTGTACACTGAGCACTGTGCACTAAACGATTGGAGGAAACCTTATGGCAAATTATGCACAGCTCAGCACCAATTCCTATAACAAAAATGACACCCGCTACGCCCAGGAGCTGCTGAACAAAGCCGGAGGCTATAACCTTACGGTGGACGGCATTTACGGCCAGAAAACCGATGCCGCCGTCCGGAATTTTCAGCGCAACAACGGCCTTGTGGAAGACGGCATCCTGGGCAAAAACACCTGGTCCAAGCTGCTGAGCAGCAAGACCACCACACCTTCCGCCCCTTCCACCCCTGCGGTGACCAAAGCGCCGGATTACGCCCAGTACGCCTACGACATTGCCTCAGACACCGCCTATCAGAAAACCATGGCCGCCGCGGAGCAGGCCTACGCCCAGGCCCAGAGCCTGGAAAACCCCTATCCCGCCTATCTGCAGCAGCTTCAGCAGATCTATGACAGCTACGCAAACCGAAACCCCTTTTCCTACGACCCCACAACTGACCCCATGTATCAGCAGTACCGGGATATGTACACCCGCCAGGGCCAGCTTGCCATGATGGACACCCTGGGGCAGGCGGCAGCCCTCACCGGGGGCTACGGCAATTCCTACGCCCAGAACGCCGGTCAGCAGGCATACCAGGGCTACCTGCAGCAGCTCAACGCCATGCTGCCCCAGTTTTACGGCATGGCCCTGGATAACTACAACGCCCAGGGAGACGCCATCCTGAACCGGTATTCCCTGATAGACAACATGGCACAGCAGGAATACGCCAACTATCAGCAGGCCCTGAACGCTGCCCTTGCAGAGGGTGACCGGCTCTATGGTCAGGCCCAGGACATTTACAGCCGGAATTCCTCCGACTGGTATCGCGCCCAGCAGCTTGGCATGACCGCCGACAACACCGCCTACGCCCGCCAGCAGGATGCCCGGGACTACATCACATCCATGATCTCCCTGGGCTACCAGCCCACGGATGCAGACCTGGCCGCCGCCGGCATGACCCAATCCCAGGCCCAGGCCCTCCGCTCCGCCTATTCCCCCTCTACCTCCAACAACAAAGCAGTCAATAATATCCAAACCCACCAAACAGCAACTCCCCCCAGTATAGAACCAGATACACGCGACAACTACCAGGTGGAGGATATACAAGGAACAAGAACGGCCTCACAATTCCGCGCTTCTATTATGACAAGGCAAGAATTCTCCCGTGTTGCCGATAAGTATGACAGCTATGAAAGTTATGTCGAAGAGGTTCTTGACCGATGGAGCGCATATTTATCAAACAATGACATTATTAGCTTAGCTAGAGAGTATCGCCTGGAAGGATGGTAAGGAGGCAATTATGACAAGATATTATCAACTGAAATCGTTACACCAAAAGCAGCTCTCCCTCAACACTCCTGACAAAAACAATTATCTGCAACTAGAGGAGAAGCACAACCCTGAACCCACTGAACTTACAACTTTTGCCCAGCAGATCCAATCAGCCCGGTCAGATGTAGATACAAAGAAGGAGGCAGCAAAGAAGGCTTATCAGACCTATACCGCCTTTATGGATCAGCCTGTAGACACCACCTACAGCATCCTGGACGATAACGGAGTAGCAGCAGCCAGGGCAGAGCAGGAGAGGAAAAATCTCTGGTCCGCCTATACCCAGGCCAATGCTGCCGCAACGAAAGCCCAAACAGACTACCAGGAGATGCTGGAAAACTACACTTCCCGTATGGCAACTTCCGAAAAAGATAACTATTACGCCATGGACCTGGGGGACCTTAAAACCCTACTGGATAACAAAAAGGCAGATGTTGAGACCAAACGGGTAGCCGCCGTGACTGCCCAGAATAACTACGGTGCCTTTTTAGACCAGCCTGTTACAGGCAATTTTCTGGAGGAGGATATGTCCCTCAGCGCAGATTTGCAGGCTCAGCAAAAAGCCCTCCTGCAGGCTGCTACAGATGCTACCAACGCCCTGAATCAAGCCATGGACGCCCATGACCTGATGGAAGATATATACAACGAGCGCAACGACATGCTTGTTATCTCCGGGATGACAGACACAGAGAAGATCGCTCTGGAGATTTACCATAACGGCCTGAACATTGCAGAGACTGTCCATATGATAAACTCCCTGTCAAAGGAGCAGAGGGGTAAGCTCCGGGATACCGGAAAGCTGTTCCAGATTCTGACGGACCCCAAGAAATATCTCCGCGACGCCGGCTATGCTGAGAAAGACCTTTCCCGCCTTAAGGAGACTTACGGCCGCTACCTGAATGCCCGGGATATGCAGCAACTTCAGGAAACCACAATTTCCCAGGCAAAGGAACAGCCTGTGCTGCAAACCGTTGCCACCTATCCCACAAAACTTGTCGGGGATGTTGTGGGCGGCCTTACCTCCCTGGGCTCTACCATTTGGCATGATATGGGGCTCTCCCATTATAACTCTATCGATGTCAATTCCCCCCTCTATGCGGCCACGGTTTACTCCGATACTGTGAGGGATACTGTTTCAGATGACCTGGGGGAATTTGGCGGCGCTGTATATAACAGCATCAATAATGTTGTTGACAACGGACTTCGCACAGCTGCGCTGGGTCCTTGGGGGGCCAGCGCAGCTGATGCACTGGGTTCCTTTGGCTCCTCTGCAAGGGAAACCGCTATAAAAGGCGGCACAAATCAGGAGGCATTCTTTGTAGGGGCCTCTAATGCCGGACTTGACCTTCTTCTGAATACTTTTTCCGTGGACCAGCTTCTGGATACAAGCTTTGCCGGAAAGTGGCAATCGCTGCTTGACTACGGAATTTCCGGTGCAGAGAGCCTGACCGAGGAAGAGCTGCGTTATCTGGGAGATCTGGCAGTACAAACTGCCGTTCTGGCGGAGGACAGTGACTTCTATACTCAAATCGCCGCCCTGATGCAAACAGGTTTATCCGAGGAGGAAGCAAAAAAGGAAGTTTATAAATCCATTTTTAAGAAAATGAATTATATTGCTCTGGAATCTCAAATATCTAACAGTATGTCTTCCCTGCCTTGACAATCTTTGCAAGATAATCTAACATAAATATATCCTGGTTTGGAAGTGGTGATGATAACATATGAAGACTTGCCCCTACTGCAGCGCAACCGTCCCATCCGAAGCAGCCCTCTGCCCTGCGTGTGGCAATCCCCTGCCCGAAGAAATGACCCACTATGAGAATAACCACACCCACACAAGAAAGAAAACCCACCACAAAAAAGTGGGGTTACTTTCTCTTGTTGCCGTTGCTGTTTTTATTGCCGGTGTGTTTGTCTACCGCGCCTGTCTGCCCTTTTCGAAGAATACCGCTGCTATTGAGAAGGCTGAATCCTCAGTTGTGAAGATCTACTGCTACGATCACAACGGAAATGAATCTGCAACCGGAAGCGGATTCTTCCTGTATGACGACAGAACCGTTATCACAAATTATCATGTGATGGAAAATGCATACTCCTGTGAGATTTCTACTTCTGCAAACAACACATTTTCTGTTGAAAGCATTTTGGCATACTCTAAAAACTGTGATCTTGCTATCCTGAGGCTGTCGCGATCTACAGGCTTGAGGCCTCTTGAGCCCGGTGACTCCGGCGCTATAAAAAAAGGGTCCCCTGTAACAGCTATCGGTAGTCCTCTGGGTATTAAGAATACGGTTTCACAAGGTATTTTAAGCGGCCGGATTACAGAAGGCTCTATGGAAGTCCTTCAGTTTACCGCTGCCATCTCCAGCGGCAGTAGCGGCGGTGCTTTATTTGATGACACCGGAAATGTGATCGGTATTACATATGCCTCCTATGCAGATGGGCAGAATCTTAACCTGGCTATTCCTATTGAGAAGGCGACAGAACTGTTTTCCAGAAAGGGCACAGAACAGGAACCCTCCGCCATCTACCTGAAAGCGCACCCCCACTTGCCATATTTAGCCGACTACGCAGATGCCCTTGAGGTAACACTGGCACAGTTGCAATCCGATCCGTATCGATATGATGGTAAAATCATTAAGATCCATGCCTTTGTTTCCAGTTTGGCACAAGGTGGGCTCCGCTATATTACAGACTTGGAGCATGTAAGCGGCAACTTTGATTCAGACAATTCCTTTTATGATAATACCGATTTTGAAACGCACCCATATATTTACACAACAGGCACAAAAGAATGTAAATATGAGGAAAAGGAATTGACCCCCGGTGATGCTATTGTTGTTATCGGCAAATTCGTATACCTGGAAAAAGGGGACCTGCTCTATACCCTGGGTGATAAGAGTTTCTATACCCACGCATCTATGGCAAGAATTGAGGCAGATCTTATTTATAAAGACGAATAACGGACAACCTATGTACCCCAACAACCAAACCAACAGGTAAATATTCGTTCCCCTGGCAGCCACCGAGCACTCGGTGGCTGCGTTTTTGCGCCCTTTCAATCTATCAGAACACCATGGCCGCCGCAGAGCAGGCCTACGCCCAGACCCCCAGAAGGAATACCCCTTGTCAATCGACAGCGCCAGCGTGGTTGCGCTGGGTTTTGGCATGCTTGACGGAGAGGGATTGGCAGACCTGGAGGATAAAGGCCTAATCGAACAATATATTGACGGCAATGTCATCAAGTTCCGTTTGACTGAAAGTGGATTAAGGAAAAAGAAAGTCGAGAATACTGCTTCTTCCTCTGTCTTTACACCTCCCAGCATAGACAATCGTACTATTGAGAAAATCTTAAACACTTATCCCTGGTCATAAGCGGGGTATAAAATCATGAACTTATCTACCCAATATTTTAATGCCCGACGACGCAGAGATCAGGCGAAACAAACACCACAAGACACCGTCACCACAACGGAATCACCCATATATCAAGGCGAGGATACCCTGACACAATCCTATTGGCAGGCCAAAGCTAAGCGCAGCTCTGGACAAAAGTGGGCTGAAAACAGCGTCCAGCTATTGGACGAAGTCCAAAGCTACTACGGCTCCTGGCACGATCCAAGGGATCCGGCTGCCGTAAGGTTTCAGTCCAGAGCCTCCGACCTTATCTCCCAGAGCGATCAATGGCTGAATAAATACAACGGAAACCAGGAAGCTACCTCCTACATAAACTCCGTGGTATCCGCCCTGGACGAAGTAGGAACCTATACCACCCAGATGCAGGATTTTTATTCCTCCTTCACACCTACCCAGGAGCAGGCAGAGCAGGGGCTCACCGCCGAGAGCCTGTACAACAGCTGGTACGCGGACCATACCTATAGGCAGAAGTACAGTGGTAAATCCTACAGCGAACTCAATGAGATTATCTCAACTATGCCCGAGGGCGAAGAAAAAACCTGGCTGACAAGCTACGCCCCCACAGTTATGACAGCGTCGGATTACGACGACGAGATCAACGCGACAAGGGCAGAGCTTTCCCGGCTTGAGCTTATGCTTAAAAAAATTCATAACAGTGGCATTCAAGCAAACGCCCTCGAAGCATGGTATACTGACCTCATCACCAGCGCCCCTGAAGCGCGGATAGACCCGGTGACGGACGCAAACAATCTGGCACTGTATAACGAATTGCGGGGAGATTTTAACAGCTTTGGGGATATAGAAATCGCCATTGCAACAGCCAAAGACAAGCTGTGGAATCTGGAAAACCAAAAGAAATATAATTTGCTTTCCCAAAACGAGGATTATGATACGCATTCCAAGGCAACTGCCACAGAAATAACATCAAACTGGTTTGACCAGCATCTTAATAGCAGCCGCTTTCACTATGATGTTGTTAATGGTCTCCTCGACCCCTGCACGGGATATAAGGAAGAAGGAAATTTTATTGCTGCAACAATCATGGGATTAAAAACGGAAAATCTTTCCTATCTGACGGTTAACGAAAGAAATAACTATAACTATTTGCATAACACGCAAGGAGTAGAAAGCGCGGAAGAATACTTAAACTATCTGGAAAACACACTCAGCGAAAGAGCAAAAAACTATACGCAGGAACAGTGGAGTGCTCTGGCAGAAGCACATCCAGTTGGTTCCAATATAATGAGCGTGCCTCTTGCCCTGTGGGGTGGAATCGGGTATATAGATGTCCTCGGACAAAAATTGTCAGGGACATACAAGAAAGCACAACCGGCGAATACGCCGGACCCATCAACTACAACAGTGCTGCCATGCTACCTGCCGCCGCATCCTCTGCCATTCGGGGAACAACAGCACAAAACCTTGCAGATGAGCACGGTGTGATCGAACTTGATGAAGAGGAACACCCCATCCTGAGTACGCTACTCAACGGAAAAAGCTGGGTAGATGTATACCAGTTGGGCATGAGTATGGTGGATTCAGCGGCGGTGGCGGCGACATCACCGGTGTTGGGTACTGCCGGCACTCTGATGCTAAGTGGCAGCTCTGCTACCCAGTCTATGCTGGACGCAGTGGCAAAGGGTGCCACAGACGAACAGGCGCTGTGGATGGGTGCCATGAGCGGCGCGTTTGAGTATCTGTTTGAGAAATATGAACTAGAGAACCTGCTGAAAAACGGCTCGGAGAGTGTTACCCGTGCCTTTGTGGCACAGGCATTGTCCGAAGGCTTCGGCGAAGGCGCTACCACTATAGCAAACTTCGTTGCCGATTCGCTGATCATGGCAGATAAATCGGAACTAAACAGATCAATCACTGCTTATATGGAAGCAAATCCTGGCATGTCAGAAAAAGAAGCTACGAAGAAATCTCTTTTAGATATAGCTGTGTACATTGGTTGGGATACCGTGGGCGGAATAGTATCCGGCAGCATCATGGGTAGCTCCTTTTCTGTAATGAATAATGCTTACACCTCAGGCAACAAACAGACACAAACGAATCTGACGCAGCATGTCCTAACCCGATCTGCGGAAACGGACGGAAGAATGACCGTTCCCACCGAAAAAACATATATAAGCATGGAGGACTTTGCAAAGCAGGAAAGCTCTGTGTGGAACAATGTAGATTATAATGACGACGCCACAAAAACAAGCATCATGCAGAACACGCATGACGCTATGGTTGCGGAAGGTGCTGTTGTAAGGGTCCCTGATACAATTGCGAAAGAGGTAGATCAGGCATACCCGGATCTGCGCAGCATGAAGAAAAAGGATCGTACACCGATCCTCAAGGCCACCATGATCAACCTCAAGAATGATATTCGACAGTTTCTGAACGGGTTCAAAGATCAGAGCTTTGAGTTTGAGATAAATGGCAAAGTTCTTGAGGCAACGCTCTATAACACAGGAATCAAAGAAGTCTTAGAAAAAGTCACCAAAGAAAAAGCAAATATGCTGTATTGCACAGAAGACATATTCCGCGAGGCCCGTTACCTTTATTCCACCCCGGACTATGATGGCAACTCCAATATATACAGGTGGAACTATTTCTATACCCCTGTACAGATTGGCGGCGAGACCGTTGGTGTAAGAATTGCGGTGCGGGATATGGCACAAGGACAAAACCATCTCCCAGAAAGTCAAATTTATAACTGGGGAATAAAAAAAGACGCATCCTTGGGCGGTGTGCAACCTGTTGTTTCCAACTCATCGCACGGTGCCTCATCAGATGCGCCGCATACATCCTTGGGCAGAGTAAGGGACGATTCAGATAATCGCAAGCCTTACCAAGCCTCATCAAATGTATCTATTAACAGTATATCCGAAAGCGGTAAGAATGTCAACTCCACCACTACACGACAATCCACCTTGTTGCTCCCAGAAATACAACAGTATCTGGCAAGCCTTTCCGATCTTTCGAGTCTAACCGGGGAGCAGCAGCATTTTCTGCAGCGCTATCAGCAGCAGCTCCAAAGCACAGAAGCCCTGAGGACCCAGGTCCAATCCCTGCAGCAGCGGCTGGAACAGAGAAAGGCAAAGGGTCAGTCTGCAGGCTGGCTCATGCCGGACCAAAAAAGGGCCGCCTCTCTGGGCCGCCTCCTCCAGCGCCGGGAAAGCACCCTCCGCTCCATGGAATCCTCCCCCCTGTTCCATCAGCTTTCGGACATGCTAACCCCCGATCCTGCCCCGGAATCCCCCTATGACCCCCAGGTCGACCAAACTGTCGAAAACCGTCGAGAAATAGATGTTGTAACTAACAAAAAGTATGGTATACTAAATAAGATATCTCTCCGAAACATCGACATCATTACCAACGGCACACACTTGGTAAAAGGGAAACTACAACCAGCTATTTTTTATAGAACTGGTGAACATGATTATATTTACCAGACCGATAACAAAAGCCGCATTTGCAGAGCGATTGCAAGTAAACTGCAACTAAAAACCCACAAAAAACGGCCAAGCCACGCCAGAAAGACACCAGGCAAGCTCCCGGGTGACGAAGCGGGCCACTTAATAGCGGATCGGTTTGGAGGTTCCCGGAAACTGGACAATCTGGTTTCCCAGGCTAAGATGGTCAACCGGGAAGAGTTTGGGCGGTTAGAAAGACTTTGGGCTTCTGCATTAGAAAACGGCCAAGAAGTATCCTTGGACATCCGAATTTTTTATAGTCAAAAAGGGACCCGACCAAAAAAGTTTCGTATTGTTTTTTCCATTGATGGCAAGATTCGTAAAAAGACCATACATAATAAACAGGAGGTAACAAATTATGGCTAGAGCCTTTGAAGATGCTCTTATGGAGATTCAGACAGAAATGGTGCAACTTGGTGTAGACTTAGCCGAAAGAGCCACCAAAAAAGCAGACAGGATTTACATATTGTGTTACTTTGACACCACATACTCAGTTTTCAACACCAATATCTTTTTTAAGGTCGGGAATCGGATTTTGCACAACGGGCAAATGGGTTTTGCCGAGGAAAATGACGGAAGCTTAGATGTTTTTGAGGAATTCTTTGACGGTGAGGATGACCAAATGATGGCCCTCAAGGAACTGTTCGAAGATCACGGCAGACCTGTGCCGTATGTGATTCGTTTGGTCTATGATCTTGTGACCGAGGAATTTGAAGCAGAGTATGGCTACGAACCTGTAGTTGAAGAAACCCTTGATGATGATTTATACGACGCCTGGATGGCGGAAGAGCAGGCAAAATATCCCTCTTTCCCTCCCCAGCAACGCCCTGCTGCTACAGCCCAACAGCCTAAAAAGAAAGGCTTTCTGTTCTCCCTCTTCCGGAGAAAGTAAACAACAAATCATAACCACCGGCCGTGCCGCTGGTATGCACAGGTCCCCTTAGGGCCTTTTACCAGCCGAGCCTATAGGCTCATCGAATTTTCTTTCTCTTGCGTATGATGCCCCACCGCCGCAGATGCGATTAGGTGCGCACTAAGGCCCCCTTGTGCAAAGGGTAAGCAAAGCGCAGTCGCGGTAGTGAATGACAGTCCGGTGGACTGTCCGACCCGCGACCGGGCCGCCCGCAGGCGGCTGTCACCGCACAGCGGTGACTGGGGGATTGTCACTACGATTACTACCCCTCCGTCACGGCTTAATGCCGTGACACCTCCCCTTACACAGGGGAGGCTTTCCGCTGCGGCGGGA
>JAZSDS010000090.1:0-3305 GCA_045531275.1 Faecousia sp.
CACTATTACAAACATTTATATTTAGGAGGATTTTACAATGGCTAGTGAAAAAGTCACTGCTCTCGTTGAGGAAGTAAAGGGCCTGACCGTTCTGGAGCTGTCCGAGCTGGTTCACACCCTGGAGGAAGTTTTCGGCGTTTCTGCCGCTGCTGCTGCTGTTGCTGCTCCCGCTGCTGGCGGTGCTGCTGAGGCTGCTGAGGAGAAGACCGAGTTCGATGTTATCCTGAAGTCCGCTGGTGCTTCCAAGCTGAACGTCATCAAGGTTGTCCGCGCTGTTACCGGCCTGGGCCTGAAGGACGCTAAGGATCTGGTGGACAACTGCCCCAAGACCCTGAAGGAAGCTGTCTCCAAGGAAGATGCCGAGAAGATGATCGCCGAGCTGAAGGAAGCTGGCGCAGAGGCAGAGATGAAGTAATTTTACTTCTCTTTACACAGATAACAGCCGCCAGCAATGGCGGCTGTTTCGTTTAACTGTCCCCCATTTTCCAGGAGGCATTTATGGAAAACATTACTACTTATTTTAATTCCCTGCAATTTGATTTCGATAGCTTTTGGAAGATCGCGCTGGTCCTGCTGGTGGGAACATTCCTGATAAGCGTATTTGGCCGCTTTGTCTTTGGCAAGCGTTCAGCTTTGAATAACGCTGTTTCTTCCGCCATCGGCATCCTATTTATCTACGCCATCACCGTGGTTCTTAAAAGCACCGGTGTCCAGATCCAGGGTCTGATCGCTCCCCTGCCCTTTGTGAGCATTTCCGGAGAGACAATGACCCTATTCTCCTTCTCCGGCGCTCATTACACAGTGATCTGCTCTGAGCTTTTGAGCATGATAATTCTGTCATTCCTGGTAAACCTGGCTGACGGCTGGCTTCCCAAAGGAAAGAAGCTCCTTAGCTGGCTGTTCTTCCGCTGCTTGACTGTGGTGATCGCATACCTGCTGCACCTTATCGTTGTAGGACTGTTTGCCACATATCTGCCGGAGGGCATTGTAACATACGCTCCGGTTATCTTACTGGCGCTGCTGATCCTGATGCTGCTGACAGGCGCTCTAAAGATCTTGGTTGGCGCTGTGCTAACAACTGTAAACCCCATTATTGGCGGTCTGTATACCTTCTTCTTTGCCAGCATCGTTGGCAAGCAGATCACAAAAGCGGTACTGACAACCGCAATTCTTTCCGCCCTTGTGATGGGTCTGCAATACCTGGGCGTTGGTGTGATTTCCATTGCCAGCGCGGCCCTTATGGCATATGTCCCCTTTGTGATCGTGCTGACCGTCCTGTGGTATATCGTCTATCGCGTCTTTTGACAAAAACATCCCACACCGGCAGGTGCGGGATGTTTTTATTGACTTAGCCTCTATTCATGGTATAATTTTTATATACCATCCAGATAAAAAGGTGGCGTTTACTATGAAAAAGCTCTTTTCTCTAATACTAATTGTTATCCTTGCCCTATCTGCGGCAGGTTGCTCACTGAACTACTCTGTTCAAACACCCATGGCGTACCCGGCCTATACCTTTTCCGACACCCCGGACACTACCCAGCTTCGCCAGACTGCCGTGGAGGCTATGCGCAATATACTGACCATACACTGGAGCCCAGGCAGCAAAATTTCCTATTTCAATACCGCGGGCCGGGATAAGCAGTTTGACTACAAACCCAGAACCACCTATGGCGGTATTCTGTACTCCGGGGCCGGCTCCGGCATGTTTCAGTTTCTGGAGTTTTATGACTATGAAACCGGCCTTCTGAATTACCCGGGGGACACCTACGATCTAAAAACCACCATTGGCAGTGGCTGTGCCGACGCGGTTTTGTGGGCCTGGAATACTGTTTCCAATTCCTTTTACGGCGGTCACTATCCTACCTTCATGGTATATAAAAACGGTTACATTCCTGTCGGCGGCTACACTGTGGACCAGACCGTTAACAGCTACTACATACAGCCCACGAAGACCATCATTGAGAAGAACGGCACCGATGTGATGCTGGACGCCTATAGCAAAACACTTCCGGCAGATGCCCTGGTATCCAGTTCGGATGACCACGCTATGATGGTGGTAGAAGCACCTGTTGTCCAATATTTGCCAGATGGGTCTATCGATGCCGAAAACAGCTATGTGCTGATCCAGGATCAGCGCGGTGGCAACACCTCTACAACATTCTTTGAAGCAAAGGAAAACGGACGCACCGTCCATTATAATGGGCGCACCAGCTATAAATTTACCTTTAACAAACTGCTGGAACACAATTATATTCCTGTTACAACTGCTGAATTTTTAGGCACCAAGGCCTACGATCAGGCAGAAGTGACTGTAGACGGCACATGCAACAGTTTTGATGACCTTTCCGCCCAAACCGTCCGGTCTAACTACCCCCTGGCTGTTGTAAATGTAATCGCCACAGCCAAGGATGGGACCGATACTGTTATCGACAGAGCCCTGTTTAGCGCCGCCGGCACCACCGGTGTGGCCCGTAGCTACGATCTTGAGGAATTGGAGCTACCCGAAAGCCTCCCGGAGGACACATACAACCGCATCAAGGTGGAAGTTGTGGTATCCACGGGCCAGCGTTTCATTCCAATCGAATTCGAACTTTAATAAATGTGCCCGGTCTTAATGACCGGGCATTGCCATTATTCTGCTTTTTCGATGGCCTCAATAACCTTATCCACACCGTCTGTCTTTGCTGTTTCCATCAGGCCGCTGTCATAGCTCTGAGCGACCATAGGATCAATAGGAAGCCGTGCCAGAATGGGCAACCCAAAGGCTTCTGCCACTTCATCCAAGCGGCTATCACCGAAGACATTGATACGCTTACCGCAATCGGGGCACTCCAGATAGCTGTAGTTCTCCACAAAGCCCAGCACAGGAACATGCATCATGTTGGCCATCTTCACAGCCTTGGCAACGATCATGGAAACCAGATCCTGGGGAGAAGTAACCACGATAATGCCATCGATGGGCAGGGACTGGAACACAGTCAGGGGCACATCGCCGGTTCCGGGAGGCATATCCACAAACATGTAGTCGATTTCGCCCCAGAGAACATCGGTCCAGAACTGTTTAACAACACCGGCGACAACAGGACCACGCCAGATGACGGGATCAGTCTCTTCCTTAGTCAGCAGGTTCAGACTCATAACCTGATCAAAGTCCGCAAAAGCTGCCAGCTTGGTGGCATCATTGGTTTTCGCCTTTAATACATCATAGAGCGCAGTTACTGCCAAGGATGTATTCAAATCTCCGTTCAGAGCACCGACAAAGCGCTCCTGCATTTTCTTAAGGGCTTCTTCGTCAACGTCAC
>JAZSDS010000003.1:0-8086 GCA_045531275.1 Faecousia sp.
GCCGCTGCTGAAGGCGCTATCGGCATCGCTCGCCCCGCCAACAAGGCTCGTAAGGAGCCCCTGCGTGTCATCCTGAACGGTCTGGGCAAGGACGCTGCACAGATCATCTCCCGTATCAACGGCTTCACCTATGTGAAGACCCAGTTTGACTACTACACCGGCGAGCTGAAGATCGTCGAGCGGATCCCCTACTCCAAGGGCGAGCGCGCTGCCGTCAACTGCTACGGCTGTGACGACGTCCGCGAAGGTGTTGCTGTCATGCGTTACGAGGGTGTTGACGTTTCCATCACCGGTAACTCCACCAACCCCACCCGCTTCCAGCATCCCGTTGCCGGCACCTACAAGAAGGAGTGCATGGAGAATGGCCGCAAGTACTTCTCCGTCGCTTCCGGCGGTGGCACCGGCCGTACCCTGCATCCCGACAACATGGCTGCAGGTCCTGCTTCCTATGGCATGACCGACACCATGGGCCGCATGCATGGCGATGCTCAGTTTGCTGGCTCTTCCTCCGTCCCTGCCCACGTGGAAATGATGGGCTTCCTGGGCGCAGGTAACAACCCCATGGTCGGTATGACCGTCTCCGTGGCTGTTGCTGTTGAGGAATCTATGAAGTAATGCATTCTATACAAATTGTGACCTCTACCTTTGTAGAGGTCACTTTTTTATCCAATCCATATTATTCTGCAAAACTATAACCGGGAATCCCAACAAAATAGGATTCCCGGTTTTCTTATTTCTTATATGCAATTGGTTCGTCCAGATATTGTTCCCAAAGGTAGGTCTCTGTCTTTCTTTCCAGCCGCCAGGCATCCCGGATAGCTTTGCAGAGCATTTGCAGTTTTTTCTGCATAGCGGGTGACTGAAACAGTTCTTTGTTTCCCTCCTTCACAGCCTGCCAAAAAATCCGGCTGCGCTCCTCAGTAACAGATTCCATAGAAGCTTCGTCAAGGAAGCTGCGGCCCTCCCCTTCCAGGTATTCTTTGGAATAGGTAGTCTTGTCACCATATACAAAGCCCTTGGGGTTCAGGGTTTCCCAATAGTCATACATCGGGCTATTTCCCAGCACATGGCTGTCCACCACATAGCCCATGCTTTTTGTGAATTCCTCCCGGATATCCATTCCAGCAGACAGGACAATAAAGGGGTCGCCGTCAAACCAATAGTAAGCCGATAGGTTATCTCCGTCCACGCTGCGGACCAGGCAAATACGGATCCGGCCCTTTACGCTTTTATAAAGGAAGTTTTCCGGAAACAGGTCCAGAACTTTTTCCAATTCATCCAGCGTCTTGTTGATTACCGATGTTTGGTGCTCCGCAACTAAGGTGTGGCCGCCGTGGCTTTTTACCGCCGTTTCCCAGATACGAATGGTGGTGCCATGCTTTTTGTTAAGCTGATCCACCCGGTCCTGGCATGCCTTCAATCCAGCTTCATCCGGTGTCTGGGCGGTATATACCGGACCGGCATACGCCTTCTCATCCACAACCGCAGACTTTTTCACATCCCAGCGGAGAAGTCTCTGGGGCTCGCCCTCACCACCACCCGCCAAAATCCACAGGCACCCTGACCAATGGTCTGCGTAAAGAGTCTGGGGTGTACCAACCCCTGACAATTCCGCGGTGGCTGTCCGTTTCCCGGATTTTAGATCGTAATAATGAAGCCCCAGCGCACCTTCCTCTGTAACTTCATAGCTGACTGCGCCACCTAGCTCCAGCGCCGGCAGGATATTGCCGCCGGATACATTCAACTGCTGGGCTTTGCCCTCCCAGCTTCCAAAAATATTCTGTTGAAATGTGCCGTCCATGCGGATAGCCAAATAGGTGTCCTCATAGGAGAATAGACTCGACATTTCTTGGTCAACACTTAGTGTCTGGCCGGTCTGGGCGGAGATATACACCGTCTTCCACTGCCCGGCTTCATCCTCCACGCTGCATAAAAGCAGCTTGTCTTCAAAATGACAGCCCAGAAGCTTCTGGCTTTTGCAGTTCTGGGTTTTCACTAGCCGCTCCAGCCCCCGTTCAGCCTCCAGTGCCCGGATCTGCTGATCCACGCAGAAGAAAACTTCATTCCCGTCTCCGGAAAAAACAGGATTTCCCTGGGCTTCCTGAGGAAGCTGCACCCGCCGAATTTCCTTTAACTGAGAATCCAGATACACAGCCTGTTTTTGCTCTGCATCGTAATAGACATAGCCGTTATATATGGCCTGTGCCCCCGCCGCATAGATATCAAAACCAAGTGAAAGGGAGGCTGTGGGTATCCCTTTTATGCCAGACAATACCGTTAGATCCGTCCCCTCCTTTCCGGAGATCAGCAGCAGCTTATCCCCAATAGCGGAGATCCCCCGGTAGTGGGTACCCCCCAGATTATACTCCAAAACCGCACCACCGGATTGCTGTTCAACATTACTGTCAGGCGCATAAAACCCAGAAGGCTCTGTCTGTTCCGTGACAGCAGTGGTGTCCTGGGTTGTATCAGGAGTCTCTTGTCCTCTGCAGCCTGCTAAAACCAGTGACAGAGCCACTGCTGTTACAAGCAACCTTTTCATCTTTACTGTCTCCTTGCCAAGGTATAGTCGTCCCCCTGCCGGTAATAGGGACAATGATCGTTTCTGGAGGAAAGAATCCGGTATACCTCGTCCTCGTCCAGGTCCATCATGCAGTAGTATTCATCGTATTCTTCGTCATAATCATAATACCAACAGGTATCACATTCCGAACTAACCATATATTTCTCCCAAATCGGTCAGGTATTTCTTAATATCAAAGGGTTTGAGTTTTTCATCCTTACGCAGGTACAAAGGATGATGTGGATGACCCTTTTTGCTCACCGCACCGGCGCAGTACCAATTGGCACCATATTCCTCTCCTGCTCCAAGCATATCCCGCAGGCATGCAGCCAGGTAGTCCCGTTTCTCCACAATGGTTCCCCAAGCCGCCCAGACAGCAGGTTTTTCAGAAATGGACAACACGTAACGGAACGCCTCCATATTTTCCTTGTGCAAGAAAAGATTGCAACAACGTTCCATAGTATCCGGGTCCGTTGCCCGCTGGGCATAGACATTAAACATGATAAAGCTGTCAAAGCCATTTCCCAAGGCGATGCGCTGTACAGATTTCAGCGTATTGTCCAGATCCTCCGGTTTTGCGGTAGAAGGATTGATGCCAATGCAGATCAGAGGATTCTTTCCGCGGGTGCCCAAAATATAGCGGTACTCCGCGTAAAAATTGGGTATATAGAGCCACTTATTTACATCATAATCCTCATTGGGGGTATTGGCAGCAGCCAGGGCATCCCGAAAGCTAATAAGCTCCAGCTGAGCGGTTGTTCCTTTTGGTATGTGCATAATTACTCCATTTTATCATTCACTCCAGAGGACACAGTCCACCGGAACATCGAATTCCTCCGTCTCAATGACAGGAAGCATTTGAAAGCCATAACAGAGCGCAACGGTAGGATGTCCAGGCTCCGAAGCCAGGAATTTATCATAAAAGCCACCGCCATAGCCGATCCGATGTCCCTGGGAGTCAAAGGCAAGCCCAGGCATCAGCACCAGCGCAGTGGGGTCATCTGCCACAGGCCCGTCCTCTGTGGGCTCAGGAATTCCGGCATAACCTTTTTCCACCTTGCTCAGATCCGTGACGTAGATGAATTTCATCTCATCCCCATAGACCTTAGGCACAGCTACACGCTTGCCCTCCTTCAGCGCCCGCTCCAGCATAGGAACTGTGCGGACCTCCTGATTATAGGGCAGATAACCATAAATAGTTTTGGCATCCTTATAAACCTGGGTAGCCGCAAATTGCTCACCCAGGGAGCGACTGGCTGCCTCGATCTGCTGAGAAGTCATAGCTCTTTTTTTCTCCCGGATCTGGCGACGCAATGTGGTCTTATCCATGCTGCCCCTCCTTTGCTGCCTTCCTGTACAGGCGGAACCACAGCAGCACTGCTACCTGTCCGGGAATCCCCAGCAGAAACAGCTTCCAGATATGAATGCGGAAGAACACAAGAAGTGTAACATAAACGCTTACAAGGCCGCCCCATACGATGGCACTAATTAGTGCCTGATTCCAGCGGAAATCCTTCCACGCTGAGCGCAGGCTCAGCAGTACAATAGCATTTGCAGGGACGGCATAAACGAAGGCCACCCAACTGCTGGGTATATCCAGTGATGATATGACTACAAACAATAGTAACGCCACAAACCAAACCAGCACTGTAGTCAGACCCAGGATGATCCGTTTATCGGCCTTTCTTTTCAGAGTCCTCTCCACAGCTTTTCCCATGACCCGCTCCACCGCGCCGGTATTCTCCGGAAGCGCATTGGGGTCCACCAGCAGATCATTCACTTTCACATCAAACAATTCTGCCAACTGCACAAGGGTCAGAACATCCGGGACAGACTCACCCCGTTCCCACTTGGACACAGCCTTATCTGAATAATTCAATTTTTCAGCAAGAACAGCCTGGGTCATCCCCCGGCTCTTGCGATAGGAAACAATATTTGCACCTATTTGCTTTTTCAGTCTCTCGTCGTCCATAATTCCCCTCCAGGATATAGCTGTGTATATTTTAGCAGAATCTTATCCTTTTTGCAACAATTAAGCGACCCTTTAATGGGTCGCTTAAATAAACTTAGTCCTCAGGGAACAGATGCTGTTGACAATACTTAATGATTGCGCCCCTTGTCACAATGCCGATGAAGGTCTCCTTATCATCTACAACAGGGACAAAATTCTGTGTACTGGCACGCTGGACCAGGTCCTGCATACCTGTGGTCACTTTGACCGATATGTTATCTCTCCTGCGATCTATTTCCATGATCCGCCGGGCCTCTGCCTGCCGCATATCCATGTAGCACATATTTTTCAATGCCCACAGGAGATCGCCCTCTGTTATGGTGCCGCGATACTCACCCCGCTTATTAAGAATCGGAAGCGCGGTATAGCCGGCTGATTCCATCTTTTCCAGAGCCTGGCGGACGGTGTAATCATCATATACGAAGGCACACATAGCCTTCGGAGTAAGGAAAAATAAGATGTTATTCATATTAGCTCCTTTACTGCGCTGCATTGGCAATTCCCTCGCCGCTATTAATATTATAGCACAGAAAACAAAATAAAGGATGAAAATTTATTGCAAACAAGCTGTTAACACGCCAAATTTGCGCTAGCTTTTTTGTGCAGTTTGCACAATCAATGTATAAAAAGGCATAGGGTGTACAATCCAATGTTGCAAAAAGACCGCCTGTGTTTCTACTCTACAGCGGGTAGAATTCCCCTTCTCTCACAGAGAGATTCCTTATAACCAGAAGTAGGCTGTAATTGATTGCAGCCGTGGTATAATCTGTTCATACCAAGAAAGGCGGTTTTGCAAAATGAGGCGAATTAAATTACGAGACAGACGCTTGCCTGACTACACAAAAGGCGAAGAAATCATGAACATGGTAACGCACATCGTAGGAGGTGCCGTTGGTATTGCTGCATTGGTACTGTGTATTGTCCGGACAGCAATGGACGGTGACATTCTTGGCATTATAGGCTCCGGAATCTATGGCTGCACAATGATCGCGCTCTATGCTGTCTCCAGTGTCTATCACGGCCTGCGCCCCGGCACAGGAAAGAAGGTTATGCAGATCATTGATCACTGTACCATCTATTTTTTGATTGCCGGCACATATACGCCCATCCTGCTGTCCGGCTTTGTCCCCTCCTATCCCCTCATTGGCTGGGGGCTGTTGGCAGCCCAGTGGGCACTTTGCATCCTGGCAGCCACCCTTACAGCCATTGATCTCCACGCCTACCGGGTCTTTTCCATGTGTTGCTATATCGGTATGGGTTGGGGAATTGTTATATTTCTTCCCCAGACACTAAAAGTAATGTCCTTCCCGGGCTTCCTCCTGCTGCTCTCCGGCGGCATTGCCTACACCATCGGCGCTGTTCTGTATGGCGTTGGCGTTAAGAAACGCTGGATGCATTCTGTATTTCATATTTTTGTTGTTATGGGCAGCCTGCTGCAACTATTATCGATTCTACTCATGCCCAGCAGCCACCCCAATTTCTTGACTTAAAAAATGCTATGTGTTAAAATAACCGTAGCACTTGTATAAACGGTGGGGTATTTTACAGTCACCCACCACTAAAATACAGTAACATGGAGGAAAATCATGAAAAAGCTTATTTCTTTAACGCTTGCCCTGCTGATGGTCCTAGCCCTCTTTGCTGCCTGCGGCGAAACCAACGGCGGTGAGACCACCACCCAGCCCACCGCGGACCCTAATGCACCTCTTAGCGACGGCAAGACCTTGAAAGTCCTGGCCATCGGCAACAGTTTCTCCAACGATACCACCGAGTATCTGTTCGACATTGCCAAGGCTGAAGGTATGACCGATGTAGTCATCGGCAGACTTTACATCGGTGGCTGCTCCCTGGAGACACATGTAAATAACGCCAACACCAACGCATCCGCTTACGACTACTATAAGAACACTGTCGGCACCTGGGATCGTCTCCAATCCGCAACCATGCTGTACGCTCTGCAGGACGAGCAGTGGGATATTATCACCCTCCAGCAAAACAGCGGTAACTCCGGACAGGCCGGAACCTACACTCCCTATCTGGAACAGCTCATTACCTATGTAAACGAGAACAAAACCAACCCCAATGCCCGGCTGGTATGGAATATGACCTGGGCATATCAAGAGGGCTCTACAAAGAGTGGCTTTACCCCCTATAACAACGACCACATGACTATGTACAACGCCATCCTGGATGCAGTACAAAAGCAGGTTGTACCCAACAAAGACATTTTCAAGGTGATTCCCGTTGGCACTGCTATCCAGAATGCCCGTACCAGCTACTTTGGTGACAACCTGACCCGTGATACCTACCATCTGAACGATCTGGGCAGGGTAATCGGTGCCTACACCTGGTTTGCCCTCTTTACCGGAAAGCCGCTGGAAGCCATTAACTTCCAAACCATCCCCAATGTGCTTTTCCTTACGGATAACGACAAGGCGGTAATTATAGAAGCTGTCAACGCAGCGATTGAAACACCTTTCTCAGTTACCCAGTCTGTAAACACCCATAGATAACAAACTGCCCGCCTTCCCCCCCCGGGAAGCGGGCCTTTCATAGCTTAAGCGGTCTGCCATAACCCGGCAGACCGCTTATTTTACTCTTCTTCGTTATTTTTGAAGGCATCAAACAGAGACACTTTCTCATCTCCCTGCACTTCCTCACCCTTCATGCACTGGGCAAACTGCGCTCCGGACATAGTCTCATGCTCCAGGAGAAAATCCACAACCCTTTGCAGCTTATCCGCATCCCTCTGCAGAATCTCCCGGCATTGATGGTAGGCCTTGTCAATAATTGCCTTGACCTCATCATCAATAGTTCCTGCTACCTTCTCAGAGTAGCTCTTGGTCTTTTCGTAATCCCTGCCGATGAATACTTCCCCACCGCTGGTGTAGGACACCGTTCCCAGGCTTTCACACATACCGTAGCGGGCTACCATATCCCGGGCGAGCTTGGATGCCCGATCAATGTCATTGGATGCGCCGGTGGAAATGTCCTGCAGGAACAGCGCCTCAGCCACACGACCACCCAGCAGTCCGACAATTTTTTCATACATTTCGTTGCGGGTCATGTGGGCGCTGTCTTCCATAGGCTGTGTCCATGTAATACCCAAGGCCTGACCTCTGGGGATAATGGAAATTTGATGCACAGGATCATGGGTTTCCAGACTGTGCATTGCCACGGCATGGCCTGCCTCATGAATGGCGGTGATCCGCAGATCCTTACGCAGTCTGACCCGGCTTCTCTTCTCAGGTCCTGCAAGGATCTTCATCATAGCCTCGTTCATATCCTGCATATTCAGCGCAGGGCGATTATCGCGGGCTGCCAGAATAGCAGCTTCATTGATCAGATTGCTCAGGTCGGCTCCGGTAAAACCGGCTGTAGCCAGGGCCACGGTTTTCAGATTCACCGAGCCTTCCAGGCGCTTACCTTTGGCATGGACCTTAAGGATCTCCTCACGACCCTTGGCATCCGGCGGTCCAACGTAGATCTGCCGGTCAAACCGACCGGGACGC
>JAZSDS010000006.1:0-29732 GCA_045531275.1 Faecousia sp.
AGCCAACCACGATGGCACCGGAGGTGGAGGCCAGCAGAATATCGGACTCGTTGACAGCGCCAACAGCGGCATGGATGACACGAACCCGGACTTCCTCGTTGGTCATCTTTTCCAGAGAAGCCTTGATGGCCTCGGCGCTGCCCTGAACGTCGGCCTTGACAATCAGGTTCAGTTCCTTCATCTCGCCTTCCTTCATGCGGGCAAACAGATTGTCCAGAGTGACCTTCTGCATAGCCAGAGCGGCAGCGTCCTTTGCCGCCTGCTTGCGCTGTTCCACCAGCTCACGGGCCATGCGCTCATCGGTAACGGCATTGAACTCGTCGCCGGGGGCGGGAACATCGGCAAGGCCGGTGATCTCTACGGGGATGGAAGGACCGGCGGCCTTTACGGTACGGCCCTTATCGTTGGTCATAACCCGGACACGGCCCACAGCAGTACCGGCGATGACGATATCGCCCTGCTTCAGGGTGCCGTTCTGCACCAGCAGGGTAGCCACGGGGCCACGGGTCTTGTCAAGACGGGCCTCAATGACCGTACCCTTGGCACGGCGGTTGGGGTTGGCCTTCAGCTCCTGGACCTCTGCGGTAAGGATGACCATTTCCAGCAGCTCATCCAGACCCATACCGGTCTTGGCAGAAATAGGTACGATGACAGTATCGCCGCCCCATTCCTCGGGGATCAGGTCATGCTCAGTCAGCTGCTGCTTGATGCGGTCGGGGTTGGCCTCGGGCTTATCCATCTTGTTGATGGCAACGATGATGGGCACTTCCGCAGCCTTGGCATGGTTAATGGACTCAATGGTCTGGGGCATGATGCCGTCGTCGGCAGCCACCACCAGAATGGCAATATCCGTAGACTTTGCGCCACGGGCACGCATAGAAGTAAAGGCGGCGTGACCGGGAGTATCCAGGAAGGTGACCATATTGCCGTTCACATCCACAGTATAAGCGCCAATGTGCTGGGTAATGCCGCCTGCCTCACCGGCAGTAACGGAGGTTTTCCGGATAGCGTCCAGAGTAGAGGTCTTGCCGTGGTCCACGTGGCCCATGACCACCACAACAGGCGCCCGGGTGATCAGCTCTTCGGCGGTATCCACATGGTCGTCGATGATCCGCTCCTCGATGGTGACGGTGATCTCCTTTTCCACCTTGCAACCCAGCTCCACCGCCACAAATTCAGCGGTATCAAAGTCGATGGTCTGGTTGATGGCAGCCATCACGCCGTTTTTCATCAGACATTTGATGACCTCGCCGGCGGTTTTCTTCATCCGGCTGGCCAGCTCACCTACGGTGATCTCTTCGGGGATCTTCACAGTAACAGGGGCCTTCCGGGCCACCTCCATCTGGAGACGGCGCAGCTTCTCCTGCTCCTCGTTCCGGGCCTTGTTGCCCTTGAACTTATTGTCACGGCGGTTCTGCTGCTGGCCCTTCTTGCCGCCGATACGCTGCTTGCCGCCCTGGAAATTCTGGACACGCTCAGAAACCAGATTGTCCACATCCGCAAACCGGGCTGTGTTCACCTGGACAGCAGAGGTATCCACCACCCGACGCTCACGCTTGCGCTCAGGCTCAGCGGGCTTGGCGGGCTTTTCTGCCTTGGGCTGCTGGGCAGGCTTCTGTTCTGCCTTGGGAGTCTCTCCCTTGGCCTGGGCAGCCTTCTGCTCTGCCTTGGGCTCCGCCTTGGGTGCCTCTGCCTTGGGCTTGGGCTGCACCGCAAAGACCACCTCCAGGGATTCGATCTGGTTGGTCTGGGTAATATAGTCAAAAATTACATTCAGCTCATCGTCCGTCAGCACCTGGGTGTTGGACTTGGGCTTCTCAAAAAACTTCTCCATGATCTGGCTGATCTCCTTCGGTGCTACACCGAAGTCAGCCGCGACCTCTTTCAATCGATACTTGATACTCATATTCGCACCTCCTGTGGTTACTTCTTGCCGAAGCGCTTGTTGCGCTGGTGTGCTTTTTCCTCTGCCTGACGCTGCCGGATCCGCTTTGTCCGCCTGTCCAGGTTTTCCATAGCCTCCTGATAGCTTTCCGTCTGGCCGATGGCCTTTAAGAAAGCCAGGGCCATGGCAGGGTCGGTAAAGGCGGCAATGGCAAGCTCGGTCCTGCCGATAGCCATGCCCATCTGATCCTTGGTATAAGGCACTTTGACGCATTGCTGCTGGGTGCCTGCCACAAAGCTTTTGGCTCTGCGCCAGGTGTGGTCGGAAGCATCGTTTGCCACCACCACAAGCCGGGCATGCTGGGCTCTTGCCGCGCTGCCTACCGGCTCTTCTCCAAGCTCGATACGGCCTGCCTTCCGGGCCAGCGCCATATAATTCAGGGCTTTATCCATTGACCTGCGCCCCCATTTCCTTGGAAAGTCTTTCGTAAACCTCCTGAGGGATGGGAACTTCCAAGCTCCGCTCCAGGCTTTTTGCCTTCTGTGCCTTTTTCAGACATTCCGGATCCGGGCAGATGTAAGCGCCCCGTCCGTTGAGCTTTCCGCCAAAATCAAGGCTCACCGTTCCGTCCGTACCCCGGACCACCCGGATCAGCTCACGCTTGGCCTTCCGCTCCCGGCAGCCCATACACTGCCGCTGAGGGATCTTTTTCTGCATAACGATTCCCTCCCAACAAACTTCTTACGCCTCGACCGCAGCTTCCTGCGCCTGGCTTTCGGGCTTAATATCGATCTTACAGCCGGTAAGACGGGCAGCAAGACGGGCATTCTGTCCCTCCTTGCCGATAGCAAGGCTCAGCTGATTGTCGGGAACCACCACGGCGCAGGCCTTCTGGCCGGGGATCAATGTAACACTCAGTACCTCCGCAGGGCTCAGCGCTGCGCGGACATACTCACAGGGGTCTTCGCTGTAAACAACAATGTCGATCTTCTCGCCGTGAAGCTCCTCCACCACAGCGCCCACACGGCCGCCACGGGGACCTACGCAAGCGCCTACAGGATCCAGATCCTCCACAGCGGAGCGGACAGCTACCTTGCTGCGGCTGCCAGGCTCACGGGCGATATTGCGGATCTCCACCTGCCCGTCGGCGATCTCAGGGATCTCCAGCTCAAAGAGCCGGCGAACCAGGTTGGGATGGGTCCGGGAAACATGGACCAGAGGGCCACGGTTTGCCCGGTGGACCTCCAGCACATACACACGGATCAGATCGCCGGGGCCATAGGTCTCGCCGGGGATCTGCTCGCTGGTGCGCAGCACAGCATCGTTCTGCTCGTTACCCTGACCGATGCGGACAAAAATGTCCCCGGTGGGGTCCACCCGCAGGACAGTGCCGGTGAGCATCTCCTGGGCTTTGGAGGAATAGCTCTCGTAAATCGCGCCCCGCTCTGCCTCCCGGATGCCCTGGATCACTACCTGCTTGGCAGTCTGTGCAGCGATGCGGCCAAACTTTTGAATATCTACATCAATAGAAACCGCGTCGCCCTCCTGGACATTGGGATCCAGCTTCCGGGCAGCCTCAATGTGGATCTGCACCGCAGAGTCCTCCACTTCCTCCACCGCGGTC
Source organism: Faecousia sp. (assembly GCA_045531275.1). Classification (GTDB taxonomy): domain Bacteria; phylum Bacillota; class Clostridia; order Oscillospirales; family Oscillospiraceae; genus Faecousia. Next base: position 3,510 of record JAZSDS010000006.1, read on the forward strand.
TTCACAAGCCGCATGGAAAGACCCTTTTCGCTCAGGTCCACTACCACATTCTCCGCAGGAATATCCCGATGATCCTCACGGTCCTTGCGGTAAGCATTGGTCAGGGCCTGCTTCAGCCGCTCCACCATGTACTCTACAGGAATGCCCTTGATCTTCTCCAGGTCCCGCAGGCTGGCAAAGATCTCCGCGCCGATGTCGACCTTAGGCGCTTCTGTCTTCTTGGCTCTTGTGTTTCTTGCCATTATCTATTTCCTCCTCTTCGGTTATTTAAAATTCTACACGAAGCCGCACCAATGCGACCTCGGATTTTTCAAAGGTGATGGTCTCCTTGCCCGCTTCCAGGGTGACCCGGCCCTCTTCATAGCCCCGGAGAACACCGGGGATCTCCTTCAGGCCGTTTCTGGGGCGGTAGAGCTTGACCATGATGGGACTGCCCATAAACTGGGCAAAATCTCCCGGACGCTTCAGCACCCGCTCCAATCCGGCGGAGCAAACCTCAAAATGATAGCTCTCGGAAATGGGATCCTTCTCGTCCAGCACAGGATCCACCGCCCGGTGCACCCGCTCACAGTCGTCGATATCCACGCCGCCATCCTTATCGATATACAGCCGCAGGAATCGCTCGGAGCCTTCCCGGACATACTCCACATCCCAAAGCTTGCAGCCATTGGCCTCCACGATGGGCTGGGCAAACTGGGTAACCTGCTCGGTGATCTTCAAAAAATTCCCCTCTTTCATGAAAAAGAGAGGAGCCGCGGCTCCTCTCTTTCGTAAAGTATACTCTAGATTGTCTGTATTATAGCACCCTTATTCCTGTTTTGCAAGGGGTTTTTTATAGAAATAGGGATATTTTTTCTCCAAACTCCCATTTGCCGGGCTGCCCAACAGCCATCGTACAACGCATGTCATCGTGAGGCTGCGTATGCAGCCGTGGCGATCCCTCGTTGCATTCCATGCTGTTTGTGGAAATGAGATTGCCACGTCGCTGCGCTCCTCGCAATGACATCAGCAAAAGGAAGCTGCCCTACAAATCGGAATTTACCGGGCAGGCATGCCCTGAACATATTTTTGATCCCAGTCGTCGTCAAAAATACGCATCAGCTGCCGTCCCTGGGCAATATCGGCTGCAAGCTCCTCCAGGATGCCGGCAGGCTCCAGAGATTCCAGATAAAATTCCGGCAACGCCTCCGCTCCCAGTCTTGCTCCCAGAATGGCGCCGGCAATGGCACCTACCGCGCCGCTGCGTCCGGAATGGTTCACCGCGGCGATCATGCCCTCATCAAAATTGGCAGGGTGGATCACAGCGGCGTAGACCGCTCCGGCAACACACTCTGCCGCCGTGGTGCAACCAAGGAGAGCCATGGCTGCCAAGGGGGTAAGCTCCGGGTCTTTGGACAGCTCCACCGCTCTTTCCATCAGCGCCGCCACCTGGGCCGCCTGGGGATAGGTTTCTTCAAACTGTTCTTTCACTGTGTCTCCGGCCTGCAGGATCATTTGGATAAGTGGTTTTCCCGGCTCCTGCAAAACGTTTGCAATAATACAGGCCAGCGCCGCTCCTGCCAGAAAGGTTTCCGGATCTCCGTGGGTAAAGGCCCCCGCCTCCGCACCCAGCGCTCCCACCTGGGAATACGCCATCCGCTCCGGGTCATAGAGGAGGCCTGCGGCTATGGCGGCTGTAACAGAACCGGGGGTGTCCGACCGGAACACAGGCTTTTCCGGCGTTCCCAATGTCTCCCTGCCCAAAGCGTCCAATATCCGGGTATCCATACAGTGCCGGCGGCGCATCTGCGGAACCTGGGCCAGCCAGCAGAAGGTCTTTTCTGTTGTGCCCCGGAACTGCTGACTTTTCGCCCACTCCCGCAAGCTCAGGGCCATATATTTGCTGAGCCTGTCCATATGCCCCCGGGTAGTTCCCAGAAGCAAGCCGTTGCACACAAAGGCCGCCAGCTGGGTATGGGAGGTAATATCGGCTGTGCCATTGACCAGGTCATAGCCCAGCAGCCCGTTAGGGCCGTACGCCTCGCAGATCTCCGTCCAGCTTTTTTTGTCCACAGGGTAACCCATAGCATCGCCTACCGCCAAACCCAAAAGACAGCCCCGTACCGCCAGCTCTTTCTGCTCCATACAAACACCTCCCACTGTTTTCTATATTATATCCGCTCCTACTGCCTCTGGCAAGCCTTTCCCCGGAAAAATCCCATATTTCCGCAAATTTTCTGCTGCGCGTACCGTCATTTGGTATATAAACCGTGTGTTTCTCGGAGAAACACAGCCAACCGGAGGGATCTCACCGTTTTTTATAGAAAAAAGAGGAAAATATGTGCACTTTAACAACAGGAAACGCCCTTGCCTTTCCTTATGTTTGGTGCTATCATATATACATGAAGGGTTCTACCCATTTACCAAGGAAAAGAGGCATTGTTATGAAAAAACGGTTGATCGCTGTTCTGTGTATCCTGGCGCTGACTGTGGGCATCCTCACAGTTGTTAACGCAGAGGAGCCGGAACCTGCACTGAAGGTTGGTTACGCAAAAGTAGATATCAACCCCTATTGGTCTGTACTGCCCGAGGGTGACAGGCCTGCCTGGGCATCTGAGAACGAGCTCATGCCCCTGTTTTTGACAGGCACGTCTGCCCGTTTGGCATCCGAAGCCCTTATCGATGACAACGGCGACGGCGTGGTCGACGGCAACGACGGCCTGCAGGCTACCTGTGTCGCCATCAACAAGGGCGACAAGACCGTCCTGCTGATCTCCGCGGACCTTTATAATTGTTACAGCGAATTGGTAGACGGTGTTGACGATGAAGGCGTGGACGACGGCGAAGATGAGACCACGCCCTCTGAGCCCGGCGACGAAGAAGAGGATTTGGGTGGGGAAACCACGGAACCTACCGAAGCTACTGAGGCTACTGAAGTCACCGAAGCTACCGAGGCTGAGGAGAACGAGGGCTCCGGCACCAGCAAGAAGGGCATCCGCACCAGAATTACCGAGGCTCTGGACATCCCTGCCGATATGATCATGGTATCTGCTACCCATACCAACGGCTCTGTGAATATGAGACCCGCCGGCGTGTTCGGCGAATTTGCGAACGACTATGTCTTCACCCGTACACGGACAGCTGCAGCCGGCGATGTTACTAAGGAGACCTATAGCAAGACAGAGCTCCAGGCCTATTTTGACGCCTACTTTACATACCTGACCACTCAGATCGCCAGCGCTGCCCAGCAGGCCGTTAACGATCTGGAGGCTGCCACCATCCAGAAGGGCTCCATCGATGTAAGTGAAGCCCTGGGCGGCACAGTGATGAACGAAGTCCACCACTATGTACAGACGGGCACTGACGAAATCTCCTTTGTCAGCGACTCCAACAGCAACAACACACAAGGATATACCGGAGAGCGTACCCCTGTGTCTGCAGCAGACGATATGCTGCACCTGATAACCTTCCAGTTTGAAAATCAGGAAAAGCTGCCCATCATTATGGCAAACTGGCGGTCTGACGCTTCCCTGAACTACAGCCAGGCCAACAAAGCCGCCACTTCGGACTATGTTAATGCCCTGCGTTACAGTCTGGAGTATGACACAGAGGGAACGCAGACCATGCGCTCTGCCTTTAGTCTGGGCGCATCCGGCAATGTAAGCTCTGTGGATATCCGCACTGACGACGAAAAGGCCGCAAACCTCTATGCAGGTGTTGTTTACGGCCGGACCTTGGCACAAGCTGCTGAAACCCTGCTTTCCGGAACTACTGAGGCTGTTATGACAGATGTTACCGTTGGCAACATCTACACCTCCCAGCTTTCCAAATACAGAGAGCCTATCGAGGTTCCCACCGACCTTGAGCTGGCTGCAGCCCAAGCCCATAATAACGAAGCTTCCATTGAAAGCTATCCCTGGAAATATACACGCATAAATGAAGAAACCGGCTTGGAAGAGACCTACCTGATCGCCTCCGATGGCCATGCCAACAATATCATTCGCAGACAGGGCTATGTGGACTCCTGGGGTGAAAATGTCACCAGAAAGATGGAGCTGAATGCCATCCTTGTAGGCAACGAGCTTGCCTTCGTTACCGTTCCCTTTGAGGCGGCAGACAGATACTCCATGGACGCAACACTGAATGATACTACAGACAACGACTGGAACGATCTGCTGACCTACACAAACAAGGCAGGCGTGACCTCCGACAACCCCTACGGCACACCCTTTGTCATGTCCTGCACCAATGACTATATCGGCCATGTGCCCAACTATCTTGCCTATAACTATAATACCGAAGCAGAGCATACAGGTACATACGCTGCAGGCTGTTATGAATCCCAGATCTCTCCCGTAGCAGCAGGCTCCGGCGAGGAATCCGTGGCAAAACTGGATGCTATGCTGGAATCTATGTCCCCGGTTATTCCCAAGGAATGCGAATACTGCGGCGAAGTTGTGGACTGGCTGCCTCTGACAGAGGTCACTCTGGAAAGTCACGAACACGCCCTTCCCACAGGCCACTACTACCTGAAGGACCAGGTTACCTACACAACCTCTCAGGTATCTGTTAGGGCCAACGAGCAGGTTTGTCTGGATCTGAACGGCTACACTTACGCCGTTGCCCATCCCACAAACGCCTCCCGGGCATTCTCTTTAGGTAGCGGCTCCACCCTGAATATATGGGATACCAACATCAGCGGTCGTGACCGGGGCGAGGATGAGCGCGGCACCATTATGGGCAGAGGCGTTAACCGGGACACAAGCACCGCCCTAACCGGCGGCACCATCCGCGTTTCCGCCACAGCAACGGTGAACCTCTATGGCGGCACCCTGACCCAGGAGATTGACGAAGCCTACGGCGCAAAGTCAGGCGGCGTGCTGTATGTAGCGGGCACCTTCAACATGTACGGCGGTACTGTTACCGGCGGTAAGACTCTTTCGGAAACGGACAGCGAAGGTAACAAACTCGGCGGTAACGGCGGCAACATTTACATCGCCCACTCCACAGGCGCGGAAAAGATCGGCGAGGTAAACCTCTACGGCGGAACCGTTACTGGCGGTAACGCAGGGCTGTATGGAGGAAATATCTACATTTCCAACGGCACGCTGAATGTGGAAGGCGGAACCGTTACCGGCGGCACTGCCTCCAGCGGCTTGGATATTCTCATCTCCAAGAGCGGCACTCTGCGCACAAACGAAAACACTGCGGAAGGAACACGCCTTGGCACTGTTTATGCGGTAGTATCCGATTCTACCCGCGAACAGATCGTCCTTTCCGGCGACGGCACTATAAATAAGCTGGGCTTTAACATCATACCCAAGGGCCAGCTTGTTATCGACGGTACTTACACCGGCCAGGTTCTGCTGAACTTTAACGGCAGTGTGAGCCCGATCTTCGGCACGGATATCGGCAATGTGATCAATAGCGCTGACATCAGCGGTGCCACCATTACGCTTACTTATAAGAACAACACCCTTCCGCTGCTGAAGGCCACCACCCACGGAAGCGACCTGCTGGTCACCGGCGACAATGCAGCGGTTATCAACGATATTGACGGCACTACACTGGCTCAGTACGACACCCTGAAGGAAGCCGTGGATGCCTTTGCTACCACCGAAAACGCTGCTTATATTAAGGTGTTTATCAACTATCCCGCCCTGGAGCTGGCTCCCGAATCTGAAGAATACACCCTCACAAAGGACACGTATCTGGACCTGAACGGCTGCACTGTGGGCAAGCAGGCGGGTGCCATCACCCTGAACGGCGCTTCCCTTTACTGCATGGATTCTCTGACCAATGACTACAATGTGGAAGACGGCAAGTACGGCAAGCTCACAAATGTTTCCGGCAATGTAGCCGCCCTCCCCGCAGACACAGTCAGCCCAAAGGAAGCCCTCATTGACAGCGACCTGGTCATCCGCAGCGGCTATCTGCAGGTGGAGGAGGACGACGGCTCCCTGTCCTTCCACCGGCTGTTTATGGAGAATTCCAGCGTAACGCTGGAAACCGGCTATGATGAAGAGACCGGAACATACACTCTGCAAAACACCGGCCTGTACTACAACAGCACCTTCCTGACTGACCATGTAGCGGCAGAAAAAATTAAGCAGTACGGTGTTGCTACCAGCATCAACATTAAAAACACAAGCCCTCTGGATGATTGGAAAAGCGCGCTGCTTGCATCTATGGAGCAGACAGAAGGCCCCCGTACACTTCTGTACTCTGACTACGGTGACTTTGTGACAGGACAAGAGGTAAAAGGCACTGCCATGACAAACATCATGAGCGCCGGATTTAACCCCATCCAGAACATGAGCCGGGCAAACATTAAGGTCTACGGCAGACCCTATGTTATCACCACAGATGACGAGGTCCTGTTCGGCACTGTGGTGCATGATTACAGCTTCCGTACCCTGACAAAGGCGCTAAACGACTACTGGGCCGCCAACGAGGAGGTTGTTCCCCCGGAGATTATCGGCATGTATAAAAACGCCGGCGCTACCGCTATTATGAACAGCTGGAATATCCCCTACATCAAAGAAGCTGCATTGAATGCCCAATAACACCCATTAAAACGCGACGCATCCCCGCATTGGGGATGCGTCGTAAACATTTTCAGCCGCCCCTTTCTGGGGCGGCTGAAACTTATTCCGTTAAAAGACTCCTTAAATAGGCTACTGTGTTTTCACTGTCTGCATACACAGGAAAATCATAAGACACGGTATAACCGTCTTTCCGGACCTCCAAAACAACACCGCCGCAGGTGATCCCTTCCGGTCTCCACCGGGACATGGTGCCTGCCTGGCAGTCGGCATAGAGCGCCTCCACCAGACCCCTGGCTTCCGTGTTGTCTGCAAGGGCACCCTCTATATTGTATTTCACCACAGCCTCGCCATCCCATTTTCCCTGGTCATAGAGGGGTTCGCCGGTGTTGTTAATAAAGACATGGGGCAGCGTATCTTCATGGGAATAAAATTCCAGGGTGTACAGGTTTTTAAGCAGCTCCTGCAGATCCTCTGTTCCCAGCACGCAGCCGGGGCGGCTGTAAAAGCTCTCCAGTTTCTTGATAATTGCCTCTTCCTCCGGCAGATAATAGTCTCGCTCCATCCATGTGCCGTCTTCCATTTCATATTGAATGCTCAGGAACACACTGGTAGTGTCTGCCCGGTTTTCCAGGGCGCATCTGTGAAGCTCCAGAATCTGCTCTATATCCGCCTGCTCCGTAAGGATGCAATTATCGGTATTGATATAATACCTGCTGCTGTAGGGGGAAATGATGACCTGCTCCACCTGCTCCGCCTTCGGCACGTATCGGGTGATGCCTGCAGGATCCAAAACTGTCAGCCCAATACTGGCTCCAAAAATCGCCAGGAACACGCCAAAAGCCAGAAGGGTTTTCCCTCGAAACACATTGACCTTTTTTTCCAGCAGCATTCTGCCGGTAAAAAAGCCTATGGCAAGGCCCATGAACAGGAAGAAGTATCCCAAATCACCTGTAGTCTCTCCCGCCACAAAGAAGATCACTGCTCCTACGCACAGGGTGTAGATAACGAGAAATACCGGTGCAACCGGTTTCAGGGCGATCAGCGTCCCGGCAGATTCCAGGGACCGCCGCCGATAAATCAGCACTGCCAGCGCCAACAGCGCCGCACCTACCGCTGCAGCAATGCCCAGATAGACCCAGTTCTCTGGATAAACCCTTTCCAGCACAGTAATGTCCTTCATATTATCATAGTGGGTGTAGATATACTGACTTTCATTGAACATTACCACCGGGCTCAATCGGGCAATGGGCTGCAAATCGATCCGGATGCCATACAAAAAGGGCTCATAAAAGGTCTGTACCAGCCATGCTGCCAGCACCGCAAGGAAATTTGTAATGCCGTAAACCGCGGCAGCTCCCAGCTTATTGCCGGAACACAGGGCGCTGAATACACCTAACCCGAAAAAGAACAGGAACTGCAGCGCCATCAGCCCCAGCCACAAAAATGCGCCGTAGGCATATTGCCCCATCAGCAGCGCCATAATCAGCGCCCCCAATGTGTTGGGCACCAGGCAAAACAGCATACCTGCCGTCAGATGGGTAAGAAACCATCCCTCTCTGCGCATAGGAAAGGCGTGAAGCATATTGCACATCCGGGGCTGAAACAGGTCGCCAAACAGCAGTACCGCGCAAAGCCCGGCATAGGCAAAATTCAGAACGCCCATGGCGGAGTAGATTTCTCCGGCAGTATTCATGATTCGCTGCCCGGAGCCCTCCGCATCCCATAGCAGCATGATAAACAGCAGCATGAACACAGTATACAGTCCCCACAGGGGGGCAAACCGGGTAATGTCCTTTCTCAGGACGGTGGTATTAAAGAACGATGTTCTTAACTTCATAATTCACACCTCCCAGTTCATAGATAAAGATCTCCTCCAGGGAAAGAGGCAGAATGTCAAAATACACAGGATGGGCGCTTGCCACCTGCTGGGAAACCTGCTCCTGGCTGCCACGGACCACCAGGGTCTTCAGCCTGCCGGAGTCCGTCTCATGTAGGATCTCCAGCCCCTGGGGAACATCTCCCACCAGCTGCAGCTTTACAGTGCTGCCCTGCATATCCGCAAGGCTGCGCTCCAGCAGCATTTTTCCGTGATCCATAATGCCTACATGGTCGCAAATGTCCTCCAGTTCCCGCAGGTTGTGGGAGGATACCAAAACAGTAGTCTCTCTCTGGGCCACATCAGAAAGGATCAGACTCCACACCTGCCGCCGCATCACTGGGTCCAGTCCGTCCACCGGCTCATCCAGGATCAGCAGATCCGGACGGGTGCTGATGCTCAGGTGAAACGCCGCCTGCTTCTGCATGCCCTTTGAAAACCGGCCAATGGGAGATTTCCGAGGCAGGGGGAACACCTCAAACAGCCGCTCAAACAGATCGTCGTCAAATCTGGGGTAGATTCCCCGGTAGAATTTGCGCATTTCCTCCAAGGAGGCGCCGGGATAATAGAAGATCTCGTCGGGAATGTAACCGATCCGCTCCTTGATCTTAGTATTTTCGTAGACAGGAATTCCCTCCATAGTCACTGTGCCGCTGTCCGGCCGGTATACGCCGGTGATATGGCGGATCACAGTGGATTTACCTGCGCCGTTGGGCCCTACAAGTCCGTAAACAGCGCCCTGGGGGACAGTCATGGAAAGATCGTCCAGCGCTTTGGTTTTCCCAAAGGTTTTTGTCAGATCCTTTATTTCAATCATCTTGATTCCCTCCTTCTTCCAAACGCTTTATCAGCTCTTGCCGGGATACCCCAAGGGCCATCAGCGCTGCCACAGTTTTATCAAAGGTCTCCAGCATGGGCTGCTGTTCCCGGCGCGTAACCAGAGGTATGCCGCAGACGAAACAGCCCTTACCCGGGACTGTGGCGATCCAGCCCTCCATTTCCAGCTCCCGGTAGGCCCGCTGAATGGTGTTGGGATTGATGGCAAGCTGGGTAGCCAATTCCCGCACACTGGGCAGCTTATCGCCGTTTTGCAGCACTCCGGAAAGGATCTGTTGCCGGTAGCCATCAACGATCTGGCTGTATATGGGCCGGGCATCCCGGTAATCCAGGTGGACCATAGATATCCCTCCTTGTGTATGAAGTGTACTAACTGTACTAGTACAGTTAGTATAACAGTATTTTCCTCTCCTGTCAATCATGCAGATAAAAATTTTGCCGCCTCTGGAGGCGCTGCTATTAGGCTCTGGGGATTCCCACGCCAGTGCGCACACTGGCTCGGAATGACCGATTTCCCTAACTTCTTTGCAGTGTCCAGGGGCGGCTCAATTTTATTCTTCTATAAGCTCCCGGAAAAGGGGGAGGCTTCTTTGGATGGTGTCATAGCTGACGCAGTAGCACATCCGGAAATACTCCGGGCAGCCGAAGCTGTCGCCAGGGACTACCAGCACGTCCTTTTTCATAGCTTTTTGGCAAAATTCCCATGCGCTGCCGCCGGGAGCTTTTACAAACAGGTAGAATGCTCCATCCGGCTTTGCCACTTCATAACCTGCCGCCACAAGACCCTCATAAAGAGCCCGCCGGTTCCGGTCATAGGCAGCAAGATCCGGCCGCAGGTGGGCGCACCGGGCAAGGACCTTTTGCCACAGAGAAGGGGCGCAGATATGGCCGTTTGCCCGGGATGCTCCGGCTACTGCCGTATACAGCTCCTTACCGTTTTCCGCCTGAGTTGGCACATAAATATAGCCGATCCGCTCTCCGGGGAGGGACAGGGACTTGGAGTAGGAATAGCAGACAATGGTATTTGGATACACCGCAGGCACAAAGGTAGCCACCACGCCGTCATAGGTCAGCTCCCGGTAAGGATCATCCGATACAATATAAATAGGGTGTCCAAACTGCTCTGCCTTCTGGGTCAGCATCTGGCTTAAACGGCGGATGGTTTCCTCGGTATACACCGTTCCTGCAGGATTGTTGGGGGAATTGATAATGACCGCCTGGGTATTGGGGTTCAGAGCCGCCTCCAGCGCATCCATGCGGATCTGGAAGCCGGGAATATCCGCCGGAATGATCTTCAGCTCCATTCCTGCCCCCTCCACAAAGGGCCGGTACTCCGGGAAGTAAGGGGCTATAGCCACCACCTCACCGCCCGGAACAGACAACGCCCCGAACACCGCTGCCAGCTCCGATGAGGCGCCGCCTCCCATGAACAGCTCCTCCGGTGTGACAGAAGTGCCGTAACGGCTGTTCAGGTCATCAGCAATGGCCTGCCGGGTGGCATATTCGCCCTGGGCGCTGGTATAGCTGTGAATCTCCAGAGAATCCATTTCCGCCATGATCTGACGAACGGTATCGTCTACCTGCCGGGGGGCAGGGATGCTGGGATTTCCGATACTGAAGTCAAAAACATTCTCCGGTCCCACCACAGCGGCCCGGGCTGCCCCGTATTCTGCAATATCCCGGATCTGGGAACGGTTGGTTCCCATGGCATAGGCTTTTTCATTAAACATTTCGCTCTCTCCTTTTTTATAGCGCATACAAGGGAGCAACAGGGTCATACCGCTGGGGCTTGTATGTAACAGAGCCGATAGGCTTTCCGTCTACACCAAATTTGGGGTTATACCCAAACAGGTTTACATAATTCTCCAGGTCATCCCGCTCTGCTTCCATAGCCTTCATAACCGCCACTGTGGCGATGACATCGTCCACCGCCCGGTGAGAATTGACCACCTGACCGGATAGGCCGTAGGCTTCAATGGCGTTGCAAAGCTTGTGGGGATAGCTGCGGCGGTCCTTATACACCGTTAATAGATCCAGCTTGTCTTTCCCTTTCAGGATCGCCGGGTCTCCGTCCCGGAGCAAAAGATAAAACAGGAAACTCAAATCAAAATGGGCATTATAGGCCAGTAGCAGGGTGTTACCCCGGATCATCCCGGCAATGTCCTCACAGACCTGGGCTTTGGGAATGCCCCGCTGCTGCAGGTCCAGATTTGTAATGCCGGTAAGGGCCTCGATCTGGGGCGGCACAAAGCCACCGGGACTTAAGGAAATCAGTTCGTCGTACTCCTGGGTCACAACTGCCTTGCCGTCCTGCTGCTCCACAACAACCGCGGCAAATTCAATGATCTCATCCCGACTGAACTGCAGGCCTGTGGTTTCTGTGTCAAACAGCACCAGCCGGTCATATTTTGCAAACAGTTTTTCAAATTCCGCCATATTGCTCTCCCTCTGCCAGCGCCCGGGCGCGATAAAATTTGCTGCGTTTCTCCTGTTCCAATCCATAGGCTGCAGTTAACTCCATAGCGTAAAGCACAGCGCCCTGCCGGCTGCCGGACTTCAGCTCCACCTCCGCCTCACACAGAGGCTCCTGCCTGCCGCCGCCGGTAAGAACGCCCTGGTCCAGGGCCACCTCCACAACGCAGTCCTGCAGCGTTACGGTTTTTGCGATCCGGGTAAACCGGGCGCCACATACCGGGAGTACGCCCTCCTTCAGCAGAAGAGGCAGATCCTCTATTTTGCTAAGTTTACATAACACAGGGATTGCCTCCTGAATCGTAGCACTCTCCACCTCAAATTCCTGTCTGCCCAGCCCTTTCGCCGGGGTTTTCAAGGTGCAGACTGCCTTTTCGTTCTCCTGCCGCCGGCGCAGGGTATAATGCCGCCGGGACAGCGCCCCGTCAGGGGTGTCATAATAGGTGGTTTCCATTTCATATTCCGCCGTTTTTCCCTTGATCTCCCGATCCATAGCCAGGAGGGTTTGGGGATCAGTGCGGAATTTTAATTCAAATTCAATACCCATCGCTTTGCTCCGTTTTCAGATTTTTACCATTATACACCTTCTGGGCTTTCCACGCAAGTAGGGACCGTTCCTGAGAATTTATATTAAGGTTCTTTTCCGACAAAATAATCGGCCCTTTCATGTTAGGATTTTTCTATAAGAAGTGAAAGGTCGTGTTTTACATATGATGCTCTCCCTGCAAACCTATGTGCGTCGAAAAAGGCGCTCTCTGCGGAATTGGGCCCTGGACCCCAGGGTACACCTGTACGCCCGGGCCGCAGCTTATATTCTCGCCGGATTTGGACTCAGCGCCGCCAGTCTCGGACACGCGGCGCTGCCCCTTTCCATGGGGCTTGTCTGCGCCTGTACAGGCTGGCCCGCCGTTCTGGCTGCTGCCGGAGGCTGTCTGGGCTACCTGGTGTTTTGGGGCGCTGCCGGTTACCAGGGTCTTCTCTGGACCGGCGGCGGGCTGATGCTCTCCCTGCTTCTGTCTGACCGACGCATTGACCGGGAGACGCCGCTGTTGCTGCCGGCCCTTACCGGGCTGTTGGTCTCTGCCTCCGGCGTCTTTTTTCAGACCCTCTTGCAGGACACTACCGCTGTTGGCATTTATGTGCTGCGGGTGGCTTTGGGCAGCGGCTGTACCTGGCTTTTCTCCAGGGTCATGCGGGGCCGCAATCCCATTCTGGACTGGCTGGCCTGCGCTCTGGCTGTGCTGGCTCTGGCCCAGATCGTACCCTTTCCTTACCTGAGCTGCGGCTTTCTGGCCGCCGGCGCTCTGGCTGTTATGGGGGCCTTTCCCGCCGCCATCCTGGCAGGGGCTGCCCTGGATCTGGCAGGTATTACGCCGGTGTCCATGACCGCTGTTATGTGCGCCGCATATTTGGTCCGATTCCTGCCAAAATACCCCCGCCTCCTGGGCTGTGCCGCCCCTACCCTTGCTTACGGTCTGGTTATGTCCATTACCGGACACATTGACATAACACCGATGCCCGGACTGTTTCTGGGGGGTATTGCCGGGGTGTTTTTGCCAATTACACCGAAAGTGCCTGCCCGGCGGGGAGAGACCGGGGTAGCCCAGGTGCGGCTGGAAATGGCTGCAGGGGCTTTGGTTCAAACGGAGCAGCTGCTTCTGGAATCTCCGGAGGTGCCGGTGGACGAGGACGCCTTGGTAGAGCGGGCAGCAGAACGGGCCTGCGGCAGCTGCCCCTGCCGGAAAGGCTGTAAGGATAGCCGCCGGATCGGTCAGCTTCCCTCGGCAATTCTGCACAAACCCCTGCTGACTCCGGAGGAGCTTCCCATTGCCTGCCGAAAAAGCGGACGGTTTTTGGCAGAGCTCCACCGCAGTCAGGAGCACTTGCGCTCCATCCGGGCGGATCGGGAGCGGCAGCGGGAATACCGCTGGGCTGTGATCCAGCAATACCGGTTTTTATCAGAATACCTCCAGGATCTGTCCGACCAGCTTGCCCACAAACCGGACACCGGCAGCCCCTGCTACGAGGCCAAGGTTCAGGTTTTTGGCAACCGTCCCCAAGCTGACAACGGCGACCGGTGCAGTATGTTTGCCGGCATCCGTTGCCGGTACTATGTAATCCTTTGCGACGGTATGGGCACAGGTCTGGGGGCAATTCAGGAGGGCCGCACCGCCCAGCAGCTGCTGCGCAGACTCCTCACCGCAGGGTATCCAGCAGAGCATGCTCTGCAAACCCTGAACAGCCTCTGCGCCCTGCGAAACCGGGCAGGGGCAGTGACAGTGGATCTTCTGGAGCTGCAGCTGGATACAGGAAAAGCTGTTCTTTACAAATGGGGCGCAGCCCCAAGCTATTTGCTTTCCAAGCTGGGTGCAGAAAAAGTGGGGACAGCCGGACCTCCTCCCGGTCTGTCCGTTACAGACAGGCGGGAATCGGTTTATCGGCTGTCCCTGCGCCGGGGGGAGAGACTGGTTCTGGTCAGCGACGGTGTAGGGGAAGAGGAAGCCCTGCACTGCTGCCGGGAATTGGCAGACGCCTCGCCGGGGGAGCTGGCAAGGGGTCTGCTGTTGCGGGGGCAACTTGGGGGAGAGGACGACGCAACTGTGATCTTAATACATCTGGACCCCGGGTTCGCGTCAACATAATATCACAGATTTTGTACGAAATCTGTCGAAACACAAGATGTTGGATATAAATATGCGGAAAATTACCAGATATTGAGAATTATTTACGAAACAGGGCGTTTTACAAAAAACACTGTCATTTCCGGGAATGGAAATGACAGTGTTTTGTTATATGCATCTTTATAAAGGTGATTGCTTGATCTTGGCATAGCGCCGGGGATACCGGGCCGGTGTGGGAGCTACCTTCCGCAGAACGATCACTGTGTGGGCTGTACCGTCCACAGGGAACTGCTCTACTTTTTCCAGCTTTAGTCCCAGGCGGGCAATGGCATTTTTCGCCTCCGCCAGCTCTTCTTCAGCGGCAGTGCCTTTCATGGCCAGGACCAAGCCTCCTACCTTTACATAAGGCGCAGTCAGCTCCAGCAGGATATTGAGCCTTGCGACAGCCCGGCTGGTGGCTACATCGTAGGTCTCCCGGCGGGTGGCTACAGCCTCTTCCGCCCGGGCGGTGACACATTGGGCAGCCACACCCAACTCGGGCAATATCCGCTCCAGCCAGGCCATCCGCTTACCCAAAGAGTCCAGCAGTGTTACCTCAGCCTCCGGGCAGGCGATCTTCACCGGCACACCGGGAAAGCCTGCGCCGCAGCCTACATCAATGATCCGTTTGCCTCTCAGATCCTCCAGAGACAGCAAAGACAGGCTGTCCAGCAGGTGCAGCTTTGCTACCTGGGCAGGCTCTGTAATGGCAGTCAGGTTCATGACCTTGTTCTGCTCCACCACGGCCTCTCCGAAGGCGCACAGCTTTTCCTGGGTAGCCTCTGTCAATTCCAGCCCCAGCCGGGGCAGCCCCGCTTTCAGGGCACTTCTCATAGCCATCAGCCTTGGGTAGGGGCATTGACGATGCCGGACAAGTCTACCTGGGAAGAATCATAGGGATCGAAGGGTTCTTCTTCCTCCTGATAGGTAGGCACAATATATTCCTGGATATACCAGCTTGCCAGCAGATCGGACACATCGGTATACTCGGAGAAGGTAATGGTAGCCTCTCCGCCCTCAGGCTCTGTGGGGTCTGTGGAGACTTTTCGGCTGCCGGAGAGCTTGGGGTGGCCGTAAAAATCGATAATATCCTGCAGGTCGTTCCGCAAAAGCTGGTTTACGCCGTCGTCTGTCTGCTTGGCGCAGGCCTGGGCGGTGCTGGTAGGAATGGATGCCAGGGCCTCATAGCAGTAATAGTAGGCCATCAGGCAAGCAGAATATTCAAAGGCCTCGGAAGAATTGTTGGTACAGGCCAGGAATGCGGCAAAATTGGCATCGGCATCGCTGTAGATGCTCATGCGGTGAGCCATTTCCTTGCAAATCGCAAAAGGCTTGCAGACAACAGGCACATCCGGATTTACCGCTGCCTCACCGGTGAGGGGGATCGTAATTCCCGAGTCACCTTTGGCCTTGAACCAGGTTTGCTCCTTTACAGGGGCAGTAGAGCCGGAGAATACGGAAATCGCCTTGTCGTAGGTCAAGACCTTATATCCCTCTGCCGCCTGGACTGTCAATTCCTCAAAGCTGGGGAAGCGGGGGTCGCCGTTGTGGTCTCTGGAGACTTTCTTGGCCATTTCGTTGACCTTATCCCGGAAAAACAGGGTGGCTTCATTCAACTCAGACACAGTATAATCCGTTACATTCAGACGGATGTCGTCCGCCAGGGGGCTGGAATATTCGTTCAGGCCGTAAACAACCGTGTTGCACATAGAAATGCACATCACCGTTGCCATGACCCAGCCGAACCACTGGATAGGATTCCACCGCAGCACCACCATCAAAACGATACTTGCCAGGCCTGCGGCGATCAGACCGATCACCAGCACCTGCCACAGACTAACGCTCATACTGCCTGTCCAATCCGCCATGGAATTGATAAACATCCGGGTGATGTAAGGGTAGACCATGTCCACCAGCACCGAATGGGCCTTGGCAAACTGCACCAGCGCCCAGGAAATCGCGGCAAAAATAGCTGCCACCAAATACCCGCGCCAATATTTCAAAGGGATCGCCTCCTTAGAGCAGTGGGGAACTGTTGTAAAATACTGTATTACACTATAGTATAGCACACTTTTCCCAAATTGTCTGCCCCTGATTTCTTAATTTTTTCTAAACCGGTTCTGCCTTGACACCGTCCCGAAAAACCTCAGTCACGGTGACTTTTCTGATCTGATTGTGGAGCTCCTGGCCCACAACATATACCTTTACATAGTTGGGGGCATGGCCTGTAAAAAATTCTCCCTCCGGTTCTTCAAACAACACCTGCTGTTGGGTGCCTACCAGCCCCTGCCGGTAAGCCTGAGACATTTCCCGGGCCACCGCCACGGCGGCCCGGCTGCGGGACTCCTTTACAGCGTTGGGGTGCTGTCCCGGCATTTTATCCGCCGGGGTACCGGGGCGGCGGGAATAGGGAAAAATGTGCATATCCGCAAAGCCGCAGCGGCGGATAAACGCCAGGCTTTCCGCAAATTCTTCCTCTGTCTCGCCGGGGAACGCCACGATCATATCTGTGGTGATGGCGCAGCCGGGAAGGGCCTCTTTTAGCAGGGTGACGCTTTCCAGATACCGGGCGGTATCGTATTTCCGGCGCATTCGGGCAAGGACGCTGTCGCTGCCGGACTGCATGGACAAATGGAACTGAGGACACAGGTTAGGAAGCCGTGCCAGCTCTGCGCAAAATTCCTCCGTAACGATCCTGGGTTCCAAAGAACCCAGCCGGATCCGCTGCTCCGGCACCGCTGCGCATACCTTTTGGATCAGCTCTGTCAGCGCCGGCTTTCCCGGAAGATCCACGCCCCAGGAGGCGATCTCAATACCGGTAATTACAAGCTCCCGGTAGCCCTGGTCTGCCAGAGCCTTGGCCTGCTCCACCACCAACTCCACCGGGGCGGACCGAACCGGCCCTCTGGTGTAGGGAATGATGCAATAGGTGCAGAAATTAACACAGCCGTCCTGGACCTTCAGCATTGCCCGGGTGCGGCCATCCAAGCCGCCGGCAGGCAGCACCTCAAAGCAGCGGCGCTTCAGCGCCTGGTCAATAACCTTTCTGTGCTGCCGGTCCTCCATGGTCTGCAGCAGCTGCCGCAGAAATTCCTCCCGGTCTGCGCTTCCGCCCAGAACATCTACACCAAGAGCTTCCAGCGCCTGGGGGTCATGCTGGCTGTAACAGCCACAAACGCCGATGACTGCCTCCGGGTTGTCCCGACGGCAGCGACGGATCACTGCCCGGTTCTTTTTATCCGCCACAGCAGTTACGGAGCAAGTGTTAATGATATAGCCGTCACAGGCCTCTTCAAACTTACCCACAGTATGTCCCATGCCAACAAGCAACTGTTCCATGGCCTGGGTCTCATATTGATTCACTTTGCAACCAAGGGTGCAAAAACCAAATTTCATAGTCGTTTTTACCAATTTTCTTATTGTGTTTTTGTTATAATCGTCAATATCGTGAATTGCAAAATTGCATTTTTATGCTATAATGAGCCACACCGCAAAAGATTTCTACACATATTTTCCGCCAAGGGAGATCATCCATGCATCAATTCAGCATTCATATCCGGTCCTTCCGCCATGTGCAGGACTTTGTGTCTCTTGCCATGATCCAGCCCTTTGAGGTGCTGGTGGGCAACGACAAGCACCAGATCAACGGAAAAAGCTTTATGGGCATGTTCAGCCTGGACCACAGCCATCCTGTGCTGGTCAGCGTTCGGTGCAGCCACGAGGAATTCCTCCGCTTTCAGCATGACGCGGCTCAGCTTCTTGCGTAAACAAATACGGGTCGTCTCGCAAATCCGCGGGACGACCCATTTTTCTTACTCGCCCTGTTTTGGCTGGTTTGGCTTGCGCCGCCGGTGCCGGGGTCTGTGCCGGGTTTTCTTTTCCTCCCGGTTTTGCCCGGCAGGCTGCTGAGGCTTGGCCTCTGCCTTGGGGGCTGCTTCCTGCCGGTTCTCTGCCGGTTTCTGCTGGGGCTTGCCCCTGCGTCTGCCGTGGCGGGAGCGATTGGGTCGGCTCTGGTTGGGCTGCTGCTCTTCCGGCTGTTCCTGCTGGACCTTCTGCTCTTCCGCTATGGTCTCCGTGCTGTAGCGGAACCGAATGGGATCCAACAGTACCTGATCGTCTTGCTCTGTGATCTCCTTCTTTCTGCGCCGGCCCGCACCGGAAATAGGCGCCAGGTCCGCAGGGATAGGGGGATCGTTTTTCTTTGCCTTTCCGTTGCGCAGCACCGCAATGTCTGCGTTGGCATAGGTGCCAATGACTTCGGGCATATCCTCCCTCTTCACCTTCACCCGCTGACGCAGCAGGTCCAATTCAATAACAGTGCCCCGTCCGTCGGGTGTGTCCACAAAGGAACCCTCCTTGGGGCTGTTGCGGATCAGGTCCTCATAGGCATCCTGCTCATATTTCAGGCAGCACATCAATCTGCCGCAGGTGCCGGAAATTTTTGTGGGGCTAAGACTCAGGTTTTGGGTCTTGGCCATTTTGATGGACACAGGCTGGAAATCATCCAGGAAGCTGGAGCAGCAGAAGGGCCGGCCACAAATGCCCAGACCGCCTACCATTTTTGCTTTGTCCCGGACGCCGATCTGCCGCAGCTCGATACGGGTGTGGAACATGCCTGCCAGATCCTTTACCAGCTCCCGGAAGTCCACACGCTCATCGGCGGTGAAGAAAAACAGGATCTTGGTGCCGTCAAAGGCGCACTCCGCCGACACAAGCTGCATATCCAGCCCGTGCTCACGGATCTTCCTCTGGCAGGCCTCAAAAGCCTTAGCCTCTTTTGCCTGATTTTCTGCCGCAACTTTCTCATCCTGCTCTGTGGCGATCCGCAGCACAGGCCGCAGAGGCGCAACCACCTCCGCCTGGGGGATCCGGTGGTTACCGGCGGTGCAGCAGCCATACTCAGGCCCCCGGGCGGTATCAATGATTACATGATCCCCGGCCTTGCAGCTGATACCTGCAGGGTCGAAATAATAAACCTTCTGCCCGGGACGGAACTGGATATCCACCACTTCCACTGTTTCCTGGACAGCCTTTTCTTGGTCGTTCATAGGTAAACTCCTTATTGTCACTACCGCAGAGCCCATTCCAAAAAGCCGCACACTGCGGCAGGGGATACATTGCCCTGGGTATATTCTATCGCTTTTTGTATGTGCCGCAGAGCCTGCAAAAGCTCCTGGGAGCTGCGTCGTGCGCCCAATTCCCGGGCCATATCCGACAACACCTCCATGCCGCTGCGGCATACAAGTGCCTGCTGCAATAGGTGGGCCCACTGGTCCAGTTCCTGCAACAGCTGGTCTCTTTTCCATTTCTCCATAGGCACCATCAGCTGCATAAGTCCCAGGGCATCTGCCTGGGAGAAGCAGCGGACAAATTCCTGGGTTTGGGGATCAGGGTCTGTTCCTTCCTTTAGAAGCTCCATTGCCTGACCCAGATAGCCGCCACTGCGGCCCACCGCCGCGGAAACAGCCGCCTGTCCCGCCTGGGGAAATTCCTTCTGTAAAGCCCCGGTCAAAAGCTCCGGAGAAAGGCTTTGCATGCTCAGCTCTGTGCAGCGGGAACGCACGGTAGGCAGCAGCTTTTCCGGGTTGTCCGTCAGCAAAATAAACACACCGTAGCTGGGGGGTTCTTCCAAAATCTTTAATAGTGCGTTCTGTCCGGGCACTCCCATGTCCTGAGCCCGGGGGAACAGGTAGATCTTCCGGCTGCCCTCATTGGGCTGGACATACATATCCGCCCGGGCTTTCCGGATCAGATCTACCGGCACCGTTTTCTTATCCGGTTCATCCACTGTGATGAAATCCGGGTGGGCATCTGCCATGACCTTGCGGCAGGCAGGGCAGCCCATACAGGGCTTTTCCGCTCCCTGACACATAATCGCCGCCGCCAACAGCCGGGCAAGGGTATGCTTGCCGGAGCCCACAGGTCCGGAGATCAGATAAAAATGGGACACTCGGCCACGGCTTACGCTGGAGCGCAAATTATCCTTCAGCCGCTGGTTACCCAGCAGTCCTTCAAAGCCCATACTGACCTCCACTTAAAATAGTAACACAGTCTGTCAAATTCCGTCTTCAGCGGATCTTTCTAAATAGGTCGCAAAGCGACACCTCAATTGCCGCAAAGCGGCTATTTCACTTGCAAAGCAAATTTCATTGCGTAGCAATTTCATTCGCCGGAGGCGAATTTCACGATTCACAATTATCGTGGTAACGATAATTGTGAATCAACCCCACAATGCAGACAGCATGGGGATAACCTGCTTTTTACGGCTCATGATCTTAGGCAGGAACACCGTGTTTTCCTTAGGCTGCACGCTGAATGCCTGCTGAATGGTCTCATCGTTGCCAATATAGATCAGCTGGGTGCCTTCACGCAGCACATCTGTAAGCATAAGGATGACCATGGAGAAATCCTTTTCCTTGGCGATCTTGGCCATAAGCTCCAGGAATTCCTCTTTCCGCTCCAGCATATTGGGGCTGTCCACACAGGTAATCTGGGCCACCGCCAGGTCGTGACCGGCAATGTGGAATTCCTTGTAATCCGACAGAAGCAGATCCTCTGCAGACTTGCCGCCCATGGAAGCAGAGAAGATTTCCTTGCCCAATTCATCCAGAGAAACATTGGCGATCCGGGCCATGCGCTCGGCAGTGCGGCGGTCCCGCTCGGTACAGGTGGGGGATTTGAACATGACGGTATCGGAAATAATGGCCGCCGCCATCATACCCGCCATATTGGCAGAAGGCATCAGGCCTCTGTCCTGGAACATGGAGGCAATAATCGTGTTGGTAGAGCCTACCGGCTCATTGCGCACATAAATAGGGTTGTTGGTCTGGATATCCGCCAGACGGTGATGGTCAATGATCTCCAGAATATCCGCCTCTTCCAAGCCGGGAACAGACTGGGCGATCTCATTGTGGTCCACCAGCACTACCCGCTTTCTCCGGGGACGCAGCAGGTGATACCGGGTCAGCACGCCTACTACCTGCTCGTTTTCATTCAAAATAGGATAGCAGGGATCACGGAACTGCAGCACCCGCTCACGGACCTCATCCACCCGGTCCTCCAGATGGAAGCAGACAATGTCCTTGGTGCGGCAGATGCTGCTGGTGGGCACAGACTGGAAGATCAGTCTTGCTGCCCGGTAGGCATCGTAGGGGGTGGCGATGATGCAGGTTTTTGTGGGAAGACTCCGCAGCTCCTCGCTGAGCTCCGCCTGACACAGCACCAGGCAATTTACATTCATTTCCAGGGCCCGGCGGATCATGTCCGGCTGATGGCCGCAGATCACGATAGAGGCAGGGTCGTTAAACAGTAGATTTTCCTGCTCCTGGGGCAAAGCAATGGTAACCTCACCGGAGATCATGTCCGTTGTCTCACCGGCTTCGTTCAGGACTCTGCCCTCCAGCACTGACAGCACGTTAAACAGAGGCACCTCCGCCAATACTGCGCCGCTGACCAGCTCCATATTATAGCTTGCCACATTTTCCCGGGAGAGCATGCCGAAAAGGGTGCCGTCCTCGTTGGTAACGGGCACAGCGGAAATGTTCTTCTGCTTTCGCAGGGTTTCCCAGCCCCGGCCCACCGTTACGCCGGCATTCAGCAGGGAAGGGATATCAAATTCCAGGTCCTTCACCTGGGTGTGCATGCTGGTGATCCGCTTGGGGGGATGAAACCCGAAGCGGTTCAGCACGATCTGGGTCTCGTCGGAGACATGGCCCAAACAGGCTGCTTCATACTCCCGGTCGCCTACCGCATTGCGCAGCGCCGCATAGGCCATAGCTGCCACGATAGAGTCGGTATCCGGGTTCCGGTGACCGGTAACATAAATGGGATCCATAAAATTACCTCCATTATAGTGTAATCTCGCCGGCCAGGTTTTCACGGAACAGCGCGGCAATTTCCTGCTGCTCCATTCCCTGACCCAGCGCCCACATAAGCTTTGTCATTGCTGCCTCCGAGGTCATGTCCCTTCCCCGGATCACGCCCATATCCAGCAGCTGATTGCCCACCTGGTAAACCTCCAGGTCGGAACTGTCATACAAACATTGGGTGGTAACTACCACGCTGATGCCGCTATCCACAGCTTTCCGGATGCCCTCCAGACCCCGGTTCAGAACATTCATGCCTCCCAGGCCGAAGGCCTCGATAACGATGCCCCGATACCCCAGGTCCTGCAGCGCGTAGAATATCTGGGGAGAAAGACCGGGGGTCAGCTTCAGCAGAAAGACTGTCTGGCTGATATCCTCCAGCAGCCGGGGCTTTCCGGTAATGACAGGCAGGGCTTTCTCATTTATCACCAGCCCCTGACTGCTGACTACGCCCACATAACGGGCATTGACGCTTTCAAAGGCTGAGAAATTGGAGGCCCGGACCTTTACCGCCCGGCAGCCCAGCATCACCTTCCGGTCAAAGGCAACAAATACGCCAGGGTGTCCGGAGGCCGCCATGGCAAAGGCTGTCCGCAGGTTGTCCGGTCCATCAGAGAGAATATCCGTCAGGGGCAGCTGGGACCCGGTGAACACCACCGGTCTGTCAATGCCCGGCAGCATGAAGGTCACCGCCGAGGCAGTGTAGGCCATCGTGTCTGTGCCGTGAGAGATCACAACGCCGTCATAATCCTGCCGTCTCTCATAGATGGTCCGGGCGATCTTCTGCCACTCCCCAGGGCGAATGTTGGAGGAATCCAGGCACATAACATCCTGAACCGCAATGTCATAGTAAGGCCGGAGCTGATCCAGGGCCCTTTCCATAACAGCAGGGCGGCGGGGCTCCAGACCCTCTTCGCCGGGGGTGCAGGCAATGGTGCCGCCGGTTGTCAGCAGCAGAATATGTTTCTTTCTTTCCATAGATGCCTCGTTAATGATAGTTATTCAAATTAATTATAGCCCCCAAACAGAAAAATAGCAAGCAAAAAAGCTGTGTCCGGAAAGAAACACTGGAATTTGACTTTCCCGTTGTGAGATGGTAAGATTAGTCTGCTAATTTTTAATCTTTCGGAGGTAGCCCGATGCTGTACCTGTTTTTGGCCCTGTTTGCCGGGGTGATCGTTGGCGCAGACCAGCTTTCCAAGCTGCTGGTGCTGGAAAATATCCCTCTGCACACCCAGTCTGAGGGTATCCCCGGCCTGTTCCACCTGACCTATGTGCAGAATACCGGCGCAGCGTTTTCTTCTTTTCAGGGAATGCGTTGGCTGTTTGCCTTCGTTTTTTTGGTGTTCACCGGGGCAATCATTTGGGAATTTTCCAAAAAGCGGTTGCCCTTTACCACCTTTGGGCGCTGGTGCATCGCCGCGATTTTCGGTGGCGGTCTGGGCAATATGATCGACCGGGTCCGTCTGGGCTATGTGGTGGACATGATCTGTCTGGATTTTATGAATTTCCCTGTATTTAATGTAGCGGACTGCTTCATCACCTGCGGCTGCATCGCCCTGATCGTCAGCCTGGTATTCTTTAACAAAGCTTTCTGGAAGGACGAAAAGAAATTATGATCCTTTTTGCAGATATTTCGGGGGAACGGCTGGATGCCTTTCTTGCCCGCTGCGCAGAGGGTCTCAGCCGCAGCAGCGCCCAACGGCTGCTGGAGGAGGGCCATGTTCTGCGCAACGGAAAGCCCGGGAAGAAAAACGACAAACTGAACATTGGCGACCAGATCAGCGTTACCGTTCCGGAGCCAAAGGCTGTGGATATCGTTCCCAAGGAAATTCCTCTGGATATTGTTTATGAGGATGGGGATGTGCTGGTCATCAATAAGCCCAAAGGTCTTGTGGTACACCCGGCAGCGGGCCACGAGGACGACACCCTGGTAAACGGCCTGCTCTACGCTATGGGCGATTCCCTGTCCGGCATTAATGGCCAGCTTCGTCCGGGCATCGTACACCGCATTGACAAAGACACCTCCGGCCTTCTTGCGGTGGCGAAAAACGACCTTGCCCATGTGGTGCTGGCCTCCCAGCTGAAGGATCACACCATGGCCCGGACCTATGAATGCATCGTATGCGGCAGCATGAAGGAGGATTCCGGCACTGTAGACGCCCCCATTGGCCGGCATCCAACAGACCGGAAGAAAATGTGCGTTACCCAGCGCAACAGTCGTAACGCGGTGACCCACTGGGAAGTGATCAAACGCTACCGGGGCTATACCCACCTGCGCTGCAAGCTGGAAACCGGCCGCACCCACCAGATCCGTGTCCACATGGCCCACATCGGCCACCCCATTCTGGGAGATACGGTATACGGCCACAAGAAGCCGGGGCTGGGGCAAGACAGCCAGGTGCTCCACGCCGGGGTGCTGTGCTTCAAGCACCCCCGGGATCAGCGCCCGGTGATGGTGTTCGCCCCTGTGCCTGCATACTTTCAGCAGATTCTGGAAAAATTAGAGAGGATGCTGTAAATGAAAACCTTTCAGGATGTTCTGCTGACTGTAGATTTCGACAGAACCCTTACCGCCCCGGATTCCACCATTCCCCAGCGGAATCTGGATGCCATCGAATATTTTATGGAAAACGGCGGCAGCTTCACTGTAAATACCGGCCGCAGCACTGCCACCTTCTGGCAGCATCTGGACACCATCCCTCATAACGCGCCCCTCCTGCTATATAACGGCAGCGCCGCCTACGAAAAGGGGCGGCTTACCCAGTGCGTTCCCATTGACCTGGACCCCTGGGAAACTATGGATACCATGGCCCGGCTCTTTCCCGACATGAATTTGGAGATCCAGGGCGCCGGGGTTCATTATCTGATCAATGCCAAAGAGGACATGGAAGCCCTCTATCAAAATCTGCAGTGGCGGTACACCAAAGTTCCCAACGGCACAGATGTGGGACCCTTTCTTAAATTTTCCCTGTTTGGCCAGCCCCGGCAGCCGATGATGTCCACCTTTTTTGACGTCACCCGGGAAGATCTTAGACGATTTGCTCAAGCAGAGGAGATCATCCGGGAGCTTTACGCAGACAAGGTGGAGGTGTTCCGGGCCGCCCCCAGAATCATTGATGTCCACGCCAAAGGGGTCTCCAAGCTCAGCGCCGCCCGGAAGCTGCAAAAAACCCTGGGCAAAAAGGTGCTGGTCTGTGTGGGGGATGCGGAAAACGACATCACCATGTTGGACGGCGCCGACTATGCCTTTTGCCCCGCCGACGGGGTGGTGGCAGACCGGTATCCCAATGTGTGTCCCTGCGGTCAGGGAGCGGTAGCAGACGTAATTTACAAAAAAATACCGGATATTCTTGCAATTCAGCCTTGACACGCAGAAATAATTGTGCTAGAATTTTCTAGCTGAATACGCCAGGGCAAATGCGGGTGTAGTTCAATGGTAGAACACCAGCCTTCCAAGCTGGATACGCGGGTCCGATTCCCGTCACCCGCTCCACCGAAATGCGCCAGTAGCTCAGTTGGATAGAGCAACTGCCTTCTAAGCAGTAGGTCGGGGGTTCGAGTCCCTCCTGGCGTGCCAATTTTAATGCCATCCTTACAGGTAATCCATCGCAGTCAGTTGCGGAAGATCTTACCCAGGACTCGAACAATTAAATGCAACGCGGATCAGCGTTGCCGCCGAGGGCTAGACCGAGGCGAACCTTGATTAAACGAGTCCCTCCTGGCGTGCCATCAAAACTGAAACCCCTAAGCATCTCCAGGAGATTGTGGCGTGTCCTGTTGCGGTGCCCTATAAAGTCTTCGGGCTTACACATGTCCTCGATTTTATAGACCGCTGCCACTCGCTCGGGTCGCTGTATCCGCCACTGGCGGCGCTTCCCTCGCTCCCCTCCTGGCAAACCAGCATTTCCAAACTTAGCAGCAAAATATGGTGGGTGTCGCCAAGCGGCCTAAGGCCCCCGATTGGGGGTCCGGTATTCGTGGGG
>JAZSDS010000082.1:0-50997 GCA_045531275.1 Faecousia sp.
AGTAATAGCGATTTGTGCTGCAAGGAATTCTATCATCATTGTATTTTATCCGCCGCACAGTATCGTATCTGTGCGGCGTTGTTTTTTTAGGAGGTACGCTATGATTGCAGTATTAAAAAGAGGAACAACACAAGATCAAACCGAGCATTTGATCCAGTGGCTTAAAAATATGAACCTGGATGTTCATATCTCCACAGGCTGCGAAGTCACTGTTCTTGGTCTGGTAGGCGATACCAGCCGGGTAGATATGGAGCTGCTAAGCAGCCTGGAAATCGTAGAAAGTGTAAAGCGGGTATCTGAACCCTTTAAGCAGGCAAACCGGAAATTTCACCCCAATGACAGTGTAATTACTGCAGGTGGTGTGGCCATCGGCGGCGGGCATTTTGCCATGATCGCAGGCCCATGCTCTGTAGAATCCGAGGAGCAAATTGTGGAAGTTGCCACTGCAGTTAAAGCTGCGGGAGCGGATATCCTGCGTGGCGGCGCATTTAAGCCTCGTACCTCTCCCTACGCATTTCAGGGTCTGAAGGAGGAGGGCTTGCGTCTGCTTCTCCTGGCAAAGAAAGCTACCGGACTTCCCATCATCACTGAAATCATGAACACGCGCTCATTGGATCTTTTTGAGGATGTGGATATAATCCAGGTAGGCGCAAGAAACATGCAGAACTTCGACCTTTTGCAGGAGTTGGGCAAAACAAACAAGCCTATTTTGCTGAAACGCGGTCTTGCAAACACCCTGCAGGAGCTGTTGATGAGCGCAGAGTACATTATGAGCGAAGGTAATGAAAATATCATCCTGTGCGAACGCGGTATCCGCACCTACGAGACCTACACTCGAAACACCCTGGACCTTTCAGCCGTTCCTGTGCTGCACGAACTGACGCATCTTCCCGTAGTGGTTGATCCCAGTCACGCAACAGGAAAAGCAGCCTTGGTTCCTTCTATGGCTGTTGCAGCAGCAGCCTGCGGCGCCGACGGAATTATGGTAGAGGTCCACAACAACCCCTCCTGCGCTATGTGCGACGGCGCCCAATCCCTGACTCCTGCCCAGTTCGCAGATTTGAATTGCACCGTCAATAAGGTTCGGGAGGCTATCGCATGAGAGTCGGTATTCTAGGTCTGGGTCTCATTGGTGGATCTCTGGCCAGGGCCTATGCGAAAGCCGGGCATACCGTTTTTGCGTGGGAAAAAGATGCTTCCATTCTGTCCTTTGCCCAGTTGGCAGGCGTTGTTAATGAGCCTCTGGACAAATCCACGATCGCCCAATGTGATTTGATTCTATTGTCTATATATTCCGATGCATCCGCAAGCTGGCTGGAGGAAAATGGACAATATGTGTCCCCTCAGTCACTTGTAATCGATTGCTGTGGTATTAAGAAAGAGGTATGCAAACGCTGCTTCCCTGTTGCCGAGCAATATGGATTTACCTTTGTAGGTGGTCACCCCATGGCAGGCTCTCACCACTCCGGTTTCAAGTACAGCCGCTCAAATTTATTTCAAGGAGCTCCTATGGTCCTTGTTCCACCCAGATTCGATGATCCCATGCTGCTGCAGCGGGTGAAGGACGCCCTTTCTCCCTGCGGTTTCAAAAGCTTTTCCGTGACCACTGCTGAGGCCCACGATGAAATGATCGCATTCACCTCTCAGATGCCTCACATTATCAGCAATGCCTATATAAAATCCCCTACCGCATTGTTCCACAAGGGTTTTTCTGCAGGCAGCTACAAGGATCTCACCCGGGTAGCATGGCTAAATCCCGCAATGTGGTCAGAACTGTTTTTATCCAACAAGCAAAATATAATCAACGAATTAGACTGTCTTATTCGCAGCCTGGGGCAGTATCGACAGGCAATTGAGACAGAGGATGCCGGAATGTTGATTGAACTTCTGGACGAGGGCCGCAAACGGAAAGAGGAGGTAGACGGATGAATACCATCACCGTCAGTGCATCAACCCAATATTCTGTACATATTGGCAGCGGGCTCATGGGAACCCTTCACAACTACACCCATCTTTTTAGCAAGGCGGAGCGTGCTGTCATTGTTAGTGACAGCAATGTGTGGCCTCTGTACGGAGAAAAACTGCAAGAAGAATTGCAGCAAGCCGGACTTGAAACAGGCAGCTTTGTATTCCCTGCCGGCGAGGAAAGCAAGAACAGCAGTACATATTTATCTATTTTAAACTACTTGGCAGCCAATAACATAACCCGTACAGATCTTCTTGTAGCACTGGGCGGAGGTGTGGTGGGAGATATTACAGGATTTGCCGCCGCAACCTATCTGCGGGGAATCCCTTATATCCAGATTCCCACTACACTTTTGGCTATGGTGGACTCCTCCGTTGGCGGAAAGACTGCCATAGATCTACCCGGCGGAAAGAACCTGGTAGGCGCATTTTATCAGCCCATTATGGTCCTGTGCGATATTGACACGCTGGACACCCTCCCTGCAAGCATCTTCCGGGACGGCTGCGCTGAAGTAATTAAATATGGCGTTCTGTACGACCCCAAGCTTTTTGAACACTTAGAGAAAAGCGGACTGAATTTCGACAGAAAATCCACTATTACAAGGTGCGTAGAACTAAAGCGGAATGTGGTAACTGAGGACGAATTTGATACCGGAACCCGGCAAAAGCTGAACCTGGGACACACCATTGGCCACGGAATCGAAGCAAGCAGTAATTTTTCTGTTTCTCACGGACAGGCCGTTGCCACAGGAATGGCAATTGTTTCCAAAGCAGGATCTGCCTTAGGTATCTGCAGTGATGCGGCACAAGGAAGAATTGTAAGAATTCTGGAGACCTTTGGTTTGCCTGTAAAAACAAACTGCCCGCCGGAATCTCTGTTAAAACATGCGTTATCAGATAAAAAGCGCACCGGTGGCACTGTAAACCTGATTATCCCTCAGGACATCGGCAGCTGCATAATCAAACCCACTCCAATATCTGCGTTAAAATCCTTTATTGAAGAAGGCATGTAAAATGGATATTACGATCTATCCAAATAAACTTCAGGGAACAGTTGCAGCAATCCCATCAAAATCCCAGGCACATCGGCTGCTGCTATGCTCTGCATTCTCAGACAGAAAAACCGAACTGTTCTGCCCTGAAACAAATGATGATATAGAGGCGACAGTAGGTTGTCTGCGCAGCCTTGGCGCTGCCATTGAACGGACAGAAACCGGCTATATTATAACGCCTGTGGGGAGTGTTCCCCAGCAGGCAACTATGGACTGTCGTGAAAGTGGCTCCACCCTCCGCTTCATCCTACCAGTTGTCGGCGCATTGGGCATTGACACAACACTCCATCTGGCTGGTCGCCTTCCTCAGCGTCCACTCTCCCCTCTTTGGGAGGAAATGGAACGCATGGGCTGCACTCTGTCCCGTCCCACAGAGGATACAATACGATGTACCGGAAAACTAAAACCCGGCAATTACTGCATCAACGGAAGTGTTTCCAGTCAGTTTATTACTGGGCTGCTGTTTGCTATGGCGCTGCTACCCGGCAGCAGCACACTTTCTGTAACCGGAAAGCTCGAATCAAAGCCTTATATTGATATGACCCTGAAAGCCCTGAGGGCTTTTGGTGTAATAATGGATGGCTTTCAGGTTTCCGGCTGTGTACCATTTCATTCCCCGGGAAATATCGCTGTAGAAGGCGATTGGAGCAATGGTGCCTTCTTCCTGGCCGCAAAATCCCTGGGCTGTGACTTAACAGTTACCGGACTTGACCCCAATTCGCCCCAGGGAGACAGGGCGGTTGTAACCATTCTCGAAGCATTGCAATCCTTTGGCACCATTGATGCGGCTGACATTCCCGATCTTGTGCCGGTTCTTGCAGTGGTTGCAGGTGCAAAGCAAGGGGCATGTTTTACCAACATTGGGCGGCTGCGGTTGAAGGAATCGGACCGTGTAGCTTCCGTTGCTGCCATGCTCAAAAACCTTGGCATAGAAACAGAAATCAGCGAAAACGAGCTACTTGTTAAACCAGGTAACTACCATAGCTGCACTGTGGATTCCGTTGGAGATCACAGAATTGCAATGGCTGCTGCAATAGCTGCTGTTACAGCAGATGGACCGGTGACAATACTTGGCAGTCAGTGCGTTGCAAAGTCTTACCCCGGTTTCTGGGAAGATTATAAACAATTAGGAGGCCGCTATGAGCAGTACATACGGTGAACGGATCAAGCTTTCAATTTTCGGACAATCACACGGGGCGGCTATCGGCATGGTTTTAGATGGGGTGCCCGCCGGCCTTCCTGTGGATATGGACAATCTCCAGACTTTCCTGGACCGCAGAGCACCGGGCAATGACACTTATTCCACTTCACGAAAGGAAACAGACAGGCCGGAGTTTCTGGCTGGTATCGCGAACGGATATACTTGTGGCGCACCCATTGCCGCAACGATCCAAAACACCAACACCCGTTCCGGCGACTACAGTAATCTGAAGGATATCCCCCGTCCGGGACATGCAGACTACACAGCCCAGGTAAAGTACAGCGGCTATCAGGATGTTGCCGGCGGCGGTCATTTTTCCGGTCGGCTGACTGCCCCGTTATGCATTGCCGGTGGGCTTTGCAAGCAGTGGCTGGAGCGGAAAGGAATTGTTATCCGCGCCCATATTTCTGCAATAGCCGGAATTAGCGATAATCCTGAGCGCATTGATCCTACCGCAACAGTTTATGGTAGTATTTGTTCAGATTTTCCCGTCCTTAACCGGGATGCAGGAGATAAAATGAAAGCTGTCATTACAAATGCAAAGAACGACGGTGACAGTGTGGGCGGCATTGTAGAATGCTTTGTCACAGGACTTCCTGCCGGTATCGGTGACCCTATGTTCGGTGGTATGGAAAGCAGGATTGCACAGATCGTTTACGGTATCCCGGCAATAAAGGGACTGGATTTTGGCAGCGGTTTTGCAGGGAGCTTATTGCGAGGAAGTGAAAATAACGATCCCTACGAAATACAGGATGGCACCCTGCGCACTACCACAAATAATGCAGGCGGAATTTTGGGTGGCATCACCACCGGCATGCCCCTTGTCTTCAGGGTTGCCATAAAGCCTACTCCCTCCATTGCAAAGCCTCAAGCAAGCATTTCCCTGTCAAAGGGCGAGAATTGTCAGCTGATTATTAAAGGTCGCCACGACCCCTGTATCGTTCCGCGAGCAGTTCCTGTCATCGAGGCTGCTGCAGCAATCGCCATATTTGATGCCTATCTATCACAGTATCAGGAGGGTCTTTAACATGGATCTATCAGAACTCAGAAATAACATAGACCGAATCGACAGTGATCTGGTGCAGTTATTCACTGAACGCATGGATATTGCTGCCCAGGTGGCTGACTACAAAAAAGCCAATAAAATGCCTATTTATGTGCCGGCAAGAGAGCGCGCCATCCTGCAGGATGTTGCAGAAAAAGCTGGGCCAGAAATGGCAAACTACACAAGAGTGCTGTACTCCATGCTCTTTGAGCTTAGCAGGAGCTATCAGAGCAAACGGAACACCGAAACCACTGCTCTGTACAAGAAAATTACAGAGTCAATTGAGAACACGCCGAAACTGTTCCCCCAGGCTCCTATGGTCGCCTGCCAGGGAGTGGAAGGCGCATACGCCCAAATAGCCTGCGAAAAGATCTTCAAATCCCCCATGATTATGTACTTCAAGAACTTTGATGCAGTATTTAACGCAATTGACCAGGGCCTGTGTCAATACGGCATTCTGCCTATTGAGAACTCTACAGCCGGTTCTGTAAAAAAGGTTTATGACCTGATGATTCATCATAACTTCTCTATCGTCAGAACCTTCCGGCTGAAGATCGACCATAATCTGTTGGGGAATCCCGACACAAAATTGGAGCAGGTCAAAGAGATCTACTCCCATGAGCAAGCAATCAACCAGTGCAGCGAATTCCTAAAATCCTTCCCGGGTGCGAAGATCATCCCTGTGGAAAATACCGCCGTAGCTGCCCAGCTTGTTGCCAATTCCGGAAGGAATGATGTAGCAGCCCTGTCCAGCAGAGCCTGTGAAGAGCTTTACGGACTGACCTGCCTTGCTTCCTCTGTCCAGGATGAGGGAAATAACCGCACCCGCTTTATTTGCATCAGCAAAAATCTGGAGATCTATCCGGGAGCGGACAAAACAAGCATTATGATGATCCTGTCCCACAAGCCCGGTGCCCTCTATAAGGTTCTTGCCAGAATGTATGTTCTTGGCATCAATGTTATCAAACTGGAATCTCGGCCCATACCCGACAGAGATTTTGAGTTTATGTTCTATTTTGATCTGGAAACCTCCATATATTCCGAGGAATTTGTTCAGCTCATGTGCGAACTGGACGATCTTTGCGAGGAATTTAAGTACTTAGGCAGCTATTCCGAGGTGGTATAATGCAGTGCGGACTTCTGGGAAGAAAGCTGGGACACAGCTACTCCCCTCAGATTCACAGTTATTTGGGGAATTACAGTTATTCTTTATATGAGGTGGAGCCGCAAGACCTTGGGAGCTTTCTGCGCAGCGGAAGCTTCGACGGATTAAATGTTACGATCCCTTATAAAAAAGATGTAATACCATACTGTAATGAACTTTCCCCTTGCGCACGCAGACTGGGCGCTGTAAACACTGTTGTTCGAAAAGATGACGGCACACTGATAGGTCATAACACTGACTACTTCGGTTTTCAAACCATGGTAGAATACAGCAGACTAAATGTTGCAGAAAAGAAGGCTCTGGTGCTGGGCAGTGGCGGTGCTTCTGCCACTGCATGCGCAGTATTGGAGGAAAAGGGTGCAAATGTGATTGTCATCTCCCGCTCCGGCGAGAATAATTATGAGAATTTGCAGCGCCATGCCGATGCTGCCCTCATCGTTAATGCTACACCTGTTGGGATGTACCCTAACACCCAGGACACCCCTGTGGATCTGGATATTTTCCCTAATTTGGAGGGTGTGCTGGATCTGATTTATAACCCGGCCCGTACAAAGCTGTTGCAAGGGGCTCAAAAGCGGGGTTTGGTTGACCTAAACGGACTACTGATGCTTGTGGCCCAAGCTGCGGAAAGCGCCCAGTGGTTTGCCGGTAGCCCCGTAGATATAAATACCATAACAAAGATCCATACTACGCTTTCTATCCAGATGGAGAATCTGATCCTGATCGGCATGCCCGGCTCCGGTAAATCAACAGTGGGCGGACTCCTTTCCAGAGCAACCGGAAAAACCTTTGTGGACGCAGATGAACAGATTGTAAAACAGGCAGGGATATCCATTCCGGAAATATTCCATCTTTATGGTGAAGAGTGCTTCCGTCAACTGGAAACAAAGGTTCTTAATGAGCTGGGTAAAGCCTCCGGCACAGTAATTGCAACCGGTGGCGGCTGTGTAACACGGAAGGAAAACTATCCCCTGCTCCATCAGAACGGCAGGATCATTTGGTTAAAGAGAAATTTGGATGAATTGGCTACTGATGGCCGT
Source organism: Faecousia sp. (assembly GCA_045531275.1). Taxonomy (GTDB): domain Bacteria; phylum Bacillota; class Clostridia; order Oscillospirales; family Oscillospiraceae; genus Faecousia. The sequence continues at coordinate 7,469 of JAZSDS010000082.1, forward strand.
CCTCTGTCCCAAACAGGAAGCCTGGAGGCTATGTATGCCACTCGCAAACCAATGTACCAGGCCTTCTCCGACATCACTGTTAACAACGACGCAAGCCCTGAGAAAGCAGTACAGGCAATCCTGTCAGCAATCACCGAGGAGGTATAAATGAACATACTGGTTATAAACGGCCCCAATATCAATATGCTTGGTATTCGTGAGCCCGGTGTATACGGCACTGACACCTTTCATGATCTATTGAAGCTTCTTGAGGATACGGCACAGGAGCAGGGCGTTCTTGTTGAGCAGTATCAATCAAATCACGAAGGCGACCTGGTGGACAAGATCCAGAGCGCCTACGGAAACTTTCAGGGCATTGTCATCAATCCTGCCGCATATACCCATACCTCCGTCGCAATCCTGGACGCGCTAAAGGCAGTTTCCATACCTGCGGTGGAGGTCCACATCTCTGATGTGGATTCCAGGGAACCCTTCCGGCAAGTCTCCTATGCCGGTCTTGCCTGCGTGAAGACCATCAAAGGTCAAGGACTGGATGGATACCGTCAGGCCATTTGCTTCCTGAAAGAGAATTATAACTAAAAAATGCCACCTATTGGGCGGTACGCCACAGCGATTTATCACTGTGGCGTACCGCCCTTCAGGTGACATTTTTTCTATTCCATATTAATGTACAGGAAGAATGCGATACCGAGCCATCCAGGTACACAGCATGCTCCTTAACGCACCAAAAACCGCAGTCCGCATGTACAGCCAAGGATGCCTTGTTTTTCTTATCAACATGGGAATAAACTTTTACATCGGCGTCTGCGCAAAGGTAATCCAACACCGCTGCTACCAAAGCTGATGCAAAGCCTTTTCCACGACTTTCCGGGCGAGTTTCCAAACCGCACAGGAGATAACCGTCACAGTAGGGTTCCACCCGCAGCGCCGATTGATATTCATCTTCCACTGTCCATACGGCATAGAACGCTTCCATAACACAGAAAAAATCCATCAGAAATTCATAAAAGTTATTTTGGGCGGACGCAAGCTGTTCATATTCCGTTCCCCAGGGTAGCCGCTCCCTTCCGTCCCTTGCGATGGACTCTTCGTATACTGAGAGCAACTGGGCCAAGTCAATCTCATTAAGACGGTAAAAAATCTGCAGCATTCTACCCCTCCTTTATAAAGAAATTTTAGACAACTATTCCGTCATTTACAAAAGATCCCAAGGGCAAAAAACTACATAAAAAAGACGGTACTAGTTAACATAAAATAGCGAAAAGAAATACAAAACATATACTTATGCACATTATCCACAGGTTTATACACAGAAAATCGCAAAAAACCTGTCTACTTCCGTCATTTTTTGTCAACAAGATTGATAATCAGAGTATGTAAATACACTGGACAAAACAGGCAGAGTTAACATAAAGAACTATTCATTAATCTACTTCAAAAAACACCGTTCTTACAAAAGTGCAGGAGAAGAAATTTCTCCTGCACTTTTTAGATTTCCTCACCCAGAATAGTCTTTGTTGCATAGGCGTTCAGGGACATATCTCCAACATTTCCGCTGAGATATTCATAATACGCCTGGGCGCCAATCATAGCCGCATTGTCACCGCACAGCGAAAGGGGCGGCATATAAACCTCTGCACCAAGTTCCTTTGCCGCAGCAATCAAATCCTTGCGAATCTTAGAATTTGCAGCAACACCACCGGCAACCGCGAGTTTTTTATACCCTTTTTCCCGCATCGCCATCATTGCCCGAGGCACCAGCATATCAGAAACCGCCTGAGAAAACTCAGCGCAAAGGCTGTTAACATCCAGTTCCTGGCCAACCTGCCGGGCATTATGAATCAGATTGATGGCTGCTGTTTTCAGTCCGGAAAAGCTCATGTCATAGGGATTATCTCCGGTCCTGGATCTGGGTAATGTGTACTTGGACGCATCCCCCAGCTGAGCCGCCTTGTCCACTGCTGCTCCGCCGGGATAGGGCATTCCCAAAACCCGTCCAACCTTATCAAAGCACTCCCCTGCCGCGTCATCCAGAGTTCCGCCCAGAATTTCCATCCGGGTATAATCCTGAACATCCACAAGCATTGTATGTCCGCCGGATACCACAAGGCACATAAAGGGAGGTTCAAGTTCCGAATAGGCAATGTAATTGGCTGCAATATGTCCCCGAATATGATGAACCGGGATCAATGGTTTATTGAGGGTCAATGCCGCCGCCTTTGCAAAATTAACGCCAACCAACACAGCGCCAATAAGCCCCGGCGCATAGGTTACCGCTACTGCATCAATATCAGACCGGGTAAGACCCGCCTGAGCAAGAGCCTGGTCTGCAAGTCCATAAATTGCTTCAATGTGTTTACGGGATGCGATCTCAGGAACAACACCACCATAAATCCGGTGCAGATCTACCTGGGAAGCAATGCAGTCGGTGAGGACCTTTCGACCATCCGAAACAATGGCAACAGCCGTTTCATCACAGGAGGATTCAACTGCCAGAATATTCAAACTTCCCACTCCTTTCGCAGAATCAGCGCATCTTCCTTGGGATTAAAATAATAATTCGGTCTTCTTCCAACCTGGGAAAATCCCAGCTTATGATACATCGCGATAGCGCTTTCATTGGATTGACGAACCTCCAGGGTCAGACAATGAACAGAATTATTCTTAAGTCTTTCAATCAGTTCTCTTACAAGCTTCTCTCCAACGCCTTGACGACGGTACTGAGAAGAAACCGCAACATTCATCATATCTGCCTCTCCCAGAACAGATTGGGAACCCACATATCCGGCTACCTTGTCACCATCAACAGCAACCAACCAAAGAGACAATGGGTTCGCAAGCTCCGATGATATGGCATTTTCGCTCCACGGAGCGCTGAAGCATAGTTTTTCCAACGCCGCTACCTGGCAAACATGGGCCTTATCCATACGCAAATATTCCATCACTTTGCCTCAAACCAACTCTTTCCCCATTTTGCTTCTGCCAAAAGAGGAACACTTAACGACGCTACCTGTTGCATTTCTCTGCTTACAAGGGCTGCAACCGGCTCAGCCAGCTCCTCCGGACACTCCACGATCAATTCGTCGTGAACCTGCAGAAGCAGTTTTGCCTGGGGATACTGTTCCTGCAACGCCTTGTCCACACGGATCATTGCAAGCTTGATAAGATCCGCTGCAGTCCCCTGGATGGGTGTATTCAGGGCGATTCGTTCCGCACCCTGGCGGATATTGAAATTGCCGCTTTTCAGTTCGGGAATATACCGCCTGCGTCCGTAGATAGTCTGGGTATATCCGCTGGCTCTTGCATTATCCACCACTTGCTTCATATAATCCCTGACGCCATTGTAGGTAGCCAAATAGCTGTCAATATAAGCCCTTGCTTCGTAGCGGCTGACCCCAATGTCATCAGCCAGAGAAAACTCGGAAATGCCGTACACAATACCAAAGTTAACCGCTTTTGCATGGCGGCGCTGCAAGGCAGTCACCTCCACAGGGGCTACGCCAAAGACCTGCGAAGCCGTTACAGTGTGAATGTCCATACCTTCAACAAAAGCCTGCTGCATGGCCTTATCCCCGGCAATATGAGCAAGGACCCGCAACTCGATCTGGCTGTAGTCCGCATCCACCAGAACATGGCCGGGCCTGGGGACAAACATCTTGCGAATTTCTGCGCCCAGATCGGTGCGAACAGGGATGTTCTGTAGATTAGGCTCTGTGGAAGAAAGTCTGCCGGTGGCAGTAACCAGGTTTTGGAAGGTGGTGCGGATACGGCCATCCTGACCGATAACCTTCATTAGTCCATCGGCATAAGTGGACTTCAGCTTTGTAAGCATTCTGTAATCCATGATTGCCGGGATAATGGGATGCTTTGTTTTTAGCTTCTCCAGAACATCCGCATTGGTGGAATAGCCTGTTTTCGTTTTCTTTGCGGCGGGGAGACCAAGCTTTTCAAAAAGCAGCTGTCCCAACTGCTTAGGGGAATTGATATTGAAAGGACCGTCGGAATACCCAAAGATCAGCTTCTCACAATCAGCGATTCGCTCTGCCAGCATGTCTGAGAATTGGGAAAGCTGGGTTTCATCAATGGCAATGCCCTCTCTCTCCATTCTGTACAGAACAGCGCACAGCGGAAGCTCGATCTCATTGTATAAGCCCCACATTCCTTGCTCTTCCAGCTCAGCCTGCAAAACGGGCCGTAAATTCCACAGCGCCTCAGCGCAGGCGCCGGGATCTCCGTCGTCAACACTGATACCCAGATAATTGGTAGCCAGCTTAGATACCGGGTAATCAGACTGGGAAGGATTCAGATCATAAGCAGCCAGCGCAGTATCAAATTCATAACAGTCGAAATCAAGACCTAGAGAATCAAGACGGTGCATTGTTGTCTTGACATCATGACAGGTAAGCCCTCCGGGCGCAAACCCCACTGCCATCTGTGCTTCCATGGGGGTGAGAACATAAACGCCCTCCTCCCAAGCTATACCCAAAGAGCTGTCCTGTGCCAGATAAACAGCGCATTTTGTGCCGTTTTCAGGCAGAACATCCACTCTGGGCAATGTGACAATCTGTACCTCTCTCTGAGGCGCATCCAATTCCACACCTTGCAAGCCATACCTGTCGATAAGACGGACAAACCCCAGGTTCACAAAAATGCGATAAAGCTCGGGCTTATTATAGGGTTGAATAATGGCATCTTTCGGCGCAAAAACAATGGGCGCATCCGGGCGGATGGTTGCCAGTTCGTAGGAAAGATAGGCGCTGTCCTTCCCTGCCTCCAATTTTTCTCTCAGCTTAGGCCGAATCGAAGCGTCGGACAAATTCTCATATACGCCATCCAGGGAGCCAAATTTCAAAAGTAGCTCTGTAGCTGTTTTGGGACCTACTCCGGCAACACCGGGGATATTGTCCGAGGAATCACCCATCAGCGCTTTCAGATCCACCATCTTTTCAGGCGCAAACCCATATTCTTCCCGGAATTTCTCCACATCATAAAGGTTGGCAGTGGTCTGACCGGGTTTTGAGATCACAAGCTTTACCTTAACATGGTCATCGATGAGCTGGAGGCTGTCCCTGTCACCGGTGACGATGACGCATTCCCAATCCTGCTTGCCGCAGATCTTGCCCACAGTGCCGATCACATCGTCTGCTTCCCAGCCCTGACATTCATAAATGGGAATATTCATAGCCTTAAGCACCTGCTTCATCACAGGCATCTGCTGGGCCAGCTCCTCCGGCATGCCGTGTCGGGTGGCTTTATATCCTTCGTACTTCTCATGGCGGAATGTAGGCCCATGGAGGTCGAAGGCCACACATACAGCCTCCGGCTGTTCCTCCTTCTCCATGCGCTCCAGGATATTCAAAAAGCCGTAAATAGCATGGGTATAAAGCCCCTCACGATTTGTAAGGGGCTTCACTCCGTAAAATGCTCGATTGATAACGCTGTTGCCGTCAAGAATCAGCAGCTTCATACTCTTCTCCATTTTGCACCCTGGGGGGTGTCGATAATCTCAATTCCCATCGCTTTAAGCTCATCCCGGATACGGTCAGCTTCTGCATAGTTCTTGGCCTTCTTTGCCTCGGTGCGGGCAGCCACCAACGCGTCGATCTCGGGATCTGCAGAAGCGGCTGCCTCTTGGGCTTCCTTGGTCCGCAGGGCCTGGGCTGCTTCCAACAGATTCAGAGAAAGAACCTTATCAAAATCAGCCAGCGCCGCAAGTTTAGTAGCATCAGTTGTCTTTGCCTTCAGCGCGTCATACACAGCCGTTACTGCCAGGGAGGTATTCAGGTCGCCGCTCAGCGCGCCGTTAAAGCGCTCCTTCAATGCTACCAGAGACTCTTCGTCCACATTGCCGTCATCCGTAAGGGTAGCGATCTTTGCAATCAGCTTCTGGTATGCCAGGGCAGCGTTGTCCAGGTTCTCCCAGCTGAATACCAAATTTCTGCGGTAGTGGCTTTGCAGACAGAAAAATCTGTAGGCCATGGGATCGTAACCCTTCTGCTCTAGCAGACTCACAGTCAGGAACTCGCCTTTGGACTTAGACATTTTGCCGGTATCTGTATTCAGGTGGTGTACATGGAACCAGTAATTGCACCACTTATGGCCCAGGAAGCTTTCGGACTGGGCAATCTCGTTGGTGTGGTGGGGGAACGCATTATCGATACCGCCGCAATGAATATCCAGATCTTCACCCAGATACTTCATGGAGATGCCGGAGCACTCAATATGCCAACCGGGGTAACCAACACCCCAGGGAGACTCCCATTTCAGCGCCTGGTCCTCAAACTTAGACTTGGTGAACCAAAGTACAAAATCATTTTTATTGCGCTTGTTGGTGTCCTCCTCTACGCCTTCACGGACACCAATGGCCAGATCCTCTTCGTCGTGGTCGTTAAACACATAGTATTTTTCCAGCTTGGAGGTGTCAAAATACACATTACCTCCAGCCACATAGGCAAAACCTTTTTCGAGAAGACCCTCTACCATCTGAATAAATTCCGGGATACAGCCGGTGGCAGGCTGGATGATATCCGGCTTCTTGATGTTCAGCTTGTCACAATCAGCGAAGAAAGCGTCGGTGTAATACTGAGCAATCTCCATAACAGATTTGTTTTCACGCTTTGCGCCCTTAAGCATTTTATCCTCGCCGGTATCGGCATCAGATGCCAGATGGCCCACATCCGTGATGTTCATAACACGCTTTACATTATAGCCCTGGTAGCGCAGTGCTTTTTCCAGCACATCCTCCATAATGTATGTCCGCAGATTGCCAATATGGGCAAAGTGATAAACGGTAGGTCCACAGGTATACATTTTCACCACATCGGGAGAGTTGGGCTGAAACAGCTCCTTTTTGTGGGACAAAGAATTATAAAGATACATATCGTTTCCTCCATAGAAGTTATTTAATAAAAAACACCTCTTGGCCATAAGGCACAAGAGGCGGGTCATTCAAACTCGCGGTTCCACTCTCATTTTTCACTCATAAGAAAATTCGCTCCCGGACGCACTTTCACATTCCGACACCGCCCGGGCTTACAGCCAACGACCCGAACTCTCTATAGGATAAAGAACGCTACTCTTTCCGTTCATCGCGATATTAAATTCCTGTTTATTTTACCATTTCACCATAAGCTTTGTCAAGGTTTGCCACTGTCTAAATACAGGAAATAACATTGCAGAGGGAAGAATTCTGTGATATAATGTTTATATTACTCCAACCCAGGAGGACTTATACTATGAAAAAACTGCTACTCCTGTTCCTATCCGTCTGCTTACTGTGTACGATGGTTGGTTGCGGCAACACCCCTGCGCCTACTGAATCTACTGTATCTACCCAAGGTACCACCCTGTCCACGGATAATACAACTCCCAGTACACAGGAGACAGAGAATACCCTCCCTGTGCAACAACCCATGTATTCTGTTTCTCTTCCGGTGGTAACCCAGACAGAAACCGCCAATGATGGTACGGTACTGTTTCACTATATCTATCAGAATGTTGTCCTTATCGGCCCGGATCCCGAAGTGACGGACGCTGTTATTGTGGACATGCTGAACAGGATCGATAAGACCACTTCAACAGCCAAAAGCGTCCTGTCTGCCGCAAAGGACAGTTACACTGCTGGATCTACATGGACTCCCTATTTGTGCCGTTTTACTTACGAACCCACCCGGATCGACCGTTCCGTTCTGAGCCTTTACGGAGAGTATATTACATACAGCGGCACTCCCCATCCGGAAGCCGCATATTCATCTGTAACCTATGATTTGGTAAACGGAAAAGCCATTACACTGTCAGACATTTTAACGGATACTGCAACCGGGGAAATCCTGAGTAGTGCTGTAATTAACCATTTGAAGGACAACAAAGAAGCGCTATTCCTCTACGAAGGTTTTGAAGATACTGTAAAAGATCGTTTTAGCAAATCTTTTGACCATGACCAGGCATGGAATCTAACCCAGACTGGATTACAATTCTACTTTGCTCCATATGAAATCGCACCCTATTCATCCGGCGTTGTGGTAGCTGAAATTCCATACAGCGAGCTTACATCTGTGATAAAAGACGCCTATTTCCCTGCTGAGACAGATGCTTCTAACGGCACAGTCGTGGCAGAGATCTTTGACGGAGAGTCCCTGGACAAATTTACCCAATTCTCCGAGGTTGTACTTCATAACAATGGGGACAAAATACTTCTCTATACCGACAAGTCTGTACAAAATATCCGGCTTTACACCGGCTCCTGGTCAGCAGACGGAACCGCTTTCACAGCAGAACACGCCGTCTTTGCCGCCCACAGTCTCACTCCCGGCGACGCCATTATGATTCAGGATAGCTTCGACACCAGCCTGCCTTCACTTTACCTCACCTACGAATCCGGGGGCGGAACAGTAGAGACATTTATTTCCCTGGATAAAGATTCCATGTCCGTTACCCTTACAGAAAACTAATCCTTTAGCGCCCGAGCTTATGCCGGGCGCTTTCTTTATACTCTCTAGTCAGCCGCATCAATTCGGGACTTAGGAACGCCAAGGCGATCAGATTGGGTATTGCCATAAGTCCGTTCACTGTTTCTGAGAGCATCCATACAGTGCCTGTTCCAAGCATAGAACCCAAAATTACCGTACCTGCCTGTAAATATACAAACTTTTTCCAGGCCCCTTCCCCAAACAGATACTGAGCACAACGGGCACCGTAGAGTCCCCAACCCAGCACAGTACCCACAGCGAGGCAGCACAGCGCAAGGGCAATGGGAACAGTGACCCACTGTCCGCAAACCGCGCTGAAAGCTTGGTTAGTCAACAGCACACCCACGTCTGTTCCGTAAGGGATCGGTACACCGCTGCACAGGATCACCAAGGCTGTCATCGTACAAATCACAATAGTGTCAAAAAAAACCTCCATGATCCCCATAAGACCTTGCTCTACAGGATGCTTCACCAACGCCCCGGCGTGGGCTATGGAGGCAGTCCCCATCCCCGCCTCATTGGTAAATACACCCCGGGACGCGCCGACCCGCAGAGCGGTAAATGCCGAACCCAGCATCCCGCCTGTCACAGCCCGGGGAGAATAAGCACCCTCCAGAATTGATGCAAACGCACCGGGAATTTGCCCCGACTTTACGACGAGAACATACACAGCTAATAGCAGATAAGCCACTGAGGCTATCGGTACCAATTTCTCCGCAGCAGAACCGATTCGTTTTGCGCCACCCAGCAGCAATACTGTAATAAGGACCGCAAGACCCACCCCCAGAAGCAAGTCTGTATACCTGGAACTTGTTCCCCCAAAGGCAGAGATTGCACTGTTGATACCGCCAATAACGGCATTGACCTGAGTGGCGTTGCCTACCCCAAAGGACGCAACTACGCCAAAGAAGCAGTACAAACAACCCAGCCAATTCCATTTATGTCCCATGCCGCGACATATCATGTACATAGGGCCCCCCACCCCCCCACCCCTACTGTTTTTTTTCCCTTACCGGGCAGCCAGTGTTGCCTCAGCAAACTTTGTTACCATGCCGAAGATCCCGCAGATCCACATCCAGAATATGGATCCCGGACCCCCAATGGCAATAGCGCCTGCCACCCCGGCAAGATTTCCTGTTCCAACTGTAGCGGCAAGGGCTGTACATAAAGCCCTGTAAGGTGAGACCCCCTCTTTGCTGTCAGATTTCTTTTTAAATTGCCTCAAAAAAACAAAAAAAGCCCTTGGAAATAAGGAAAACTGAGCAAATCCGGTTCCTATTGATAAGTAAAATCCAACACCCAAGATCAGCACAAGTGCAGGAACGCCCCACACAAATCCATTTACTTTCTCCAATAGTCCGATCATACTTGCCTCCAAACCGCAAAAAGCAGCTCCTCTGCCTGAGGAGCTGCTTTTGTACTATTCATTTTATTCCCACTGGGCCCATACTTCGGGACAATACCCTACGGTTGCAAGCTTTCCGTTACGGACGATTGGGGTGCGCATAAGGGACGGGTCATCAAAGACCTTGTCTTCCTTTGCAATTTTATCGTCCATATACTTCATCAGCGTTATATCCGGGGACTTTCCGTCCCAATCGATGAGATCGTCAATACCGCCAACACCTCTGAGCACAGAATCAAACTCTTTTCCGGAAAGGCCGTAACGAAGCAAGTCCACATATTGATACTTTATGCGGCGTTCTTTAAAATATCTCTCCGCCTTCTTTGTATCAAAGCATTTGCTCTTACCATAAATTTGAATATTCAATAGGTCACCTCCATGAGACAAAGTCCACAGGCCGGCAAAGCAGGTCCCGCATCGGCACGCAAACCGCCATACAAGGAAGGAATACTTTCCGGGGTGCGCTGGCCAAGTCCGACCTCCAATAGTGTACCTACCATAATCCGGACCATGTGCTGCAAAAAGCCGTTACCGGTGACCGTAAACCGCAGCTCATTGCCCAGGTCTTCCACCCGAAAACTTCGAATAGAGCGCACAGTTGATTTTTTCATGTGTTTGTTGCCACAGAATGCGGAAAAGTCGTGGGTGCCTAAATAATACTCCGCTGCCCTTTGCATAGCCCTCACATCAAAGAAACGCCTGTCAATGTGTACGAATCTTCGCTCAAACACGCAGGGGTCCTGGCCGTACCACAGGCGGTAGCAATAAGTTTTTTCCTTAGCGTTCAGACGGGCGTGGAAGCGATCTGAAACATTCCTGCAACTGTAGACCCCAATATCCTCCGGCAGATAGGCCCTGAGGCCCTCCAGCATCTCCTGACAGGGCATCTGACTGTGACAATGAAAACTCACTACCTGCCCCCTTGCGTGGGTGCCGGCGTCAGTACGCCCACTGGCAGACACCTCAATAGGCTCGTCTAAAAGTCTAGACAGGGTTTTCTCCAGCCTCGCCTGGATGGTATTATCCCCAGAAGAAAGACGCTGCCAGCCTTTGTATTTCGTGCCGTCGTAGCAGAGGTCAAGCCGCAGATTCCGCATACTCCTCAATTTCCTTTCGCGCTTCCTGCTCGCTGTCCGCTGAGAACAGGAATTTGCCGTTTATATCGTATACCTGAACATGTCCCTGTACATAACGCATGGAAAACATTATCATCACCCTTTCGGTTTATCTGATGATATTGTAATCCACTTGCAGTACAATAAACAGGACCGTTATTCCGTTACCTCATAACCTGCAGCTGTGATAGCTTTCTTAAGAGCCTCCAGGGAAGCGTCCCCGGACACAGTCACCTGCTTCTTCTCCAGATCCACAACAGCATCTGTCGTACCAGGTGTTTCCTTGCACACTGCCTCCACCCGTGCCTTGCAATGGGGGCACATCATGCCCTCTACCTTAATAATCGTCTCCATTTTGTTTTCCTCCTTAGTCGGTACTATGATATTCTCAGATTTCTCCTGGATTGTCAATGCCTTTGGCTTGAAAAAGCGCAGTCTCAGAGCATTTGTTACTACGAACACTGAACTCATGCTCATGGCTGCAGCGCCCAGCATGGGGCTCAGCAGAATCTGAAACGCTGGGTATAGAACACCGGCTGCAACAGGGATCCCCAGGCTGTTGTAGAAAAATGCCCAGAACAGGTTCTGCCGGATATTGCGTATGGTAGCCTTACTTAATTCAATGGCCTTGCATACACCGAGCAAAGAATCGTTCATCAGTACTACATCTGCAGACTCAATGGCTATATCTGTGCCTGCGCCGATAGCCATACCTACATCAGCAGTAACCAGCGCCGGGGCGTCGTTGATACCGTCCCCCACCATGAGCACTTTTTTGCCTTTCTGCTGGAGATTTTTAATTACAGCGGCCTTATCTCCCGGCAGTACATCAGCTATGATCCGGTCGATCCCCGCGCCTCGGGCAATGGACGCCGCAGTTTTTTCATTATCACCAGTAAGCATGACAACTTGCAGGCGCAGCCTGTGCATAGCGCTTACAGCCTGTTCAGAATCAGATTTTAATACATCTGCAGCCAGTATTGCGCCCAAATAGGTTCCATCTTCCTTTGCAAAATACAGTGGTGTCTTGCCTTCCAGCGCCAGCGTGGAATAATCAGGCACACTGATGCCATGTTCCTCCATCAGTCGTCCATTGCCACCATAATATCTCTCTTTACCGATTAATGCACTGACACCCCGGCCTGGCAAAGTCTCAAAATCCTCTGCCTGAATATATTGCATGCTGTCGCAATATTGGAGTATTGCCTTGGCAAAGGGGTGTTCAGAGGAAGCCTCCAGGGCTGCAGCAATTGCAAGAAGTTGTTCTTTGCTGCCACCGGCAGGCAAGACATCCGTAACAGCAGGTTTTCCTGTGGTCAAGGTGCCTGTTTTGTCAAGAACAACCGTGTCCACCTTATGCAAATTCTCAAGTGCCCGGGCATTCTTAAACAGAACGCCCATGCCTGCTCCCCTGCCGGTTCCCACGATAATGGCAACCGGTGTTGCCAGGCCCAGAGCGCAGGGGCAGGAGATCACAAGAACTGAGATTCCCGTATTCAGGGCAAATTCCAAGTCATAGCCCAAGAGCATCCAGACAGAAAATGTTATTACTGCAATGGCCATGACGACCGGTACAAATATTCCGGCAATCTTATCGGCAAGACGGGAGATTGGTGCTTTCGACCCACCGGCTTCCTCCACCAGGCGGATCACCTGGGAAAGGGTGGTATCCTCCCCCACCTTATCAGCGCGGATTTCAAGATAGCCTTCCGTATTGATGGTAGCCGCGCAGACCGCATCCCCTTGACTTTTTTCCACAGGTACACTCTCACCTGTCAGGGCACTCTGATCTACAGCACCCCGTCCGGATATTACTGTACCGTCAACCGGGATACTGCCTCCGGAGCGGACAACAACAATATCCCCTACCCGTACCTGTTCCACCGAAACCTGCATCTGCTGCCCATCCCGCAGCACAACTGCGGTTTTAGGGCTCAGATCCATAAGCTTACGAATAGCGTCACCGGTTTTTCCCTTTGCTCTTGCCTCCAGGAATTTTCCAAGGGTAATCAGCGTCAGGATCATTGCCGCAGATTCAAAATACAGGTTCTCTGCGTAATGACTGACCGTGTTCCAGTCACCGTGGCCCATAGCGTAACCCATGCGGAACAGTGCCGCAATGCCGTATACCAGCGCAGCGCCGGATCCAACTGCAATCAGCGAGTCCATATTGGGCGCCCGCTTCACAAGGGCTCTTATGCCCCGGGTATAATACGTGCGGTTCAGGTACACCACGGGCAGCGTAAGGAAAAGCTGCAACAGTACAGCAATCATAGCATTCTGTTCTCCATGGTACCATGCAGGCGCAGGAATGCCGAGCATATGACCCATGGTAAAATACATCAGCGCCACAAGAAATAATGCCGACAATAAGATCCGCTTCTTCATTTCTCCAAGTTCTTGGCTGGGCTCTCGCTCTTTTGTTTTAGTTTCACCAAAGACAGTCGCGCCATAACCGGCACCCACCACCGCTTTCATTATACTTTCAGCAACCTGGGCAGAATCTGCATCTACAGACATTGTCCCTGCCAGCAAATTTACCTCTGCCTTCTGCACACCGGGGACATTGTCTGTCACCTTTTCTACCCGGGCAGCGCATGATGCGCAGGTCATTCCGGTAACATTAAATTTAAGCTTCATCTTCTGGCTCCCCCTTGCAAAATGTTGACACTTTTCCTAAGTTATGCTACTATTTTACCACAGGCTTACAAAAACACAAGTATGCACAATTTTGTACCATACTACCCTTTTGGATACTTAGGAGGTGCTTATGAAGGCCAAATACAACTGTCCTGTTGGCATTACATTGGAACTAATTGGGGGAAAGTATAAAGCCCTGATTCTGTGGCATCTTGCAGAGAGGAAGCTTCGCTTCTCAGAGCTGCAAAAGGTCATAACCGATGCCACTGCGAAAATGCTTACCCAGCAGCTGCGGGAATTAGAGGCCCAGGATCTGATCCACCGTGAAGTCTACCCGGTAATCCCGCCTAAGGTGGAATACTCCCTTACAGAGCTGGGTCAAAGCCTGATGCCTGTTCTGATCTCCATGCGGGATTGGGGTGCAGGGTATTTGCATAGCAAAAATATCGAATCCAACTGCTTTATGCTGCAGACGGATCCGATTCCCCAGGCTAATTGATTTTCAAAATAAAAAGGAGAAAATATAGTATGAAAATTAAGATCCTTTCCGACAGCACCTGTGACCTTTCCCAGGAGCTCATTGAAAAGTACGACATTTCCCTGGCCGCACTGACTGTTATTAAGGACGGGCATGCCTACTCCGATGGTGTTGACATCACACCTGCAGATATTTTCAACCATGTGGCCGCAGGCGGCGACCTGTGCACCACTGCCGCTATCAGTGTGGGACAGTATCAGGATTGGTTTGAACAGTTCGCTCAGGAATACGACGGCGTTCTGCACATCAACATTGGTTCCGCCTTTTCCTGCAGCTATCAGAACGCATGTCTGGCAGCTGAGGAATTCGACAATGTTCGGGTCGTAGACTCACAAAATCTTTCCACCGGACAGGGTCTTGTGGTGCTAAAAGCATGCGAGCTTGCAAAAACCTGCAGCAGCCTGGAGCAGCTTCAGGAGCAGGTCCAGGAATTTACTGCCCGTGTAGAAGCCAGCTTCCTTCTGGACCAGCTTGCCTATATGGTAAAAGGCGGTCGCTGCTCCTCTGCTGCGGCCTTAGGCGCAAATCTTCTGAATTTGAAGCCCTGCATTGAGGTAAAGGACGGTAAGATGTCCGTGGTAAAGAAGTACCGCGGAAACTATGCAAAGTGCCTTGCAAACTATGTAAAGGACCGCCTTTCCGGCCGTGACGATCTGGATACGACCAACCTGTTTGTTACCTCCACTCCGGTTACGCAGGAATGTATGGATGCCGTTAATAAGGCGGTGGATGAATATGGCAATTTCAAAAACATCTACCGCACAACTGCCGGCTGCACTATTTCCTGCCACTGCGGACCCGGGACCCTCGGCGTTCTGTTTGTTCGTAAATAATCAAGCTATAACGCCGGAGAAATACTGCCGGCAGTGAACATATACACCGTTTTTGAGGATACTGTAATGGATTACTACTTGTTACTGGACTTGGTAGCAGAGCTTGGATACCGTCTTGCCATGTGCGGCGCCGAAACATACCGCATTGAAGAAAGCGTAACCAGAATTATGGCTGCCTACGGCATTGAGGCTGAGGTGTTCTCAATACCGAACTGTCTGCATGTAAGCATCGAAGGGGCCAACGGCAAGCCCATGACCCGTATGCGCCGCATCGGTATCCACGGCAACGACCTGGAAGCTGTGGAGCGATACAGCAATCTCAGCCGCAGGATCTGCGCTGAGCACCCAGACCCTGCCATCGCATACCAATGGTTAAAAGAGACCGGCGAATCCCTGCGCAGTTATCACCCTCTTGTTTACCTTGCTGGTAACTTCATGGGCGGATGCGGCTATTCTGTCATTTTCGGCGGTAATCTCTTTGACTGTCTGTGCGGAGGTATCTGCGGACTTATTGTTGGCATTGTCACCCGGTATTTGGACCGTTTGAAGACAAACCATTTCTTTAAAATTATAGCCACATCCTTCATTATGGCTGTGATTGCTTATATTTGCAGTCACTTAGGCTTTGCGCAGAATGTAGATGCGGTGATCATCGGCACCCTGATGATTCTTGTGCCGGGTCTTCTCTTTACCAACGCAATGCGCGACATCATTTACGGCGATACCAATTCCGGCATTAACCGAATCGTACAGGTTTTTCTCATTGCCGTAGCTATCGTATTAGGCACCGGTGCCGCTCTGAAAGCAACAAGTATTGTCTGGGGCGCTCCTGTTATTCACTCTGCGTTCACTCACAGCCTTTGGATCGAGGCGCTGGCCGCCTTTGTGGGCTGCTACGGCTTCACTATCATCTTTAACATTCATGGCCGTGGCGTAGCTCTGTGCGCCCTGGGCGGTGTGCTGACCTGGGTAGCCTACAGAATGATCCTGTTTATGGGCGGTGACGACATTCTTGCTTATTTCTTTGCAACGCTTCTTGCGGCCTTCTATTCCGAAGTCATGGCAAGAGTACGAAAGTATCCCGCTATCTCCTATCTGGTAATTTCCATATTCCCTCTGATCCCCGGCGCAGGCGCCTACTATACAATGAACTCCGCATTCAGAGGCGACCTTTCCGGCTTTACAAGCCAGGGAACCCACACCATCGCAATTGCAGGCGTTATGGCAGTTGGAATTCTGATGGCATCAACCACTGTTCGGATCGTGAATGACAGACTCAACCAAATACACATAAGGCACTAATAAAAGGGCTTCGGTAGATCCGAAGCCCTTTTGCTATCAGTTGTCGAAATTTTTCTTGGCCTTCCTGGCTGCCTTGGCCTTAGCCTTGGCTTCCTCTGCCTTCTTAGCCTCTTCCTTAGCGGCTGCAACAGCGGTGTCGTTGGTAGACAGAGCCCACTTCTGGCACTCAATGCGAACCTGATCAGCGCCGGTCTCAAGAACAAACTTGTCGTCCTTCACATTCACAACAGTGCCGGTGATGCCGCCGATGGTAGTGATCTGGTCGCCCACCTTCAAAGAGGATCGCAGCTGCTCTGCATCCTTTTTCCGCTTGTTCTCAGGACGGATGATCAGGAAATAGAAAACACCGATCATCAAAACCAGAGGGATAATCATGGTGGTCAGGCTGCCGCCACCGGGAACATCAGTGCCGGTTAAAAATAACAACATAGTAAAAACTCCTTCATTTGTAATTTCTTCAATATTATACCATTATCAGGGCAAAAAGCAATAGTATTTTATATCCGCCTGCTTAACTTTTCAGAATATTCACATCTGAACTGATCGAATGTTCCTTCATCCAAAGCATCACGGATCCGTTCCATCAATTTGTTGTAGAAATACAGATTGTGCATCACCGCCAACCGCATTGCCAGCATTTCATCCGCAACAAAGAGATGGCGGATATAAGCTCGGGAATAACGGCGGCAGACAGGACAATCACACTGGGGATCAATAGGCAGCATGTCCAGCTGATACTTGGCATTTTTCAGGTTGATAGCGCCCTCCCAGGTAAAGAGCCGGGCATGCCGGGCATTCCGGGCAGGCATCACACAGTCAAAGAAATCCACGCCTCTGGCAACCGCCTCAATAATATTTGTAGGTGTACCAACACCCATCAGATACCGGGTCTTCTCCTGAGGCATATGGGGTTCAACAGCTTCAATGATGTGGTACATCTCTTCAGCAGTCTCTCCCACAGCCAATCCGCCAATAGCGTATCCAGGCAGGTCCAGATCCGCGATCCGCTTCATATGATCCACCCGAATATCGGCATAAGTTCCGCCCTGGTTGATTCCCCATAGCATTTGCTGGGGGTTTACCGTATCGGGAAGCGCATTCAGCCGGGCATTCTCTGCCTTGCAGCGTTCAAGCCAGCGGTAGGTCCTGTCCACACTTTGCTTTACATATTCCCTGGGAGCAGGATTTTCAATGCACTCATCAAAGGCCATACAAATATCAGAACCCAGGTTGGACTGGATCTGCATACTTTCCTCCGGACCCATAAAGATTTTATGACCGTCAATATGGGACGCAAAGGTAACGCCCTCTTCCCTAATCTTCCGCAGAGACGACAGGGAGAACACCTGAAAACCGCCGGAATCTGTGAGAATGGGACCATCCCAAGTCATAAACTTGTGGAGACCTCCGCACTCCTTGACCACCTTGTCGCCGGGACGCAGATGCAGATGATATGTGTTGCTCAGTTCAACCTGACAACCGATATCCTTCAGGTCTTTTGCGCTTAACGCACCCTTAATGGCACCCTGGGTGCCAACATTCATAAAAACAGGTGTCTGCACAGTGCCGTGGGCGCAGTTAAACTCGCCACGGCGGGCCTTTCCCTGGGTTTTTAGAACCTTAAACATTTTATTACCTCATCCTATAAACATAGCATCGCCGAAGGAAAAGAACCGATAACGCTGTCTTACTGCTTCTTCATAAGCACCCAGAACCTGCTCCCGGCCGGCAAAGGCAGATATCAGCATCACCAACGTGCTCTCCGGCAAATGAAAATTGGTGATCAGTCCGTCCATAGCTTTAAATGAATAACCGGGGTAAATGAAAATATCTGTCCAGCGGTTTTTCGCTTCAAAAGAGCCGTCGTCATTTACAAGGGATTCCAATGTGCGGCAAGATGTTGTACCAACGCAGATAACCCTGCCGCCATTTCTCTTTGTCTCATTTAGTACCGCAGCAGTCTCCTCAGAGATCATGCAAAGCTCAGCGTGCATGTGATGCTCTGTAATCTCGTCTGCCTTTACAGGACGAAAGGTACCCAAGCCAACATGCAGGGTGACAAAAGCTGTTTTAACACCCTTTGCCCGGATCTTATCCAGAAGCGCATTGGTAAAGTGCAGACCTGCCGTGGGAGCAGCTGCAGAACCTACCTCCCGGGAATAAACGGTCTGATACCGCTCCTGATCCTGCAGCTCCGCCTTAATATAGGGCGGCAGGGGCATTTTACCCAGACGCTCCAGCACCTCTAAAAAAATTCCCTCATAGTGGAATTCTACCACACGGTTGCCGTCTTCCTGAACTGCGCAAACAGTGGCAGTCAGCTCACCGTCCCCAAACACAACATTCTGACCTGCCTGAAGCTTTTTACCGGGCTTAGCCAGGCATTCCCAGCGTTTATTTCCCAGATCCCGCAAAAGCAGCAGTTCCACAGCGCCGCCAGTGGGACGATGCCCCAAAAGCCTTGCAGGCAGCACACGGGAATCATTCATTACCAGGCAGTCGCCAGGCTGCAAATACTCCACTATATCATAAAAATGCCGGTGAGAAATTTCCCCGGTTTTTCTGTCCAGCGCCATAAGTCGGGAATTGTCCCGCTGCTGCAGCGGAGTCTGGGCAATCAGTTCTTCCGGCAGTTCATACCAAAAATCGTGGGTCTTCAAGGTGTTATCCTCCCAAGTACATGCGTATATAGCACTTATCTACCATAGTATAGACCATTTTGCCGTTTTTTGCAACACGCAAAACCGAGCGGTTTTGCATAGATTGGGCTGGAGGTATCAGTTATGAAAAATCCAGTCTTTACCGGGGTCTGCACTGCCCTGGTCACACCCTTCCTTGATGAAAAGATCAACTATCCCCTTACAGAACAACTGCTGAAACGGCAAATGGATGCCGGGGTAGACGCTGTGGTTATATCCGGTACCACAGGAGAATCCCCTACCCTCTCGGACAGGGAAAAAATAGAACTGTTCAAAAGATGCAAGGACTTCACCGGCAACAACTGCACTATAATCGCAGGAACCGGTTCCAACTCAACAGCCCATGCCATAGAGTTAAGCCAAGCCGCTGAAGAGGCTGGTGCTGACGCATTGCTGGTGGTGTCGCCCTACTATAACAAAGGCAATTCTGAGGGCCTGTTCGCCCACTTTATGTCCATAGCCCACGCTGTGAAAATACCGGTTATCCTATACAATGTTCCCTCCCGGACAGGTGTGGATATTCCTGTATCGGTATACAAGAGACTTTCTGTGATCCCAAATATCGCCGGGGTGAAAGAGGCTAGTTCAGATATTACAAAAATCGCAAAAATACGCTCGGTTTGTCCTGAGAACTTTTATGTTTGGTCCGGGAACGACGACCAAATCGTTCCCGTGATGTCCCTGGGCGGAAAGGGTGTTATATCGGTTCTTTCCAACATGTGTCCTGTGGAAACCGTTGCCATGGCTCAGGCTGCCCTTGCAGGTGACTTCGACACAGCCGCAGCCCTGCAGTGCCAGCTTTTGCCGCTGATTGAACTGCTGTTTTCCGAGGTAAATCCAATTCCAGTGAAATACGCCATGCGATATGCGGGCTTTGACTGCGGAAGCTGTAGGTTGCCCCTGGGACAGCTCAGCGCCGATACCAAAAGACGGATCGACAGCTACTTCGCATAAAACAGTGTGTGCACCGCTTTTTGCGGTGCACACATGCTATATATGTAATTATCAGTCGTCAAAGTCAAAGGCTTCCAGGCCTTTCTTTGCTTCTACTTTATTGTCGCCGTGTTTTACAAAAAGCATTGTGACAAAGGAAGCGGCAACAAACAAAGACGCATAGGGGAACAAAACGCCCATACCCAGTTTATCCATCAAGAAACCGGAAACCATGGGAGTAAGTGTCTGGGCCGCCATAGAGGCAGTATAGTAGTAACCGGTATATTTACCCACATCGCCGTCGGAGCAAAGTTCCACAACCATGGGGAAAGAATTTACATTGATGGTAGCCCAGGCGATACCTGCCAGCACAAAGAGACCAAACATAAACACAACCGGGGTCTGGGCTGTAATATATTGGGCCAGGCCGAAGGCAACCGTCAGCAGCGCAACGCCAATAAGAATGGCCTTCTTTCTACCGATTTTGGAGGAAAGGATGCCCACAGGCACGAAGGATATGATAGCGGCACCGGTGCCGATCATAAGGGTCATGTTGAAATCCTTACCCAAGCGGTTAGAGGCGTAAACACTGTACTTACTGCTTACTGCATTGTATCCAAAATACCACAAAATAACGGAGGCAAGCAACAGAATCAGGGAAATTTTTTCACTCGTTGTCAGCCTTCTCCTTTGTGTAGCAGAAGGTACATCCTCATCAGCAGCATTCAGCAGTGCTGCCTCCTGTTGCATTTCGTTTGCCCACTGGGGTTCTTTTACCTTTACAAGGAAGATAATCAGCGCCACCAGCATAAGGACGGCGATAGCGCCGAAATAGCCCATATAGCACATCATTGCGTTCTTTGGCGCATCGGTTGCGAATACCTTTCCCAAAACAAGGACGATGATGCCGCCGGTATATCCCATCAGGTTAATAATGGCGTTTGCCTTGCTGCGCAAAGGCTTTACCGTTACATCCGGCATCAGTGCAACGGCGGGAGATCTGAATACCGCCATAGCGATGAGAAGCAAAAGCAATATTGCCACAAAGAAGATCAGCGCCTGGGGATTTTCTGCGGTGATCTGCCAGATATAGGCCTGCCGGGCAGGCACAACATAGTCCACATAGTCAGAATTGGTCACGGACTTTCCGTTTTCGTCTGTTATCATACTCTGAATGGCTACAAAATCTTCTCGGGAGATCTCTTCTGACAGGACAAAGCGCTCCTCTGTCAGTGTTGCAGTTTCCTTGTTGGGCTTTACGATCTCGTTGTCTGCCTGGCTGTCATAGATCACGCCAAGAGCTGCAGGATCGTCAACTACTGATACCTGCTGGATGTTCTTCAGCTGGGCAAAATCAGCAAAGGAGAGGATCACCAGCAAAATCATTGCGGCAATGGTACCCGTGCGGATAAAGGGTGTGCGGCGGCCACCCTTACCTTTGTGTTTATCGGACAGCGTGCCAAAAAGAGGCAGCAGGAACAGGGCAAGAATGTTATCCAACGCCATAATAACGCCGGACCAGAACTGGGACATACCAAATTTATTGGTCAGGACCAGCGGGATAATGCTGTCATAAGCCTGCCAGAATGCCAAAATCAGGAAGAATGCAAATCCCACCAGAATTGTACGCTTGTAGTTGAGCTTCATATGTAGAACCCCCATTTATCTTTATATTTTATGGGTATATGAACATTATACAATTTTTTCTAAAAAAGTCTAGGAAATAATTACAGGCAGCCCCAGGAATCGGGGCTGCCTATCATTACTCAGGCGAGAACTGCCTTGTGGAATACTTTCTTGCCCTTGCGGATCTTTACGCCTTCCTTCAGCATCTCCTCTGTAACAGCAAAGGTATGGTCAGGAACCTTAGCGTCGTTTACAAAAACACCACCCTGCTGGACAAGTCTGCGGGCTTCGCCGTTGGAGGCTGCCAGACCGCAGGTAACCATCAGGTTCAGAATGCCGATCTTTCCGTCAGCAAGCTTATCTGCGGTAATTTCGGTGGTGGGCATATTGACATCATCACCGCCGCCAACAAACAGGGCCTTAGCTGCTGCCTGGGCTTTGGCGGCTTCCTCCTCGCCGTGGACCAACTTAGTCAGCTCAAATGCCAGGATTTCCTTGGCGGTATTCAGCTGGGCATCCTTCCAGTCGCTCATAGCGTCGATCTGCTCCAGAGGCAGGAATGTCAGCATGCGGATACACTTGAGCACATCCGCATCCTCCACATTGCGCCAGTACTGATAGAAATCAAAGGGGCTTGTTTTGTTGGGATCCAGCCATACAGCGCCGGAAGCTGTTTTACCCATCTTCTTGCCTTCGGAATTCAGCAGCAACGTAATGGTCATGGCGTGAGCATCCTTGCCCAGCTTACGGCGGATCAGTTCCGTTCCGCCCAGCATATTGCTCCACTGGTCATTGCCGCCAAACTGCATGTTGCAGCCGTAATTCTGATACAGGTGGTAGAAGTCGTAGGACTGCATAATCATGTAGTTAAATTCCAGGAAGGACAGGCCCTTTTCCATGCGCTGCTTATAGCACTCTGCCCGGAGCATGTTGTTGACGGAGAAGCACGCGCCAACCTCACGGAGAACATCCACATAATTCAGCTCCAGCAGCCAGTCTGCATTGTTCACCATCTGGGCCTTGCCCTCGCCGAACTCGATGAACCGCTCCATCTGCTTTTTAAAACAGTCGCAGTTGTGCTGAATGGTCTCCCTGGTCATCATGGAACGCATATCGGTTCTGCCTGAAGGGTCACCGATCATAGCGGTGCCACCGCCGATAAGGGCGATAGGCTTATTACCTGCCATCTGCAGCCGCTTCATCAGGCACAGCGCCATAAAATGGCCTACATGGAGAGAGTCAGCGGTAGGATCAAAGCCGATATAGAATGTGGCTTTACCGTTATCGATCATTTCGCGGATCTCATCCTCATTGGTGACCTGGGCGATCAGTCCACGAGCTACCAGTTCATCATACAATTTCATATTTATCCTCCAAAATAAAAAGCCCCCTGTCCTTACGGACAGAGGGCGTAAATTACGCGGTACCACCTCTGATTTATCCCCGTCTCACAACAAGGACCTTGCAGCGTATTAAAACGCTTTCGCTGTATCGGGCGAACCCGTCCTTCCCTACTTCGATTTCAGAAAGGCCGCTCCGGGATGTATTTCTGCGAGGGCCCTTCACTGCCTTGCACCTACCGGCAGCTCTCTGTGAAAAGCCAGACGCATACTTCTTCCCATCAATGCGTTGTAAAACAAAATTATCCTAGCAGAAACAACAACCTTTGTCAAGCCTTAAGCATCTCTTCGGCACTCAACAGGGTGGTTTCTGTTATATTAGTGCCGCCGATGATCCGAGCAAGCTCCCGTTTTCTTCCCTCGTGGTCCAAAGGAGCAACGGTTGTATAAGTTCTGCCACCCCGTTCTTCCTTTGCAATCAGCAAATGGGTGTGGGCAAGGGCTGCCAGCTGAGGCAAATGGGTTACGCAGAGAACCTGCTTGGAACCGGCTACGCTGCGCAGCTTTTCTGCCACCTTCTGGGCGGCTCTGCCGGAAACGCCGGTATCCACTTCGTCAAATATCAGGGTAGCTACCTTATCCTGCTCAGCAAGCACATTTTTCATTGCAAGCATGATCCGGGCAAGCTCACCGCCGGATGCAACCTTGCTTAAGGGCTTTAACGCCTCACCCGCATTGGCAGACATATAGAACGCCACGGAGTCTGCACCGTCTGGTCCCATATCAATCTCTGTAAATAGGCAGCTGAATTGGATCTTGGGCATATCCAGCTGTGTAAGCTCACATAGAATACGCTGCGACAGACTTTCGGATGCTTGTTCCCGGCTCTTCCGTAACGCAAGGGCCGCCTGCCAAGCAATACTCTCAGCCTTTTCCTGCTGCTTTTTTAGCTGCTCCAGACGGTCATCGGCATATTCAATATCATCCAGTTCCACCTTCGCCTGGTCAAGATACTTCAAAATGTCGTCGCAGGTAGCGCCGTATTTACGCCGCAGCCGGTGAATAACATCCAATCTGGATTCAATTTGCTCCAGCTCATCGGCAGAATAGGAAAGATCGTCCCGGGCATCCCGGATCTCCTCTGCGGCATCCTGGACCTGATACATAAGGTCAGCTACGCGCTCATGGAGCCCAGAGAAAGCATCGGTATAACGGCTCAGTCTTCCCAATTCCCGCTCCGCATCTGCAAGCAGCGACGCTGCGCCGTTGGTATCGTCACTGCCGTAGAGGTATTCTACCGCGGCATTGATGCCATCGCTGAGCTTTTCCGCATTTTGCAGGATCTTACGGCGTTCCTCCAAAGCATCGTCCTCACCGGACTGAATATCCGCCTTTGTAATTTCCTCAATTTGGTAGCGCAGAGTCTCCATGCGGCGGAGCTTTTCCCCCTGATCCATGGTCATTCTCTGAATTTCCTGGCGAATTTCAGTAACCTTACGGTACTTTTCCTTGTAATCCGCAATCAGTTGGATGTTATTGCCAAACACATCCAGATACCGAAGATGACTGGATTCGTCGAACAGGGACGCGGAGTCATGCTGTCCGTGGATGTCGATAAGATGGGATCCCAGTTTCCGCAATATGGACACAGTTACAAGGGTGCCGTTGACACGGCAGATGTTCTTCCCATCCAGAAATATTTCCCGCTGAATGATTGTTTCAGCATCGTATTCAACGCCGTTTTCAGCAAACCAATCCAGCATAGGAACATCGGTAAAAACCGCCCGGACCGACGCTTTGTCAGCACCTGTGCGGATCATATCCCGGTAGGCACGCTCGCCGATGATGGCAGAAATTGCGTCAATAACGATAGATTTGCCGGCACCCGTCTCACCTGTAAGGATATTAAAACCCTTGTCAAAGGAAATGTCGGCGCATTCAATCACCGCAATATTCTCAATATGCAGAAGACTCAGCACCACATTCGCCCCCTAAAGCTTAATTGATAAGATTTTTGATCTCCGCGCAAAATGCCGCGGCTGCATTGTTATCACGCATAACGATCATCACCGTGTCGTCTCCTGCCAGAGAGCCCACAACGGCGTTCATGTTCATTGCGTCCACCGCTGAGCCGGCAGCAGAAGCAAGGCCGGGCAGTGTGCGGATCACAATAATATTCTGGGCGTAGTCGAACCCTACCACACATTCCTTAAAAATGGTATTCAAGCGGGATGTAAAAGAACCTGCCATCTCATTGGAAGATGTGGTATAGCGGTATGTTCCCAGGCTTGTCAATTCTTTTACGATACGCAGTTCCTTAATATCCCGGGAAATGGTGGCCTGGGTGCCGCGAAAACCCTCCTGCTGGAGCACAGCCAGCAGCTGCTCCTGTGTCTCCACATTACGGGTAGAAATAATTTCCAGGATCTTTGCCTGTCTTTGACTCTTCATAGTTCTACCTCAACAGTTCTTAAATTTCATGCTGACCACATCATAAAAACTCCGGTCCTTCAGGCGCACCAGCTTTGTAGTCAGGTTGGATTTGCGAATGGTAGCAACATCGCCCATATTTATACGCAGGGCCTTTCCGCCGTCTACAGAAAGGAAAGCGTTACGCCTTGCGTTTTTGGTGAGGGATACTGTAATCACCCGTTGATCGGATGCCACAATGTTTCGGCTGGCTACATCATGGGCGCAGATAGGCGTAATGAGGATGCTGTGGGCCTCGGGCTCCACAATAGGACCACCGGCAGAGAGATTATAAGCAGTGGAGCCTGTAGGCGTGGCAACAATAATGCCGTCGCCGCCACATTCCATAGCCTGCACATTATCGCAATTCACAGACAGGTGAACGATCCTTGCCACTGCGCCCTTGGTGATCACCACGTCGTTCAGGCAAATATCGTGGAAGATAATATTTCTGTCCCGATGGACAATAACATCCAGCATCATCCGGTTGTCAACGGTGTAATCATCGATGGCAAGCCGGGACAGCTGAGAGAGCTCACTGCTTTCCAGCTCCGCCATAAAGCCCATAGTGCCAATGTTAACACCAAGAATAGGTACGCCCTGTCGGGTTGCTGCCTTCGCCATGTGTAAAATGGTGCCATCGCCGCCAAAGCAAACCACAGCAGAGGCTGTAGGCAATTCTTTATCCAGCCGGGAGAAATGCAGATCTCTGGGCAGATCGTAGGATCTGTCCACTTCAAAGGGGAGGCATATCTTTGCCTCTACGCCGCAATCCTTCAGGATCTTGGCTGCAGCCCGGACTGTCCGAAATTCCTTATCCCTGTAGGGATTGGGCGTTAAAATCACTTTTTTCATAAGAAACACCTCTCAGCACAGCTTTTCATGGGCCTGGGCCACTACCTGCGCCGTATCCGGTTCCACACCGGGCTTGTCATCAAGGGTCAAATGGGCAAGAAATTCGATATTACCTTCCGGACCCTTCACCGGAGAAAAGGTAAGCCCCAGAATGGTAAACCCGATCTCCCCGGTCAGTGCAACGAAATTATCCAAAACCTCAATATGGGTCTTGGGTTCCCTGACAACGCCTTTTTTGCCTACCTTTTCCTTACCCGCCTCAAACTGGGGTTTGATCAGGCAGAGCACCTGTCCTGTGGGTTTCAGAAAAGTCTTAATCACCGGCAGAACAATCCGCAAGGAAATAAAGCTTACATCGATCACCGACAGGTCCAGCGGTTCGCCCAACTGCTCTGGCGTTACATAGCGCACATTGGTACGCTCCATAACCACCACCCGGGGGTCAGAGCGGATCTTCCAGTCCAGCTGGCCATAGCCCACATCAATGGCGAAAACCTTTTTCGCCCCCTGCTGCAGCAGGCAATCGGTAAAGCCGCCGGTGGACGCGCCGGAATCGCTGCATACATATCCCTCCGGCTTTACGCCAAAATCCCGCAGGGCTTTTTCCAGCTTCAGACCGCCCCTGCTGACATAAGGACAGGTGGCTCCCCTGACCTCGATTGCGACGGTTTCCTCATAAGAGGTACCCGGCTTATCTGCCTTTTGACCATCCACATAAACCTGGCCGCTCATAATAATTGCCTGTGCCTTTGTGCGGTTTTCTGCGTAGCCCTTCTCCACAAGAAGCACATCCAGTCTTTTTTTAATTTTCAACCTTCAGCACCTCCTGTATATGCTGTGCAACAGATTCTCCGTCCAGACCGCAATGTCTGTAGAGGGCATCCACAGAACCGTGGGGCACAAACCTGTCACCCAGGTCTATATGGGTAAAGCTGCAGCCCGGCAGGTCCTTCCCTGCCTCACAAATGATTTCTCCATAGATGCCGGAACCGCTACAGGTCTCTTCAAGGATCACAGCATATGAAAAGCCTGCCAATGTCGCTTTTAATTCACTAACGGGCAAAGGATTAATTCTGGTCAGTCGGAACACTGCGGCATCTACACCACCTATCTGCAGCACATTGGCAGCTTCAAGGGCATTGTTTACCAAGGTGCCGTAGGTAATGATAGCGCAGTCTTTACCCTCACGGCAGCAAACTACCGTTTCAGAAGGAGTCCAACAGTCGTCGGAATACCCTCTGTCACCGCCACGGGGGTAGCGCACCGCCACCGGTCCGTCATGCTCCAAAACAGCCCAATCCATCATTGTTTTCAGCTCCGCTGTGCTTCCGGGGCAGAGAAGCATCATCCCCGGAGCCTGGCGCAAAAATCCGACATCAAATACACCGTGGTGGGTCTCGCCGTCCTCACCGACCAAGCCGGAACGGTCCACTGCAAACACCACATGAAGACCCTGGAGGCACACATCCTGCAGAATCATATCGTAAGCCCGCTGCAGGAATGTTGAGTAAAGCGCCACAACAGGGATCATTCCCTGCTTGGCAAGACCTCCGGCCATAGAAACTGTATGTTCTCCCGCAATGCCCACATCAAACAGCCGTTTTGGGAACCGTTTCTTAAAATCCAACAGTCCCGTTCCGCCGGGCATTGCCGCAGTAATGGCGCAGACCCGCTTATCACGATCCGCTATATCGCACATGGTGGCACCGAAGGCATCGGAGAAGGTCTCCACGCCTTTTACGGGCACATTGCCGGTAACCGGATCAAATTTGCCAACACCGTGGAAAAGCTTGGGATGCTCCTCAGCAGGGGCATAGCCCTTGCCTTTTTGTGTCATAACATGAACCACCACCGGGCGATTCATATCCTTCGCCACACGCAGCAGCGTGATGAGATTTTCCACATCATGGCCGTCTACAGGCCCTAGATAGGTGAAGCCCATGCTTTCAAATATGGTGGTGGGGATCAGCATTCGGCGAATTCTGTCCTTCAGTTCCCGGGTGACCTTCAAAAGAAGCTGACCCCCAGGGATATCAGACAGAAAATGTCTATATTTTTCTTTTGCGCCAAGATAGCGCTCTTTGGTGCGTAAATTGGACAAATGGGACGCCATGCCGCCTACATTCCGGTCAATGGACATGGCGTTATCATTCAAAATGACCACCATAGGCTCATTGCTTACAGCCGCGTCATTCAGACCCTCGTATACCATACCGCCTGTTGCAGCGCCGTCACCCAGCAGCGCAGCCACATGATATTTCTGTCCCAACAAGGTCCTGGCCCGGGCCATACCCAGGGCAATGGATACAGAACTGGATGCATGGCCGGCAGTAAAGGCATCTGCGCCGCTTTCCGAAGGCTTGGGAAAACCTGCCATACCGCCAAACTGCCGCAAAGCGTCAAAATCCGCCTGGCGGTCGGTCAGCAGCTTATGGACATAAGATTGATGACCCACATCAAAAACCAGGCGGTCTGTAGCAGTATCAAATACGGTCTCAACAGCGACCGTAAGCTCCACAACGCCTAAATTGGAAGCAAGGTGTCCGCCGGTTTTGCTGACATGGGCAACAAGAAACTCCCGGATTTCCCGGCAAAGCTCCAGTCTCTGCTCTTTATTCAGGCGCAAAAGATCATTGTGACCATGGATATTCTCAAGTATATTCACAGGTAACACAACCTAACTGTCTTATTTCTCTTTCTTGAACAAATCGGGGATGTGTCCCAGCATATAGATACACCTGCCCACAAAGGACACGATCTGCGTGCAGGAATTCAGCGCAAAGGTCTTGCCGATGGCTTTGCCGCCTACCGTCAGGCCGGCAACCATGGCTGAGAGAAAAAGGGAGACCAACTGAGGCCAGGAAAAATCGAAGCTTCGGAGCACCTGAGCCGCAATAGTAGCGGAAGCAGAGCCGGATACGACGCCACAGATATCTCCAATTACATCATTGCAAATAGAGCTAACACGGTCTGCATTCCGCAAAAGCTTGATAGACTCCATACTGCCAGGAACTTTTCGGGCAGCCATAGAGTGAAATGGCTTTTCGTCTGCCGTTGTAACGGCAAGGCCCACGGTATCCGCAAGCACGCCGAAAAATACGATCATCAAAAGGATCAAAAAGGCAACCAGCATTGAGCTGCCATCCATAATAATGTCGGACACAAAAGATATTGTGCCGGAAACAAAGATCGTCACAGGAAAAATAATCACGATCCAACGGATCGTTTTGTTTCGTTCTTTCCTTGAACTGTCCGGGTCAGCTTTAGACACGATAGTATCCCCTTTATATAAGTAGTAATAATAACGGTGGCAGACAGGATAAATCTTACGGCTTAGGTCGGGTTGTATTTCACCGGACAGAACCTGCCGTTGCCGCGCAGGCTGTTCCCATTTGATCCGTCCGCTCAAGCGTTGCCGCCTTGAGTACCCGATTGCCACTTAGTCCGTACTGTAATCCCCTGTCTGCCCCAAAATAGACAGCCTAGGTGTTTTCCACCGCAAAGCAGACCGGCTCTTAGCCTCTTTTGCAAGGATGGTTTCCAGAAGCAATAACGCCAGTCGTCTGGCCACAACGCGCAGGCGTTTGTCCTCTTTCCCCACATACTCACTCAAGGCAGGCTACACTGCACGCAGCACGCGATTCTGCGCACCACCTTGCAGGTTCATACCCAGCTCGTGTGCGAAGCGGCTTCCAACACTGGAGTTCTCAACTTCGTCACACAATACCGGGTCTCCGCGGAAACCGGGTCGTATGCCCCATGCCATTGGGGCGCGCCCTGAATCCTTAACCCCCAGCACCCACCCTAAACTGGGCGTAAAAAGCAGGCACCAGGGACTTCATCGATATGCCCTTCATAGGATTTTTAGGCCCTACCTGGAAGCCGGCAGCTCTGACTAGGATACTGCACCGTCAAAATGAATAATAACACGGAATTTATGAATATTCAAGTATAAATTAAATTTATTCATAATTTTCTATTGTTTTTCGGCAAAAATAACGTAGCAGACCGGTTAGTTTCGGTCTGCTACGTCTGTTACAACTTTGTCTCCATTACATAGTCCTTAAAATCCAGCGCTGCCCGACTGAGCTTATGCCGGGGATTCCAGATAATTGCGATCTGCCGCTGGGCAAAATCGTCTGTGATAGGTACATATGTAACCCCTGAACCCAGAATATTCTCCCGCTTGGAGCCGTCGGTGGCAATGGTAACGCCAAAGCCCGCTGCCACAAGCTTACCCCGCAGGGTATAGTCGCATTCCAGCACGGCATGATACGCGATACCGGCCTTCTGGAACAATTCATCGCAGAAGCCACGGAAGCTATTGCTTTCCGGCAGATTGATAAAAGGTTCGTCTTTTGCCTCCACCAACCGTATGCCCGGCTTATTTGCAAGAGGGTGGTCCGTAGGTACGCAAAGATACAGCTGCTCCTGACGGATCACACTGTGCTCCAAGCCGGACATTGAAAAATCATTTGCGCCGGTAATAACAAAATCGATTCTCTGATCAATAAGCATATTGCGAAACAGTGCTTTATCGCAGTCGATCTGGCGGATGTTGTAGGACTGGTAGCGAGTGCGAAAGCCCAGGATCAAATTGGACCAGACGCTGGAGCTGGACATAGCAAAGGAAACAGCCTGCTCCTCCCGTTCTTTATAATCGTTGATAGCAATATGGGCGTTTTCCAGAACCATCAGTGCTTCATCCACATACTTAAGATACAGCGCCCCTACTTCGTTCAATTGCAGTGTCCGGCCCACCCGATCAAAGAGCTTTACTCCCAACTGCCGTTCAAGGTTAATAATGGTATTACTCAAGGTAGTTTGGGTGATATACAGTCGTTCGGCGGTCTGGGTCAGGTGCTCAGTTTTGGCCAACTCCTTAAAATACTTCAGCTGCTGTAATGTTATCATAACACTGCCTCCGACTCATTTATAAAATTAAATGTATTTAAGAAAAATATACATTAGAATTCCCTGTATGTCAATGGTATAATTATGGTGAATGCGTATGGTCAACAGAAATGATAATACTGCGTTCAATTTGGTATATTATCTACCCATCACACACGGAGGTAAAATTATGGAAAAACCAAACACCCATGTTGTTGTGATCGGTGGCGGTCCCGGCGGTTATGTAGCTGCAATTCGCGCTGCGCAGCTGGGCGCTGCTGTAACACTTATCGAAAAGGAGAACCTTGGCGGAACCTGCCTGAATGTAGGCTGCATTCCCACCAAAGCCCTCCTCCATCCTGCAGAGTTGGTCCGTTCCGCTCAGGAAGGCGCTGCCTTTGGCATCCATGTGACCATTGATAAGATCTGCTGGCCGGAAACCCAAGCCTATAAAGACTCTGTCGTACGCAAACTGACAGACGGCGTAGGCGGTCTGCTGCGGGCCAACGGAGTTAAGGTCATCAAGGGTACTGCTACCTTCCTGAAGGCAAGAACCCTTCAGGTCGAAAAGACTGACGGTTCCAAGGAGATCCTGGAAGCCGACAAAATCATTATTGCCACCGGCTCTGTGCCGGTTATGCCCCCCATTCCCGGCCTGCGGGAAAGCCGCTATGTTGTAGACTCCACCGGAGCCCTCTCCATGGAGGCCCTGCCCGGCTCCATGGTCATCATTGGCGGCGGCGTTATCGGCATCGAATTTGCCTGCGCTCTCAGCGCATTGGGCTGCAAGGTTACTATTGTAGAGGCCCTGCCCCGCCTTGCACCTTCCCTGGACGCTGAAATGGCTACATATCTTGCCAAGTACCTGACTGCCCAAGGCATTGAATTGCTGCTGGACCACAAGGTTGTCTCCATTGCGGACGAAGCAAGCCAGGCCCGTGTTTCCGTTGAAAACAGCGGCGCCACCAAGGAACTGACCGCCGAAAAGGTGCTGTGCGCCGTGGGTCGCCGTCCCTACACTGACGGATTGAACACCGATGCAGCCGGTATCCGCAGTGAGCGCGGCAAGATCCTGGTAGATGAGTATCTGCAGACCAACATCCCTGGCGTTTACGCCATTGGCGACTGTCTGGCCCAGATCATGCTGGCTCATACCGCATCTGCCCAGGGTGAAGTTGCTGCTGAAAACGCAATGGGCGAAAAGAAAGCATACCGTCCCAGCTGCGTTCCCTCCTGCATCTACAGCTTCCCTGAGATCGCAGGTGTTGGCCTGACAGAGGAGCAGGTCAAGGAGAAAAAGATTCCTTACTATGTCGGTCGTTTCCCCCTGTCTGCCAACGGCAGATCTCTGATTGCCAACGGCGGCGAGGGAATTATTAAGGTGTTGATAGGCAAAGAACTGGACGAGGTCCTGGGTGTCCACATTCTGGGACCCTGCGCCACTGAGCTCATCGCAGAAGCTGCCCTGGCCATTTCCATGGAAGCAACTGCCGAGGAGATCATCGAAACCATCCACGCCCATCCCACTATAACCGAGGCGATCCGGGAAGCTGTTCTTGCCTCCCAGAATCGCGCAATACATATGCCCAACAAAACAAAGAAAGGATGATCATTATGGATTACAAGCAGTTGAACCTGACCCGCGAAGAGCTGGTCGAAATGTATCGCATGATGCGGCTGATCCGTGTTTTTGAAGAAAATGCTGTTGCATACTTCAAGCAGGGCATCGTCATCGGCAACATGCACATGTATGTTGGTGAGGAGGCTGTTGCTACCGGCGTGTGCAAGGCCCTGACTAAGGAGGACTACATTGCCTCCACCCACCGTTGCGACGGTCACCTGATTGCAAAGGGCGCTGACATTAACGCTATGATGGCTGAGCTGATGGGACGCGAGAACGGCATCTGCGCAGGCCGCGCCGGCAAGATGCACCAGACCGCTCCTGAGGTTGGCTTCATGAGCGCCAACGGCATCGTCGGTGCTTCCCAGACTCTGGGTACCGGCCACGCTCTGTACTGCTCCCTGTTCGCTCCTGAGCGGGTCAGCGTCTCCTTCTTCGGTGACGGTGGCGGCAACCAGGGTGCCTTCCACGAGGCTATGAACATGGCTGCTGTCTGGAAGCTGCCTGTTATCTTTGTTTGCGAGAACAATCACTACGCAATCTCCACCAATGTTAACACCGCTACCGCCATGGGCACCTTCTATCAGCGTGCCGCCGGCTACGGTGTTCCCGGTGTCCGGGTAAACGGCAACGATGTTCTGGAAGTTTACGCAGCTGCCAAGGAAGCTGTGGAGCGCGCCCGCCGTGGCGAAGGCCCCTCTCTCATTGAGTGCGATACTTACCGTCTGCGTGGTCACCACGAGGGTGACGAGCAGACCTACCGCTCCAAGGAAGAAGTTGCCGAGGTCAAGAAGAACAACGACTGCATCAACCGTATGCAGAAGCTGCTGACCGAAGAGTTCGGCTGGACCGAGGAAGAGGATCAGGCTCTGATCAAGTCCGTTGACGACCAGGTTGCCGCTGCCGTTGATTTCGGCATGAAGGGCGAACCCATGAAGGTCGAAGACATGGAAAAGAATCTGTTTGCAGAGTAAGGAGGCACACAATATGAAAAAGATTATGTATCGTGAGGCCATTGCTTCCGCTCTGGCAGAAGAAATGCGCCGTGATGACAAGGTTATCGTAATGGGCGAAGACGTTGCTATTACCGGCGGCGTTTACAAGGCAACTAAGGGTCTGCTGGACGAGTTCGGTCCCGCCCGTGTTCGCAACACCCCCCTGTCCGAGTGGGCTATTGCCGGTGTTGCTACCGGTGCTGCTATGTGTGGCGCCCGTCCCGTTGCTGAGATCATGCACGTTGACTTTGTTGGCTGCGGCTTTGACATCATGCTGAACCAGATGTCCAAGATGTGCTACAAGACCAACGGCCAGATCACTGTCCCCATGGTCCTGCGCACCCAGGGCGGCAGAGGCAAGTCCAACGGCTGTACCCAGTCCCAGAGCCTGGAATCCCTGTTCACCCACATCCCCGGCCTGAAGGTGGTTATGCCCGCAACTCCCTATGACGCAAAAGGCCTTCTGAAGACCGCTATTCGCGATAACAACCCTGTTATCTTCATTGAGCACAAGGGTCTGTACCAGACCAAGGGTGAGGTTCCCGAAGAGGAGTACACCATTGAGCTGGGCAAGGCTGATGTAAAGCGTGGCGGTAAGGATGTTACCTTCATTGCCTACTCCAAGACCGTTCTGACTGCTCTGGACGCTGCCAAGGAACTGGAAACCAAGGGCATCGACGCCGAGGTCATCGACCTGCGCACCCTGGTCCCCCTGGACTTTGAGACCATTGCTGAGTCTGTTAAGAAGACCGGTCGTGTGATCATCACCCACGAATCCTGCGAGCGTACCGGCTACGGCGCTGAGATCGCCGCTCAGATCGCGGACAAGCTCTTCGACGAGCTGGATGCTCCCATCCTGCGTGTATGCGGCGCAAACATCCCCGTCCCCAATGCTACCCTGCCTGAAATCGAGTCCGCTCCCACAGTAGAAAAGCTGGTCAATGCAGCAGTGAAGATCTGCCAGGGAGGAGTTTAAAATGGCTGAAATTTTCAGAATGCCCAAGCTGGGCATGGATATGGAAGAGGGCGTTGTCGTTAAGTGGCTGAAGGCTGAAGGCGATCAGGTTAAGAAGGGTGAAGCCCTGGCCGAGATTGAAACCGACAAGTCTTCCGTTGAGGTAGAATCCCCTGCTGACGGTATCGTGCTGAAGCTCTACCATCCTGAGGATGTCACTCTGCCCTGCGGCACTCCCATTGCTTTCATCGGCGCTGCCGGTGATGCCATCCCCGATGCTTCCGCCGGTGAGGCCGAAGCTGCCCCTGCCGCAGCTGCCGAGACTGCTCCTGCTGCCGTTGTTAACACCGACAAGTTCTTCTGCATGCCCAAGCTGGGTATGGATATGGAAGAGGGCGTTATCGTTAAGTGGCTGAAGGCGGAAGGCGATCAGGTCAAGAAGGGCGATCCTCTGGCCGAGATCGAGACCGACAAATCCTCCGTGGAAGTTGAGTCTCCCTCTGACGGCATTGTCCGTAAGCTGTTCTACCCTGAGGATGTCACCCTGCCCTGCGGCACACCCATTGCTTTCATCGGCACTGCCGACGAGCCCATTCCCGACCCCACCGCTGCAGTCTCTTCCGAGGCCCCTGCAGCAACCGCAGCACCTGCTGCCGCTGCGGATAACGACCGTTTCTTCTGCATGCCCAAGCTGGGTATGGATATGGAAGAGGGTGTTATCGTTAAGTGGCTGAAGGCTGAGGGCGATCAGGTGAAGAAGGGCGATCCCCTGGCTGAAATTGAGACTGACAAATCCTCCGTGGAAGTTGAGTCTCCCTCTGACGGCATTGTCCGTAAGCTGTTCTACCCCGAGGATACCACCCTGCCCTGCGGCACTCCCATCGCTTTCATTGGCACTGCCGATGAACCCATCCCCCAGCCCGGTGCTGTGGCACAGGAAACTGCCGCCCCTGTGGCTGCTCCTGCTCCCGCGCCCCAGGCTGCACCTGTTAGGGCTGCCGTTGCTCCCAAGGCAACTGTTGCAAACCCTGTTGCAGCGCTGACACCCGGCGGACGGATCCGTTCCTCCCCCCGTGCCCGTCGCCTTGCCGCCCAGAACAATGTGGAGCTGGCTCTCATCACCGGAACCGGCGCAGCCGGCAGAATTGTCGAGGCCGATGTCCGGGCTTACCTGGCCCAGCCCCATGCAACTGTTTGCGCCCAGGCACGCCGCGTTCCCACGGAGACTGTTGAGCCTCTGACCGGTGTCCGCAAGGTCACTGCCCGGAGAATGAAACAGAGCCTGTCCAACTCTGCACAGACCAACCACCGCGTGGATGTGGATGTTACCAACCTGATGAACTTCCGCAAGCAGGTCAACGCAAAGCTGGAGAAGGATGGCATCAAGGTTTCCTTTGTAGACATTCTGGCAATGGCTTGCGCCAAGGCTCTTATTGAGCACCCCCTTGCCAACGCTTCTCTGATGGAGGACGGCCTGCATATGCGCAACTTTGCCAATGTTGGCATCGCTTGTGACACTCCTAAGGGCCTGATGGTTCCCGTGATTCATGACGCAGATGTTCTCAGCATTACCGAAATGGCACAGAGCAGCCGCGCCATCATCAACAAGGCAAGAAAGGGTGAGCTGAAGCCCGATGACATGTCCGGCGGCACCTTCACCATTTCCAACCTGGGTATGTTCGAGATTGACTCCTTTACTGCTGTTCTGAATCCCCCCGAAACCTGCATTCTTGCTGTTGGCAGAATCGTGGACCGGGTTGTGGCTGAGAACGGCCAGATGGTAATTCGTCCCATGATGAATCTGTGCCTGACCTACGATCATCAGATCCTGGACGGCGCTCCCGCTGCACAATTCCTGCAGACCATCAAACATTATATTGAAAATCCCGTATGGATTATGTTATAATCAAACCGCATGCTGCGGATTGATACATAGTCCCATTTAGGGAGACAAAAGATCAGCCCGTGTCATGCAATATGACACGGGCTTTTTTATGCCTGCGCAGTACAGGAGGCATTATGCAATATATAGAATCAAATTGTTCCGACCCCCGGTGGAACCTTGCTATGGAGGAATATGTTTTTTCTCACATGGACCCAGGCCACACCTACTTTATTCTCTGGCAGAACCACAACACCATTGTCATTGGCAAAAATCAGAACACAGTAGCAGAGGTCAACGCCCAATATGTTAAGGATAAAGACATTTCTGTTGTGCGGCGTCTCTCAGGCGGCGGCGCGGTATACCACGACACCGGTAATCTGAACTTCACCTTTATTGCCGACGCGGATAAAATGAATGAAATCGATTTTGCAAGATTTTGCCAGCCTGTTATTAAGACACTTCAAAATCTGGGTGTCCCGGCAGAGCTGAATGGCCGCAACGACATGACCATAAACGGCAAGAAATTTTCCGGCAACTCCCAGTACACCCGGAACGGAAGAGTCCTGCATCACGGCACACTGCTGTTTTCCTCTGACCTGAGCGTGGTGTCCCAAGCCCTGCAGGTAAACAGAGAGAAGCTTGTTTCCAAGGGTATTTCCTCTGTGTCCAGCCGGGTCTGCAATATCCGGGACTATTTGCAGAAAGAAATCACGCTGGAGGATTTCAAAAAGGAACTTATCCGAAACATTCTGGGGACAGAATCTCCGTATACCTACTCTTTTACCCCGGAGGACCTGCAATCCATTGCAGAAATCAAAGCGTCCCGCTACGATCTTTGGGAGTGGAACTACGGCTACTCCCCCCGGTATCAGATCACCAAGAAGCAGCGCATCGAGGGCTGTGGCACGGTAGAGGTCTCCTATTCCGTAGACAGAGGCATAATACAGGGCATTCAGTTCCTGGGAGATTTCTTCCATGTGGGAAATCCCGACGAGTTGGCAGAACTGCTAACAGGCTGCAGCATTCAGCGGCAAGCCCTGGAGCAGCAGCTGGCAAACAATCTGGCATCAAATTATATTAAGGGACTGAACTCTGAGGACCTGATTGGTCTGATCTCAGAGGGCTAATATAGCAAAAGAACGGAGTGTTCCAAGCGGAACACTCCGTTAAATTATGTATTTCCTTACTCCTCAGCGGGGTAGATCTTATACAGGTGGACAATGTTTCTGTCCTCGGGGGAATTGTCACGGTGAGTACCGCGTCCATCCTCCAGCTCGTGACAGCCATGGTCCATACCGGTGCCGATGAGAACATTGTGCTTCTTCCAATGGGTCTTGATCAGGGTATCGAACATGCAGAAGGTCTGGTAGTTGAAGTGCATTTCAGCCAGAGCTTCCTTGCTCTCGGGACCGCACTTGTGCTGCACATCGTCAAAGTTTGCGTTGTAGCACAGAATGAAGTCATACTCGTCCTTCATGATCAGCTCAACAGCCTTGGCGTTAACATCAGGCCAGGTCTCGCAGAAGTAGTAGTCGATGGGTCTCTCTGCAAAGATAACAGCCATGCTGTACTTATCACGGCTCAGCAGAGCAACCTTTTTGCCAGCCCGAACCAGAGCATCGAACAGAGTGTCGATGGTGATGAGCTTCTTTTCATACTGGACAATGCCGTGAACTGCAGGAGCAGCGCCGGTGTACATAGTGCCGAAGGCAATGGGGGTCTTGGGGGGATCCACAGTCACCATAGGCACTTCCAGCTCGGTGCGCAGTCGGGCACCGGCAGAGAACTGGGGATACTTCTCATAGATCCACTGAGCGATGGCATCGGTATTGTACATAAAGATACGGTCAGCCTTCTTACCTGCCAGGCAGCGGTCAACATAGGCGGTAATATCCTCGTTGGGGGCAGCGGCATGCTCAGGGGGCTCAATGCCCATGGCGTAGGCCAGGGAAGCAGCCAAGGATTCCAGGGAAGTTTCGTTCAGCTTGTCATTCATTGAAAAACACCTCAATTATAGTTTTACTGCAACAGGTTTCCAGTGTGCCGCAAAAAATGGGCCTGGGATTCAATCACCATGTATTATACTCCATTGTAATGTTGCGGTCAATAATCTTTTGCAAAATTTCCCGGATCTTGGGTCTAAATTTCATCACATAGGCCCTTTTTCTGTGCGAATCGGTCAGGAAAGACAGGCCATCACGCGAGAACAAAGCTCTGATTAGTTTTCCCTGCAAAACCAGTCCTCCACGATGTCGCTGTGGGTAACAACGATCTGGATATCCTTCAGCTCCTCTCTGGAGAAGAAGCGCAGCTGCCGGGATTCGGCGCTGATGACCATTTCCGGCTCCTGTTCCAGTTCCAGAGCATATACCACGATGACCATACGCCAGATGCTGCCGTCCTGATAAGCCGCTATCCGGCCCGGCTCGCCGTAAACTGCCAGCTTACGAAACTGGGATTGGTGGACCCGCAGCCCCAACTCCTCGTATATTTCCCGGGCAATGGCCTGCAGCTCTGTTTCGTGGGCCTTTACGCCCCCTCCTATCAGACCCCAGACATCACAGTCCCGGCGCTTTTCCAGAAGCAGCTTTCCGTTGCAGGTAACGATAGCATTGGCGCCTAAATGAGCCGGCATGGTTGGCTTTGGGGCGTTGGGATCCCCCCGATAAAATTTTACAATTGCCATATATTCACCTCCCGGGTACTGTGTTTATTATACAGCGCCCGGGGTTATTTGTCATCTTCAAATTCCTTGGGCACCGGCTTGGTCACACCGGTACGGCGGGCTTTATCCAGTCCACCTGCCATATGACCCTCCGGGTCCTTGGCAAATTTGGCCCGGCGTATGATCTCCTCCCCGTACTTATCCCGGAGGGCATCCACCGTCTCGTCCAGCCGCAGCTTCCGCTCGTACCGGACCGGAGACACACCGGAAAACAGATCGTATTGCTGATAGGGCTCATCTGCCAATCTGGTGACCTGGACGCCCAGTTGCCGCAGAGGCGTCCGTCCGTCCCACGCCTCATCAAATACCCGGCACACCGCCCGAAAAACCTCCCCGGTGTTGTTGGTTGCGCCGTGGAGCATAGCCTGGTGGCAAAAATGCTTAAATTCGTAGGTCCGCAAATGGACCGCCACACAGCTTCCCCACTTACTGTCCTTGCGCATCCGGGCCGCCACTGTCTCGCACAGGCTCAAAAGCACCTGGTGTGCCTGCTCCCGGCTTACCACATCTCTGGCAGTGGTGGTGGAGTTTCCGTAGCCCTTGTTCTCCGCCGGCTCCGGAGTAACCAGATCCGCATTACGTCCATTGGCAAAATACCAGATGGTCTCTCCGTGTTTTCCCAGCTTCTTTCGCAGCAGATGCAGCTCCGTTTGGGCCAGCTGCCCGATGGTATAAATCCCCATTCGTTTCAGCTTAGCCTCTGTTGCCGCTCCTACCAAAAAAAGATCCCGCACCGGCAGAGGCCACATTTTCTCCGGCATTTCCTCCGGGAACAGAGTGTGGATCTTATTGGGCTTTTCAAAATCCCCCGCCATTTTTGCCAACAGCTTATTGGTGGAAATACCGATATTTACGGTAAAGCCCAGCTCCTCCCAGATCCGCTGACGCATTTTCTCCGCTGCCAGCCGGGGCGGACCGAACAGGCGCTGCGTGCCGGTCATATCCACCCATGCCTCGTCAATGGAATACTGCTCCACGTTGGGGCTGAACTGCCGCAGCATCTCCACAAAATGCCGGGATGCCTCCACATAAAGGCCGTAGTCCGGCGGCACCACCACCAGATTGGGACACTTCTCCTGGGCCTGAAACAGGGGCTCTCCTGTGCGGATACCGTACTTCTTTGCCGGTGTGCTTTTGGCAAGAACGATGCTGTGCCGGGATGCCTTATCCCCCGCCACCACCGAAGGAATGTTCCGCAAGTCCACCGTCTCCCCCAGCACCTTCACCCGGTATGCCGCCGTCCAGGAAAGGAAGGCGCTGTTGGCATCCACATGAAAAACAATACGTTCTGCCATATCAATACACCCTCCTGAGCAAGCTCCAGCAGTGGCTGCGGATGGTATACTTCAGTTCAAACAACCATTGCTTCCCCCGCACCGTGGCCCGGCACAGAAAAATGTGGGCCTCAATGCCTACATACTGAACAGGCTTGCTGCTGATGACCTCGTCAATATCCACCCGCAGAAGCTGATGCTTCTCGTCCTCCATCCGAAGCCTGAGGGGGCGGATATCGCCATTGGCGCTGCACACCGATATTACATCCACCGGACAGTTTTTCTGCTCCATACCGCTCCCCCTTTCTTTGTCTTCCTTTATTATAGTACATTTGTTTGCATTTCGCAAGAAGAATTTTCTGGTTGTTTCCTTCCCGGCGATTTGCTATAATAAGAGGCAAAGGAGGGCGCTCCCATGCTGAAATATCCTTGTCTTGTTTTAGACCATGATGATACGGTGGTGCAAAGTGAAGCCACTGTTAATTACCCCTATTTCTGCTATATACTGGACCAGTTTCGCCCCGGCCAAAGAATCACCCTGGAGGAATATACCCATGGCTGCTTCCATCTGGGCTTTGCGGAAATGTGCCGCCAAAAATACGGCTTTACCCAGCAGGAGCTGGAAGAAGAATATATCGGCTGGAAGGATTATATCCGCAGTCACATCCCCACCCCCTTTCCCGGCATTGAGGGTATCATCCGTCGACAAAAGGAAGAAGGAGGCATCCTGTGTGTGGTATCTCACTCCGGAGAGGAAAATATCACACGGGATTACAGGGAGCATTTCGGCATTCTCCCCGACGCTATTTTCGGCTGGGATTTTCCCGAGGAGCAGCGCAAACCCAACCCCTACCCTCTTGAGCAGATCATGGCTACATACGGCCTGTCCCCCCGGCAGCTTCTGGTGGTGGACGATATGAAGCCTGCCTGGGATATGGCAAAGGCTGTTGGGGTGGACATCGCCTTTGCCCAGTGGGGAAAAGTGGGTTCTCCCCAGATTTGCCAGGAAATGCGCAGCCTGTGTAACTATTCCTTTGATACGCCACAAGCTTTGGAAGAATTCTTATTCCGCGTTTAAAATACTTGACATTTGTGCTATAATACCATACAAGCCCAACCCAAGGAGGTGGTACATCTGGAAAAGGAGAATATCCGGGTCATGGCCCGGAACCGGGAGGCCTATCACGAGTATTTCGTGGAGGAGGAAATGGAAGCCGGTATCGAGCTGCAGGGGACAGAGGTCAAGTCTATCCGTCAAGGCACCCTGAACCTGAAAGACGCCTGGTGCGGCATCAAGGACGGCCAGCTGTTGCTGAACCAGATGCACATCTCCCCCTATGAACAAGGCAACCGCTTTAACCCGGATTCCAAGCGTGTCCGCCGTCTGCTGATGCACAAGCGGGAGATCATGCGGCTGCTGGGAAAGGTGAAGCAGGACGGCTATTCCCTGATCCCCCTGTCTGTGTACTTTAAGG
Organism: Faecousia sp.; assembly: GCA_045531275.1. GTDB lineage: Bacteria > Bacillota > Clostridia > Oscillospirales > Oscillospiraceae > Faecousia. The sequence goes on from JAZSDS010000082.1 coordinate 49,515, forward strand.
GCAGCCGGGTGAAGGTAAAGGTAGGCCTGTGTAAGGGCAAAAAACTGTACGACAAACGGCAGTCTGCCGCCGAGCGTGACGCAAAGCGCCAGATAGACCGGGCTATGAAAGAGAGGTACTGACTATGAATCCTACATTTAAGATCACCATGGAAAACGGCAGCGTCATGGAGGGCGAGCTGTATCCGGAGATCGCGCCCCAGAGCGTGTATAATTTTATCGACCTGTGCAACCATAACTATTATGACGGCCTGATCTTCCACCGGGTCATCCCCGGCTTTATGATCCAGGGCGGCTGCCCCGAGGGCACCGGCATGGGCGGCCCCGGCTACTGCATTAAGGGCGAATTCTTCTTCAACGGCATTAAGAACGAGCTGAAGCATAAGCGCGGCGTTCTTTCTATGGCCCGGAGCTCTTCTCCCAACTCCGCCGGCAGCCAATTCTTCCTGATGCACGAGGATGCCAGACACCTGGATGGCCAGTATGCCGCCTTCGGCAAGGTGACCTCCGGCCTGGAGGTGGTGGATGCCATCGCTTCCGTCAGAACAAATGCCCAGGACCGTCCCCTGGAGGAGCAGAAGATCGCCTCCATCACTGTGGACACCCATGGCGAAACTTATCCGGAACCAAATAAATTGCCGGATCCTTACGGCAGATTCTAATTCTTCAATCTGACCCTGTGTGGACAGCTATCAGCGCCACACAGGGATCACCACCCTTGTCATTCTGAGCCTGCCTTGGCAGGCGTGAGAATCCGTTTCTCCAATAAGAACGGATTGCCACACCAGCCTGCGGGCTGGTTCGCAATGACAGTTATTATAAACCACCTGTAAATATGGGGGTGTACTGGTTTCGACGGGGGTAGTGAGGCTGGAATAGCGGGCCGTGGCACCTGACCACGATAAAACGGGTAACTTTTAAATTTAACTGACAACAATACTGTTGCTCTGGCTGCCTAATTAGGCGCCCATCCTCCCCGGAAGGTCCACGAGCCGGGTCAGGGTGTGATTTGAGTGGAGACCGTGCGTGCGCTAAGCTTTGCGCGCACCACGCATAATGAAGCTACCAAAGCTGCAAGGGTGTTTGTTCCCGTGCATCTGAGGGAATGTAAATAACAAACTGCACCCGGAGAAGTTCCTTCCAAGTTGCTTTCGGACAGGGGTTCGATTCCCCTCACCTCCACCAAACAAGTTAAAGGCGAACCCATTTCCTTTGGGAGATGGATTCGCCTTTATCGTATACTTTTAACTTAGGTACATTATTGGATGTTTTAATGTAACCATCAAAAATTACATAAAGGAGATTCGTGCATATGATAAAATTTGATACTTGCATTCGATGTGGTAGTTCTGAAATTGACAAGCTCGCTGTTAATACATATGTAAAATTAAACTATCCAGAGAGAAGAGATCTATATTCTGGGGTAATTTCTCAAAAAGTAATCACGCCTACTGATGCTATAGTTTGCAAAGAATCTGGACATA
>JAZSDS010000015.1:0-4945 GCA_045531275.1 Faecousia sp.
CTTCACGCACATTCTTGTCGTCGGGGTCCAGCGCATACTCGATCTGGGGGAGACCGTAAGCAATGAGGTCATCCAGCAGCTCGGGGTTAACGGGAGCCTTCTCGAAGGGGAACTTGGGCTTGCCGATCTCGGCAACGATGGAGTTGATGAACTTGACGATCTCCATGTTGGTCTCGTGGGCGATGCGGATGGACTCCAGCACCACGGCCTCGGGAGCCTCGTTGGCCTCGGTCTCGATCATGACCACCTTCTCGAAGGTGGAAGCGATGCACACGAAGCAGTCGCAGGCCTCACGTTCGTCGGCGGAGGGGTTAATGACATAGCGGTCACCGATGTGGGCAACATTGGTGGTGGCAACGGGTCCGTTCCAGGGCACATCGGAAGAAGCGATGGCGATGGAGGCGCCCAGGGAAGCGACCACCTCTACGGGGTTCTCATCGTCGTTGGCAAATACGGTGCAGGTAACCACCACATCGTTACGCAGCTCTTCATCAAAGAGGGGGCGCATGGGGCGGTCGATGATACGGCTGTTGAGAATACCACGCTCGGAGGGCTTGCCCTCACGGCGGTTGAAGGAGCCGGGAATACGGCCCACGGAGTACATTCTCTCCTCGAACTCGATGGTCAGAGGGAAGTAGTCAATACCGGCCTTGGGAATGGGATTGCAGGTAACAGTGGTCAGCACCACGGTATCACCGTAGCGGCAGATGCACTCTGCATTTGCCAGCCCAGCCACCAGACCGGTCTCAACAGTGAAGGGGCGGCCGCCGATTTCCATCTCATAAATGTGATGGTTGGGATACTGCTTGCGAGTAATCATTTGTAGTTCCTCCTAATTTTTATTTGTCCGGGAGGTTTAGCACTTGAAACTGGCGGCGAAGTTCGTAACCACTTTCAACTGCTAAATGAACTCCCGATAATTGATGAAACGTGTTTTACAGGTCAGCGAAAGATTTTTCGTCAGACGAAGGCTGAAAACGACCATTATGCTTTGTGTATATGGGCGCTTTCAAAACCCACGCATGGCGAAAAAGATTCGCTGTGTAAGATAAGGGGCGACTGTCGTCGCCCCCTACTGTAAAATCTTACTTACGGATACCCAGCTTGGCGATGATAGCACGGTAACGGTTGATGTCCTTCTTTGCCAGATAGTCCAGCAGGTTACGGCGCTTACCAACCATCATCAGCAGACCACGGCGGGAGTGGTTGTCGTGCTTGTGGACACGCAGGTGATCGGTCAGCTCGTTGATGCGAGCGGTGAGGATAGCGATCTGGACCTCGGGAGAACCGGTATCGCCCTCGTGGGTTGCGTTGTCCAAGATGACCTGGGTCTTCTTTTCCTTCTGAATCATTGTGTTTTCCACCTTTCATTTAGATAGGTCAATCACTGCAAATTGCTTTTTGACCAAGCAGCGGCTCTGTTTCCCCAAGTCTGCACAGCATAAAACTTGAAACACACAAAGTGTTCCTGCGCTTTATGCTGCTTGTCTTGTGTCAGCATTTCTCGCTGTTGGCCTAAAAACCCATTTCCAGAGCTTGACCGAGATTGCCCTATAGCCAAGTAGGGGTTGGTGAAGTGCGTTTTTCGCGTTCTCCCACAACTGAGCAATGGGCATAATTTTCCACCGGCCATAGCCAGCCCGGCTATCATACCACAAGTTTTCCCAAATGTAAAGAAAAACTTTCAACAATTTTCCAAGAAAATCCGGGTCTGGGCGGCGTTTTTGCGGATTTCCTCCTGCAAAGCCTCCATAGAGGGGAACTTCTTTTCCGGGCGCAGGAAGGCGTAGAACAAAAGGGTAATTTCCTTGCCGTACAGATTCCCCTGGAAATCCAGGATCCAGGGCTCTACTGTCACATGGTGACCTCCTACAGTCGGCCGGTTTCCCACATTGGTCACTGCCGGGTACTGCACGCCATCAATTACCGCCCTGCAGGCATATACCCCCAGCCGGGGCTGGGCCACTTCTTCAGAAACAGCAATATTTGCAGTTGGAACGCCAATGGTCCTGCCCAGATGCCGTCCGGACACCACCGTGCCGGTGAGGATATGGGGATGCCCCAGGAAACGGACGGCCTGCTCCATATCGCCATTCTCCAGAAGCCGGCGTATATAGGTGGAGGATACAGTAACCCCCTCCAGCTTCTGCTCCGGGATCACCCTGCAGGGAATCCCAGCCTGACGGCATGCCTGCTGCAAAAGGGAAGCATTCCCTTCACCCTTGTTTCCAAACCGGAAATCATGGCCGCATACCAGCCCCCCGGCACTGTATTTTTCTAGCAGAAGGCGAAAAAATTCCTGCCAGGGCATTTCCATCAGGGCTTTGTCAAAGGGCAGCTCCACCACCCGATCCATGCCGTAGTAGGCCAAAAGCCGCTGCCGTTCCATGGCGGTGTTGATAAGCTTGGGGGCATTACCGGTGACCAATGCGTCCGGATGGGTGGCAAATGTCATCACGCCGGTCCGGCAGTCTTCCCGTTTCGCCAGCTCCCGACAGCCCTCCAGCAGCGCCTGGTGTCCCAGATGCACGCCGTCAAAAAAACCCAGGGCGTAAATTGTTCTTTCTTTCATAGGCAAATACCTTATATTAATTGTCCTCTTTAGCAAGCAACCGATACACGGCGGGAGCAAGCCCCCGCCCTACCGTTGCATTTTGTATTCCCGGGACAAACAAAACTTTATTCTACTTCAAAGAAGCTCTTTATAGTTGACATAACACCGTTTTCTGCCTTGGCCAGCATCAGAAATTCTCCCGACTGGCTATAGGCCCGGTATGTACCGTCCTCCGCATCTGTGGGAAAGGCGTTGCCATTGCGGCAGCGTTTTTCCTGGCGGGAGTCCAGTGACACCATTTTATATTGGGTAAACATACTGTCCACCGGCCGCAAAAAGCTTTCCGGCGCCTGGCTTTCCACCAAAGCTGCCAAAGGCACTGCTTCCTCTATGGTATAGGCGCCGGCGGTGACTCTGCGCAGAGTCTGCATACAACCGCCGCAACCCAGGGCCTCTCCGATATCCTTGCACAATGTACGGATGTAGGTCCCCTTGGAGCAGTGTACCCGCAGCCGGGCAACATCCCCGGCAAACTCCAGGCACTCCAGGCTATAAATGGTGACCGTTCTGGGCTGCCGCTCCACCTCCTTGCCTTTTCTGGCAAGGTCGCAAAGCTTTTGCCCATTGATCTTTAGTGCGGAGTACATAGGCGGGATCTGCTGAATATCCCCCCGGAACTGCTCCAAAACAGCTTCAAGCTGCTGCCGGGTAATATTCACCGGGTCTTCCCGGAGCACTGCGCCGGTAATATCCTCAGTATCTGTGGAGATACCCAACCGCAGGGTGGCTTCATAGGTTTTCTCCGCATGCTCGAAAAACTCCACGCCCCGGGTGGCTCTGCCCACGAACACCGGCAGCACCCCGGTAGCCATAGGGTCCAAGGTTCCTCCGTGGCCGATGCGCCTTGTGCGAAGAACGCCCCGGAGCTTACTTACCACATCCTGGCTTGTCCACCCGGCGGGTTTGTCTATAATTACGATTCCGTTCATACTTTACCTGCCCCGCACATTATTCCACAATGGGCATGGCCTGAATAATGGCTTCTACTGCCTGGTCCAACGGCATATTCAGGCTGGCACCTGCCGCGCCCCGGTGGCCGCCGCCACCGAATTTTGCGCAGATAGCCCCGGCATCGTAGCCCGGAACCGCACGGACTGAGATCTTCACCACGCCGTCCTCCTGCTGCCGCAGGGTAGCGGCAATTTTCACGCCCTGAATGGATCGGGGGAAGCCGGAGATATTCTCCATATCATCCTCTGTGACCCCAATAGCCTTCTCTACCTCCAAAGGCAGCGCGCATACGGCGATCTTGCCCTCCTGGAGGAACAGGGCGTTGTCAACGATCCAGCCCTGGATCTTCAGCCGGGCCAGAGAATTGGTCTCAAATAGTGTCTGGTTCAGCAGGAACAGATCCGGGCTGACCTTGGCGCAGGCTGCCGCCACCTCAAAGGTGTGGCTCTGGGTGTTGGCGTACCGGAAACAGCCGGTATCCGTGGAGATGGCGGTATACAGAGCGTTTGCCATAGCCACATCCAGGGTCACATGCATTTCGGTCAGAACATCGTAGATGATCTGTCCGCAGGCCGCCGCTGCCGGATCTACCAGCTCCAGAGGGGTAAAGCTCTCAGCAGAACGGTGGTGGTCGATACGCAGCTCTATTTTTTCCGCCAGGTAGTCAAAGTATGCCCCCAGCATGCCGGGAGATGCCACATCCACGCAGACCACAGTATCGCCCTCCTCTGCCCGGGCCTTGGTAAGCCCAACATGCATGGCCGCGTACTTTTCTGTGATCTCCGGGTTTTCCAGAATATGAGCAGTTTTGCCCAGACTGCGCAGGCCAAGGCACAGCGCTGCCCCGGAACCCAGAGTGTCCCCGTCAGGACGGCGGTGGGTCACAATGGCAAAATTATCCTGCTCCAAAAGGTATCGGGCAACATCAGCCCTCGTCAGATTCCTCATTCTTATCTACCTCTAAAGAATTAATGAGCTTCAGCATTTTTGCGCCGTAAACAATGGAATCGTCCTGCTCCCACACCAGCTCCGGCGTGTAGCGCAGCTGCAGGGAACGACCCAGTTCCCGACGGAGGTAACCGCCGGCAGATTTCAGGCCCTTCAGGGCATCCTGGGCCCGGTTCTCTTCCAAAAAGCTTACATAGATCTTGGCATAGCGCAGATCCGGGGTGGCTTCCACCCGGGTGATGGAGATCATGGTGTCCTGAAGTCGGATCGTAGCCATGTCGTTCTGTGAGCCAAGGAGTTGCAACCTAGAGTTGTCTTCCTAAGACCGCTTGGCCTCCGACTTCGGTTCTCTTCCAAAAAGCTTACATAGATCTTGGCATAGCGCAGATCCGGGGTGGCTTCCACCCGGGTGATGGAGATCATGGTGTCCTG
>JAZSDS010000086.1:0-16879 GCA_045531275.1 Faecousia sp.
AGGGAAATGCCTCCTCCAAACGATGCTCCGTGAGGATAATGGTAGTACCCAGTTCGCGGTTGATCTTGCCAAGCAGTGCCAGGAAATCAGCGGCGGCAATGGGGTCAAGCTGGGCGGTAGGCTCGTCCAGCACCAGAGCACCCGGCTGCATCGCCATAACCGATGCAAGGCTCAGCAGCTGCTTCTGACCGCCGGATAACTCGGTGACATTCTTGTAAAACCAATTCTCAATGCCGAAGAAAGCGGCAATCTCAGCCACACGGCGGCGAATGGTGGGAGTATCATATCCCAAGCTTTCCAAGCCAAAAGCCAGCTCATGCCACACCTTGTCGGTGACCACTTGATTCTCCGGGGATTGCAGAACATAGCCGATTTGCTGCGCCTGCTCCCGTTGGGAAAGTTCTGACAACAGCGTGCCTTGATAGCGAATCTCACCGGAGAATAGTCCATGGGGAGTCAAGCAGGATTTTAAGTGCCGCAAAAGGGTGGATTTACCGCAGCCGGAGGGGCCGCAGAGGATCACAAACTCGCCCTGCTGAAGCCGAAAAGAGATATTGCGGAGCGCCTTTTTCTCGCCCTCCGGATATGTAAAATCTACATTTTTGAATGAATAGCTTTCCATTTTCTCTCCTCTGCCCAGTTCAGCACCACGGGCATCAAACACAGAATAAAATATACAAACTGAAAAGAAAGGGTCACAGAGTTCAAGCCAATATAGCGGATGCTGGGGAAATACCGGAATCCAAAGGCAGACACGATCATTCCCGCCAGCAGGTAAAAGCCGCAGAAACTCAAATAGAGCAGTGCCATCTTATCCCGGTCATCAAAGCGGTAGATAGAAAACGCGGTGCGGCCTTTCAGACCGTAGCCCCGGCTTTTCATACTGTCGGCGGTCTCAATGGCATTTTCCAATGACCACGTAACCATAATGGAGAGTACCGTTATAGCAATTTTGGTACGATGCCAAAGAGAACCTTGCGAAATATCTCTGCCAATGCTCCGCTGAGCATCCACTACACTATCCATCTGTGCCTTGAATTTGGGGATAAACCGCAGGGTCATACTCAGCACAAGCGACATCGCCGGGATGATGCGACCAAAGAGGTAAATAAACTTATCGGAGGTAATGACCCGGTTGAAGTTCAGAAACCACAGCATCACCGTGGCGATCATCACACCGGCGGACAGACCGTAGAGGATACTCTCCAGGGTCAGCGGATTTCCCGTGGGGAAATACAGCAGAATGGTAATGCCCTCGTGGCTGAAAGCGGGATTCATAAAGGCCGTCAGCAGCATAATGGGCAGGCACCATTTGAGGGTAAAAAGCACCGCCTTTTTGCCTTCTGTCTGTACCGCATAAATGACAGCACAGAATAGGGAGATGCCCTGCGCCAAAGGGTGATTCAGCGCCATGGAAAAACCAATCACCAAAGTGAAATACAAGAAGTTTACCAATGGGTGATACTTTGCAAATCGATCCATTTTAGCCACCAACGGCATAACCGCCGCCAATATCGTTGCCCAAATCGCAGGTGAAGCGCCACTCCACTGCATCGCCATCTTTCAGCTGATAGCGGGAACTGCCGTAGTTGGGATACCAGCCATTGACTTTGTACATCCAGCCGGACAGCGCACCGCAATCAAATTCATACAGATTGTGGATGCCTTCTATATAGGCGCTGTTATAAATGGGTGTCCAGGAAGCTTCCATATGGATGCCCTTCTCCTTGCAGACCCGTTGCAGCACATCAAAGACGGATTCGCCCTCGTAGAAGGTCACAGTGGTCTTGGACAGGATCACGCCGCCGGAGGGAACCATCTCCAGTTTGTCGGGGTCAAGCTGATCCAGGTTGTTCAAAATGGTGGAACACTCAATGGAGAAAGTGCAGGTATATGTCTTGCCCTTGTCTACATCCTGATCTTCCGGTTCTACCGGCTTGGGTTTACCCTCCGGAACAGGGTCGGTTAGATACTGATCCTTTCCACCGTTTTGGACCTTATTGTCGCTTTGTTCCGGTGTGGAAAGATAGTCATCCTGTCCGCCTACAGGTGTAGATGGTATCTGGTTAGGAGCAGCCCCCTCTGTTGCCTGCGTTTCCTTCTCCTCCTCGGGTAGTTCATCCGGACGAATCTCAAAACTGTCTACAGATCCATCCAGTGTAAGATTCAGAATTGTACTTTTGCTGCCAGTAACAGACACGGATGCAAATGCCTTACCGCCAACATACGCTGTTGCACTTTGGGCGGTCCATTGCTCGTTCAAATAAATAGAAAGCAAAGCAGAAAACCCGAAGGCTCTTACTTGTTGCAGATTGACTTGAATATTACCTTCGGTCGTCTTGCTAAGCTGTAAGCCGAGATTGATTTCTGCGGTTTCGGTAACATCACTGCCAAATACCGTCCATTCGTATTTGAAATCGCCCGATTTTCCAGAAAAAACACCAATTGCATTTTCGCTCTTAATTTGCTTGATGATACTCTCTTTGATAATGCCATTTTCGGGAATATCAACAGAATCATTCAGGTTCACACTGCCAAAGTTTCCCTGGCAGGCACAAAGAGAAAGCATTATTGTAAAAGCCAATAGCAGGCTCAGTATTTTCTTCATCATTATTCTCCTACTACAATCTTGCCGTTTTTAACTTTCAGAGTACCAGTGGTCATAGCAAGACTTTGGGGTTCGTCAGACGCGGCAAATACCGCATCTTCCACGATCAGGTCAAGAACATCGCCGGGACGAACACTTCCCCGGAGTCGGAATTTCAGCCGAAGCACCACATTGTAGTCTTCAGCTAAAAGTTCTTTCGTAAATGCGTTTTTACCGCCGGTCATATCCAGATACATAATGTTGATGAGACCGGTATCGTTACTGTTTTGCACATTGCAGCTCCAATCCGGGAGCTTTTGACCTGTGCTGTTTTCATCACTTAGAATAAAGATATTGCCTTCTTCCACACCAAGAAATTCCAGTCTTGAGGAATCAAAGGCGATGCTCATACTCATTGCCGGATAACGGGCATCTCCCAAATTAGAAATAGTTACATCCAAAGCAAATTCCTCTGTTTGGGATGTGGAAAGTTTTTGAGGTGTTTCCACGATCAAAGTAGGTTCACCCGGAACAGGTTCATTTCCGCACCGTACCAGCAGTAAAACAACTGCCGCTATCAAGACGCAAGCACCTACGAGCCACGGCCATCTTTTTTTCATAAATTGCTTCATAGAAACACTCCCTCGCAAAGGTGGGGTGGGAGAGTGTATCTCCCACCCAAAGAATGATTACGGATTGGTAGTAATGGTTGCGGCTTTGGTAACAACACCGAAGTCACTGCCATCTACAAACTTCTCTACGATGCCCAGAGCATCAAAAGTGTTGATACGGCTGTCACTGTTGACGTTCAAGGTAAGGATCTGATCGTCAGTAGGTGCATCGCCTTTGCGCAGCCAAGCATCCACTGCGTTCAGCGCATCCTGAGCATTCACCACACCATCGCCGTTGGTATCACCAAACTGAATATTGGTTGCTGCATCCTCACTAAAGGTGAAATTTAGTTTATTCACGAACTGCTCCATAGCGATGGATGCATCCACCAATGCCACATAGGTAGCAATACCGGTTTTTTCAGAGATCTCAGCGCTGTACTTGAATACATACTGGTTAGTACCATCGTTGTAGGTCAGCTTAGTAGCGCTCTCGATGCCAACCACAGCTACAGCAACTGCCTTCTTGGTAGCGGGGATCAGGTCCACATCATCACCGGTGTACAGACAAACAGCACTGTAAGAAATGCCTCTCACAACTTCGACATTGCCTGCAGCAGTTGTGGTATCTACAACTACCATTGCGTTTTCATCGCTGGAATCAGAAGAGAGCTTCACAGACATGCCGCCAATACTGATTGCCTTCTGCTCACCTGCAGTTGCGGCATCCACCTGGAAAGTAACGGTGAAGAACTGTGCAGGGAATGCATTACCCTCTGCGTTGCCAACCACGGTAATATCGCTGTGGTTGGTGGCATCGAAGTAGACCACGCGCAGCTTGCCCTCTTCGTCCAAATGATAGCTGACTTCGCCACCGTTCAGGCGGCTGCCGGCAGTCACACCGGTAACACGCAGACCCTCGGGAACATTCAGAATAAAGTCAATAAGTTTATAACCAGCGGTATTGTCCCACTGATCAAGGGTAATAACGGCATTGAAGGTCTTACCCACATCGTCTGTGATCTGCGCAGGCAACCCCAGAGTTGCGGTAGGCTTACCGGCAACAATGGTATCTTCCTCGAAAGTTACATCGGAATAATCGTACAGTGCTTTCTTACCGTTAATGAAGCGGTCATAAGCAACCAGTGCATAACAGGCCTGATCGGTAGCCATATACATGCCATTGGTAGAACCGTGGATGTGCTCAAACATCGCATCGTCCTCTACGTAGTAGCTCAGCAGGTTATCTACAGCAGAATTACCGTTCTTGATGAATCGAGAATCGGTGTCAGGGTTGATGCCCCAGGTAGTTGCTGCAACAATAGCCCACACACAGCTTTCAGATGTTTCACCCTGTCCATAGGGGAAACCACCGTTGTCCAGTTGGCTCTCGGACAACCATATAAACGCTTCTTCGCAGGCTGCTGCAACCTCGGGCTGATTGCGGTAAGGATACAGAGCAGTCAGAGTCATACCAGTGATATCCACATTGGAAGGCTGTGCCTTAGCGGTGACCAGAGACCAACCACCATCATCGTGCTGTGCTTCCACAATTGCGTCCACGCATTGCTGGCGGATCGTAGGATCACTGGTTTCGTAACCACCGCAGTCCAAAGCAATCAGTGACCAGATTGTGCCGTTCATACCTTGCTTTTTTATCCAGTTGATGCCATTGGCACTATAAGCCTCCACCAGATTCCAGTTGCCTACAGAAGTAGCATCTTTACCGATGGCAGCCAGCGCCATGATCAGCCGAGAATTGTCGGTAGATTTGTTGCTATCCAACGCGCCATTCTTGTCGACCGCGGCCGCGGTGGTGTTGACATATTCTACAATGCGATCATAGTAGTCCGCAAAATACTTGTTTTCCTTAGCAAAGTAATTACCACGAGCAAGACCGAACACAGTCCATTCACCGGCATTGGTGCCGAAGGCAGGTTCGGTGACAGTAGCTGCCATCTGTGCCATAGTGGTATTCAGAACAGAAGAAACACTCTGGGGTTGGCGAGGCTGTTCCGGTGCAGATGCACCGGTAACTGTTACTTTGGCAAACGCAGGTGAAGAAACGATACAAGGCTCACCGGTTTCCAGACAATAGTCGCAAGAACCATGGGTGCCATAATCTTCACTGTGACCACCGTCGCACCAAACATAATAAGTACCCGCATTGGGGAAATTAATCTCAGCACAACCATTTTCACCAGTAAAGACAGAGTCTTCCGCTTCGCCGAAAGTTGTTCCGTAGTAGATTTCAAAGTCAGCAGCATCTTTCACCCACGCTACACCGTACATCAGATCACAGAAGGAATGTTTCAGTTTTACAGGCAGTGCTTCACCTGCGGTTACAGTGTAATCGTGGGTGTAGTTATCGTTTTCATCGGCAAAAAGATGGAAACCACCTGCTTGATCCCATAAGAAGGCATAGCAGCTAAAGCTGGCAACATCCAGGAAGTCACCGGGTTCCAGCACGATCCGGTCGGAGGTGGCGCCGACCGTATAGAATTCGCTGGCCTGGGTTTCATCCACAGGGAAATCACCATTATGGAAATACACCAGGTTTTCGGTAAAGCCAAAGATACCGCCGGCAAAATAGGAACTTCCGGGCAGTGCATCAAAGTTTACATCGCTCCAGTCACCACCGTAAAGCTCTTCGTGGGCATAGATCAACAGCTGCAAAGCGGTGGTTTCGTACTCGCCATCGTCGTCTGCATCAAAAAGCATATTATCCAGACCGTATTCGGTCAGGTCAATTGCTTCAATTTCGGACATAGGGACCGGAACATAGGCAATAGGATTACCGTTCTTATCATCAATGTAACCTGAGTCAAAGCTGATAGACAGGTACACAACATCCTCAGCTCCGGTTGCAAAGGCGGTTGCGGGGAGCAGACCCAGCACCAGTACACAGGCGAGGATCATACTCAGAATTTTCTTAGTGGTTCGCATAATAGAATCGTCCTTTCTTATGCTCTTAGATTACTTTTCCTTGGATTGTTTCAATCCGGCAGACTCTAATGCCCTGGGCCATGGTCCGAGATATGCCTTGATCTGGGCGCAAGAGGCACTGTCGAAGTCTTTTTTTGTGGGCATACGCCCAAGCTGCGCATATTTCTGACGCAGAAGGTCCTCCGCCCAGGCCTTCTTCTCTTCCGGTGTCACTTGCATCCCTCCCTTACTGTTTTGTGGTTCTCCCGCAAATAAAAAGAGTGTAACCTGTCTGTCCTCAAGTACGGACAAACCAGGCTACACTCTCCTGTCAAAGCGTGATAAACCCAATTGATATAGCAGGCTCTCTGACTTATGACGAATGTCAAACACAGCAATGGACGGTTGTTCCGGATTCTGACCGGATCACCTCACTATACCAATAAGCAATATTCAGTTGGTTTGCGGGCTGTGACCGTCCAGGCAATCAGTGCAGAGGGGGAATCCGCACATAGACGGCCACAGCAAAAAAGCTGCAGCAACCCTACAAAGGGCCGCTGCAGCCGTTTTTCCGCAACAAAAAACCACAGAACCCGTACTTGCAGATCCTTGTGTTTTTACCTCATTTGAGCAGTTCTCCTGACTTACGCATCATAAGCTCCCACACAGCCTTCTCAGGTTTCCCCAATGACCGACTTTCGTCAAATGTGGGTGCCTCCACGCATACAGTGGCGGTACCGTCCGGGATTTGCACCCGGTTATCTATTCTCCTGCGGCACTGTTACCGTATCCGCAGGCACTCAAACGGAATATTAACTTGTGAAAACAGTATACACGATACTATCCAAAATGTCAACCAGCAAAAGCATACCGAGGGATTTGAATTTTAAACTTATAAGGAAAAATGGAGAATAAAAAGCAACGCGATATTGAGGTCTTCCCAACTTTTGAATAACAAAATGATGTAAATAAAAAAGAAATCCGGTCAGGACTAACTTCCTAACCGGATTTCACTGGCGGAGTGAGAGGGATTTGAACCCTCGCGTGGCTTTTGACCACCTACTCCCTTAGCAGGGGAGCCCCTTCGGCCTCTTGGGTATCACTCCGAATCAACAAAAACAATATTCTTTTGCATGCCAAAGTATTCTAGCATAGGCTTTCCGGTTTGTCAAGCAGAAATACCAATCAGATACTCCAGTATATACATTGCGGATATTTTTCAATGAATAGCAAAAAATGAACCCGAGGTGATGATTATGGCGAAGAAGGGTATGGCAAGACCCGATTGGACGCAGCTGCATCCAAAAAACAGTGCTCCTCCTGTTCCGCAGATACAAGGCAAAGCAAAAACAGGAAAGGAAAAAGCAAAACCTATTATCGCAGGAACGCAAGGTCCTCAGCTAAAGGTCTACCACGAAAAGCCGATTCCAGAGGATGCATACGGCGTAATTGATACAGACCTGGCCCGGGACAATCTGGAAAATGATATTCCTTATGCCGATCTGCAGGATCTATAAATCCTCCAAACATGCAAAACGCCCCATTGAACACTGTTCAATGGGGCTACATATTATCCCGGGAAAATGTTGGTAATCAAGATCAGAATGGGTAACACCAAAGAAAACAGACTGATGAGCCATGGATACAGGACCCGGCGGGAACAGAACATCAGCAGCAGGCACACACAGGTCAGCGCCAGCGGTCCCATAACCGCAACACCCTTGCCCACCATCTGAGAGTATTCACCGGAGGCCTGCAGATTGATGCCCACCTTATCCGGCAGGGTAGCAAGATTATAGGTAGCCAAACCAATGGCACCCAACGCAACCGGGATAGCCAACACAACACTACGCAGTCTGTATACCCACTTCCAAACAGAACGCAGCACGTTGGCCGTTCTCTTCAGCCCAGGCTGCATATTCTTTATATTCTCTTTAGCGCCCTCAAGCTTACTCATAAGAAGACCTCCGGCAATCGTAATATCATATTTATAATAGCATATTCTTTACTGAGATGCAAGTGAAAGAATATCTTCCTATGGATCAAGCCCTTATATTCAGTCCGTTTTTTAGTACCTATAACATTGTATGATCATATCAGAAACCAACACCGAGGAGGAATACAACATGAAAACGACCGCTATATACCGCACCGACATTAGAATGCGCCCCAATCTGCCCTACCCCAACGCAGCCACCCGGCGGGAGGTTATCAACAAAGTCCTGGATTTACTGCTTGTTGCCGCCATTGGTGCAGGGTCCGCTGCCTGCCTTCTTCTCCTGCTGGTCCTGGGCTAAGCTTTACCCCACATCCTCCTGCCGTAAAATGCGGCAGGAGGATATTTTCTCATTCTCGATCTCAATAATTCCTGCACTGCCGTCACTTCCCCCGCAACTGCCGGGATTCAGTACCCACAGTCCGTCCTCATGGCACGTACAGCAGGAACAGTGTGTATGTCCAAACAATACGGCCTGGGCGCCACTTTCTCTGGCTGCCGCCAGCAGTATGCTTGTATCAGTTTTGACCCCATGTCTGTGCCCGTGGGTCATATATATTTTCACACCACCGATGCTGTAACACAGAATATCTGTCAACCATGGCTCACAGCGGTAGCGATCACAATTTCCCGGCACCTGATGGAAACGAATATGAGGATACGCTTCCGCCATAGCCTTTCCATCGTCATAGTGATCCCCCAGATGGACCACATGATCCGGCTTAACGAAGTCGATACATTGGCGCATAAAGCGCAGCGCCGAATGAGAATCGGATAACACAAGTATTTTCATTGTACACCAACGGCTCCTTCTGTGCATATAGTAGTATTGAACATATCTCTTATCTTAATTATAGCAGAAAACTCGACAGGAGGCAATGTGATGCAAAACAACTCAGGGGATCTTTCCATGCAAAATATTATGCGTATGGCAAGCAGTCCCGCAGGACAACAGCTTTTGGCGCTTTTGAAGCAATCTGATCCCCAGGCAATGCAGAAAGCAATGGAGCTGGCGGCTAGCGGTGACTATACAAAGGCAAAGGAATCCTTGTCGCCATTTCTAGGGTCAGAGGAAGTCAAAAAGCTTTTACAGCAGTTGGGAGGCTAGCACATGGACGACATGCAGCAGCAAATGAACGCTATACTGGGAAACCCTGAAATGATGCAAAAAATTATGGCGATGGCCCAGAGTCTCAATCAGGCACAGCCGTCACTGCAAGAATCCGGTCAATCTCCAAAAGAGGAAAAACAGAGTTTTTCCTTACCGGATATAGATCTTTCAATGGTGCAGAAACTATCGGGCCTTGCAGGGAAAAGCAATATTGACAAAAACCAAAAATCCTTGCTGGCCGCCCTGACACCCTACCTTAGCACGGAGCGCATTTCCAAGCTTGAAAAAGCTATGCGGGCGGCGAAAATGGCAAATATGGCTTCCAGCTTTTTAGGCAAGTCCGGCTTCCAATTCAACTCAGGCAGGTGACTCCATTGTATAACCGTTATATTCCCCAACCGGATGGCTCATACCGAAAGAACCGCGTTCCTGAACCGAAGCGGAAAACGCAGCCGGAAGCAAAACCGGCACCTTCGCCGACACACACAGGAAACACGCAACTTCAAAGCTGTGGTCCTGCCAAAGAAACGCCCTGTTCATCACCGCCCCGTTCTCCTGTCCATAACCGCCCTGAGCACCGCCAGGCACATAACAATACCGACAGCCTTCCCGGCTTCTTTAAGCAGCTTTTGCCCCGTGACATTGATACAGCAGATCTCATTATTATTTTACTGCTTCTGTTAATGGCAGGTGACTGTGAGGAAGAAAGAAACAACGCCCTGCTTACCCTTGCTTTGTATTTTTTTATGTAATAAAGACACGCTGTTTCCGACGGAAGCAGCGTGTCTTTATTTTATCTTGCAAGAAATCCGACCTTTTTGTACACCTTACGCAGGGTCTTTTCCGCAACATAGGATGCTTTTTCTGCGCCGCTGCGGTAGACGGATTCCAGATACGCCTTATCCTTCAGCAGTCGCAGAGATTCTTCACGGATGGGACGGAGTGTCTCGATCACCGCGTCACCCACCACCGGCTTAAATTTGCCGTAACCCTGTCCTGCGAATTCCGCTTCGATTTGTTCGTAAGTTTTACCGGTAACCGCAGAATAGATGGACATCAAATTTGCAACACCCGGCTTATTCTCCACATCGAAGCGGACACAGTTTTCGGTGTCGCTGTCGGTAATGGCGCGCTTAAACTTCCTCTGAATATCCTCAGGGCTCTCCATCAGGAACACACAGCCCTCCGGTATGGATTTGCTCATCTTACTGTCCGGGGCGTTAAGGCTCATAACACGGGCGCCGGTTTCGGGAATGAAAGGCTCAGGAATCTTGAATACATCACCATATACACTGTTAAACCGCTGGGCAACATCCCTGGTCAGTTCACAATGCTGCTTCTGATCGTGTCCCACAGGCACCAGATCCGGCTGATACAGCAGAATATCCGCAGCCATCAGCGCAGGATAGGTAAAAAGGCCGCCATTAATATTCTCTGCATTTTTGGCAGACTTATCCTTAAACTGGGTCATACGGCTCAATTCGCCAAACATAGTGTAACAGTTCAGTACCCAGCCAAGCTCTGCATGCTGATGCACATGGCTCTGTACGAACAGGGTGTTCTTCTCGGGGTCAAGACCGCAGGCAATATACTGGGCAAGCTGCTCCAAGGTTCTGCGCCGCAGATCCGCTGGAGTCTGACGGACGGTAATGGTGTGCATATCCGCCATAAAGTAGAAGCACTCATACTGTTCGGCACGACTGCTCCAGTTCTTGATTGCCCCCAGGTAGTTACCCAGGTGCAGGTCACCGGAGGGCTGGATGCCGGACAGCATTCTCTTTTTTGTAACGATTTCTTCCATCGGTATCGCCTCTTTTTCGCATTTTTCTGTATTCTACCATACAGCAAAGAAAAACGCAACGGAAAATTGACTTTGCCTACATTCTTATGTTATAGTAAACAGAGATTTCTTAGATAGAGGTACCGTATTATGGATTATAAGGCATTAGCACAATTACTGTTCCCCAATGTTACCGAAACACCGGAGGTCCTTGAGGAAAAATACCCCCTGCGGGACCTTCCCGAAGGCGCAGTGGTAACCCGTATGGCACCCTCCCCTACCGGTTTTGTCCACCTTGGCAACCTGGTTATGGGTCTAACCGCCGAGCGAATGGCCCACCAAAGCGGTGGCGTGTTGTTCCTGCGTGTTGAGGATACCGATGCAAAGCGGGAAGTTCCCGGTGCGGTTGAGGTGCTCATCGACACCCTGAAGCATTATGGTATTCAGTTTGACGAAGGCGCAACCATCACCGGTGACATGGGCAGCTATGGCCCCTACCGCCAACGCCAGCGGGCTGACATTTACCATGTATACGCAAAAAAACTGGTAGAAGAAGGCATGGCTTATCCCTGCTTCTGCACAGAAGAGGAGCTGTCCGCTATGCGGCAGCAGCAGGAGGCAAACAAAGAAACCACCGGCTACTATGGAAAGTACGCCATGTGGCGTGACCGCTCCCTGGAGGATATCCAGGCCCAGTTGGATGCAGGAAACCCCTGGGTCCTTCGCTTCCGCTCCACAGGCTCTGTGAAAAATCAGTACAAATTTGATGATCTGGTCAAGGGCAAACTGACCATCACTGAAAACGATGTAGACCATGTTCTGCTGAAATCCGACGGCATCCCCACATATCATTTTGCCCACGCAGTGGACGACCATCTGATGCGTACCACTCATGTGATTCGCGGTGACGAATGGCTTCCCACCCTGCCCTTCCACATTCAGCTGTTTAAGGCTCTGGGCTTCAAACTGCCTAAGTATGTCCACATAGGACCCCTGATGAAAATGGACGGCACCTCCAAGCGCAAGCTCTCCAAGCGGAAAGACCCGGAGCTGGCGTTAACCTTCTACAAAAGCGAAGGCTTCCCTGTGGAGGCAGTATATGAGTATATCATGACAGTGCTGAACTCCAACTTTGAGGACTGGCGCCGGGCAAACCCCACCGCTCCTGCCGACGATTTCAAGTTCAGTCCCAAAAAGCTGAACCCTGCAGGCAGTCTGTTCGACTACGCAAAGCTGACGGATGTTTCCAAGAACGAGATTGCAAAGATGGATGCTGAGAAGGTTTACACACTGCTTTGCCAGTGGGCACAGGAGTTTGATCCGGAGTTCGGTGAAAAGCTTGCTGCCGATCCTGCATATGCCAAAGCC
Source organism: Faecousia sp. (assembly GCA_045531275.1). Classification (GTDB taxonomy): domain Bacteria; phylum Bacillota; class Clostridia; order Oscillospirales; family Oscillospiraceae; genus Faecousia. The sequence continues at coordinate 12,379 of JAZSDS010000086.1, forward strand.
ATCCTATCCATCGGCAGAGGCGGCAAAAAGCCCAGGAAGGATATTGCCACCTGGAAAGAGGCCAAGCCTTATATGGGCTTTTTCTATGACGACTACCAGGAAACTCCCGTCTTTGACGAGAAGTTCAGCAAGGAGACGATCAAAAACGCCTTGCAGAAATTCCTGGACCGTTTTGATATTCAGGATGATTCCGGCGTCTGGTTTGGCAAGGTTAAGGAAATCACCGAAGAGCTTGGTTTCACTACGGATATGAAGGCCTACAAGGCCGATCCTGACGCTTTCCCCGGCACAGTTGCAGATGTGTCCACCTTTATCCGTCAGGCGGTTACAGGCAAGACAAACTCCCCGGACCTGTACACCGTTATGCAGATTCTGGGCTATGAACGAACTGTGCAGCGTATCAAAGCTGTAATGAATAACATTTAAACAATAATACCGCCGCTCACGGACTGTGAGCGGCGGTGTTTTCTTTAACGCTTGTATTTATCGCAGATAGCATTGATCTGGTCTGTAATACGGGTTAGTTCCTTATTGGATGCGCCTTTCATGGAATCGATCAGGTGCATCAGGCGCTTGCCTGCAGCAACCAGGCGCTCATACAGCGCATCTGCTCTTTTGCGACCCTGGCTGGCTTTATGCGCCAGTTTGATGACGCCTTTCTGGAAACATTCATCGGTTAAAAGATCGTAGCCGTCGCCACTATAGGGCGCAACAGCGGGATAGCCCAGCTTTTCCTCTACGGCCTTCACAAAAACATCACATACTGAATCGTCGCCATGGTTAACAAAGACCCGCTGGGGGGCTTTATCTATATGTCCAAGCCAGTCCAGCAGCATATCCCGATCTGCGTGTCCTGAGATTCCCGACATGGCGGTAATGGCTGCATGGACAGCTATATCTTCCCCAAAGAGCTTTACGGAGCTTGCGCCGCCCATCAGCTTTCTGCCGATGGTACCCTCAGCCTGATAGCCCACAAACAGGATAGTGCTGTCGCTGCGCCACAGATTATGCTTCAGGTGATGACGGATGCGACCCGCTTCACACATACCGGAGGCGGAGAGAATAACCTTAGGTGTTTTATCCGCATTGATAAGCTTCGACTCGTCAGAAGTAACGGACAGCCGCAGATCTGGGAAGATGATCGGATCAATGCCCTTAGCAAGCAGGTCCAGCGTCTCCTGATCGTAGTAATCCAGCATTCCGCAAGAATAGATCTTGGTTGCCTCAACAGCCAGCGGACTGTCCACGTATACAGGAAATCCATTGTGACCATGTACCAGATTCTGTTCCTTAATGGTTCTGAGCAGGTACAGAAGCTCCTGTGTCCTGCCAATGGCAAAAGAAGGGATCACCACATTGCCGCCCCGGTCAAAGGTATCCTGCAGAACAGAAGTAAGCTGACCCAGATAATCCGGACGAGGTCCATGGATCCGGTCACCGTAGGTGGATTCGATCACTACATAATCGGCGTTTTCCGGCTTTTGCGGATCCCGGATCAGCGGACGCTGGAGGTTGCCCAAATCTCCGGAGAAAAGCAAGGTACGGGTCTGTCCTTCCTCTGTAATCGTCAGGTAAATGCTGGAGGATCCAAGCAAATGTCCGGCATCACCGAACCTTACAGTGATACCTTCACAGATCGGCACAGTCTTTCCATAGGGCTGGGGCTCAAACTGGCGGAGAGTCTGCTCCGCATCCGCCATGGTGTACAAAGGAACATAGGGCGCTTCATCGGCGCGCTGGGCCTTACGGTTGCGCCACTGGGCCTCGAATTCCTGAATGTGCGCCGAGTCGCGGAGCATAATGTTGCAAAGCTTATGGGTGGCTTCCGTTGCGTAAATGGCTCCCTTAAACCCCTGGGCTACCAACGCAGGAATTTTTCCGGAATGATCCATGTGGGCATGGGTCAGACATACGGCATCAATTTGACCGGGAGCAACAGGTAGCTCGCAGTTTTCGTATGTGTCCGCCCCCTGCTCCAGACCGCAATCTATCAATATCCGTTTGCCGCAGGCCTCAAGCAGTGTACAGGAACCGGTAACCTCATGGGTAGCGCCTAAAAAGATCAGTTTCATCTGTATCTCCCCTTTCGTTATCAGCATGCTATAAAGCTAACTTCACTATACGACGATCAAACCCGCAGCCATCATAACGCAGACTGTTATAAAAATGGTCGCAATGGAACCTATGCTGGTCCAGACCACAAGCTGTGTTGCCAGCTGCTCATCATTGCCCATTTCTCCTGCCATTATGGCGCTGGAAACAGCAGTTGGAGAGCCAAACAAAGCTATGAGCATTGGGTACTCATTGGCTCCACATGAAATCAGGTTTGTATACTTGTCAAGGAGTACTGCCACACCAATGCCAATAATTGGAGCAAGGACGATCCTCCAGAGGGTTCCGACCAGAATTTCCTTCAGCATCCCTCTGACAGCGGAGAACTCAAATTGGGCCCCAAGGACCACCAGCGCCAGAGGCGATGCAATGACCCCGAGATTATTCGCCGCTGTATGAATAAAGGTCAGATCTCGCTCAATTGAGAACACAGTCCCGCCGAAAACTCTGTTCTGCAATTCCCGAATACCCAGGCAGAGCAGTCCGGAAAGACATCCAAGAATAATAGGGTTTTTTGTAATGGAGTTTATGATACGGCGGAAATTCGTCTTGCCGTCTTCCCCCTTATCCACAAACATTGTAAGGGACAACACCGCAAACACATTAATTGGTGGGATGATAAAAGCAGATACTACCGCCGCAACTGCCAACGCTCCGCTGCCACCCAAAATGCTTGCCAAAGGAAATCCAATAAATGCAAAATTACTCCTGAATACACACTGAAGGATGACGCCCTTTCGTTTATGGTCCTTCGATGCAAATAATGCTGTTAGCAGTCCCAGGACAAATAGCAGGCAAGCTGTCAAGAGGACATATATGACAATATCCCAGCCGATCTCCGAGAAGCTTCCTATGCTGTAGATATTCACAAACAGCAGACAGGGCAGGCAAACATGAAACACAAACTTACTGGCAGTACTGACAAACTGTTCCTTAAAAAAACCTGCCTTCCGCAGGCAATAGCCCAGAGCAATCAGGATCACGATGGGCATTACGGCGTTTAGCGCCGTGGACAGGATATGTAGTAATTCCATATTTTTCTCCGGTTTGTTTTTCTTTTATTATAAGCCCTGTCACTCCATTCGTCAACTTATTAGAATCGCTCCACAGGCAATTCTGCTGTCGGAATTTCCCGCAGGATCTGTCCTCAGATCATCCGGCATGCTATGAATCACAATTGTTCTGCCGATAATATCCCTTATAGAAAACCGGTCTGTCATGACCGCCATATATCCACGGCCATTATAGGACAGCAGCGGCGGCAGATCCCCTGCATGCCGGGGATGGGTCACCTTTCCCGGATTGAAATGACCGCCTGCTGACGAGAACTGGCTGCCACCGCAGGAACCGCCTGTGTGAATATGCAGACCATGGAAGCCAGAACCGTTATTAGGCAAGCCTATAACGCTTACCTCCACCAATATACTGCCGGGGTACTGATAGAACCGCACGATTCCTGACAGACCGGAATTCTCCCTATTACCACGCAACCGAGCAAAAGCCGCAGGTCTCCCTGAAATTAAACGCATACTATTCACCTCATCTCAGGTTATGCCGGTGAATTAAAAATGTTAAAGCACTTCAAATCAAATGATTTGAAGTGCTTTTACAATTGTTTTCTCGAAAAGGAAACGCACACCAATTGGTGTGCGTTACTTTTTGGGACCGACACTCAAAATGGAACCAATCAAAAACCTGATTTTCTTTAAATTTGTATAAAAGATAATATTTCAAAATACATAGATAATAGTAAAAGTGGTATTCCAAGGATATATGTCAATCTTTTCTCTGCTATTTTATCTCTTCCCGTATCCTTAATTGAATAGAACATTATAATCATAAAACAAACGGGCAAACATATAGGCAAAAAAAGAACGGTGGAGATTCCTTTGCTTAAAACAAATCTAAAAGCATCAACTACAACAAGATCCAATACAATAAAACATGTACATAAAACGAGAGCTTTATTCATACTGTTGCTCAATTGATCTCTGAAACACTTTTGTAAAACTATAATAATTAACGGAACAAATAATAGTCGCAAATATGTATGTAGAATCGCATCGACCACAAAAGTTTTCAATGTCAAGGAGAGAACAGCGAGTAAAACCAAAATAACAGCAAGCGTAACAATAACCACCGTAATTATATTACATTTTTTTGCTTCAGACATAAAATCACCGCCTTGGCTGTATTATAGCATAAAAACGGCGAAGCCGCAATACTTATTACCTCTTACCTATTACTTACTACTTCCCAAAAATCCCGTGGAAAACTTTATTTGAGGTAAGAGTGAAGAGGTAAGAAGTAATAAGTAAAAATCCCGCCCACTTGCGTGGACGGGATTTTTGGGACCGACACTCAAAATGGAACCGGTCTAAAACACTTG
>JAZSDS010000062.1:0-5381 GCA_045531275.1 Faecousia sp.
GCCGTGGGTAAAACCGCTGACATCCTTAATTTCCTTGACCTGAACCCACTTGCCCTCTTCGGGAATGGGAGCGGGGCCGTGATAAGCACCCTTGGCCACGGAGCACATATGCTGTACTTCTGCACTATAAATCATGGCAAATTTCCTTTCTTTTCTAAAAGACATAATTGTCTTTAAGTAATAATATTCCGGAAAACAAAATTCTCCACGGATATTATACAGATGGGGCGGGGAAATGTCAATGACTCCCATTAAAAAATCGACAGATATTGATACTGATGAGTTGTATGGTTTTGCGGATTTCTGGCATACTAACCATATCACAAAAAGAAGGAGGAACAGGCTATGAACTGCAATGCAAATAAGAGCATTGAGTGCACTGTTCGTCAGTGCGCTCACCACTGCGACGAAGCAAACTACTGCTCTCTGGAGCGGATCCTGGTGGGTACCCACGAGAGTAATCCCACTGAGGACCAGTGCACCGACTGCAAGTCCTTCCGCAAGAAATAAGGGTGACCATGACCGCGGCAGCAGCGCTGTCGCGGTCCTTTGCTTGCAAAATCGTCGAGAAGTGTCGACTATTTGCTGTTGATATATGTCGATTTTTGTGGTATTCTGGTATAAAAGGAAAGGGGTGCAGGGCTGTGCAGAGATTGTTGATTGCCGATCCGGCAGGAGAATTTGCCAGGGGCATTGAAAAACAGCTTGGGGCAATATACCAGGTGAAGATCTGTCGCAGCGGCAATGACCTGGAGGAGCAGCTCCGGGTGTTTCGGCCCGACATTCTTGTGCTGGATATGATGCTTCCCGGAATTGACTGCGTGAGCTTTCTGCGCGCTATGCGTGCAGCGGGCAACCATACCGCCGTGCTGGCGGTCCTGACGATAGCAGGGGAGTACATACTGTCTCAATTAAGCCAGTTGAAGGTAAAATATGTGCTGACCAAGCCCTGTACGGTGAATCTGGCGGTGTGGCATATCCGGCAGATCGGCCTTTACCTGCAAAATCCGGACACCAAGGATTGGTGCCTGGAAAATGAATTGGAAAGCACTCTTCTTAATCTGGGCTTTCGCATGGGAAAACCCAGATACAGCATTGTTTGCGAAGGCGTTTTGTATAAGTATGCCCACCCGGACAGCACAGTAATGAAGCAGATTTATCCTGCGCTGGCCCAAATGCGGGGAACTACCGTTACCCAGGTGGAAAAAGCCATCCGGGATGCCATTGCCGATGCCTATGAAAACGGTGATAAAGCTATTTGGCGGATGTATTTTGTTCCCAGAAGGGGAAGCAAAGCGCCCTATCCTACCAACGAGGAGTTTATCGCCAGAATCGCAGGTTGTCTGCAACAAAAGGCTCGTTTGAGGGAACCCTGTACTCAGCTGATAGAAATTGCCCAATAAAGAATCCCCGGAACAAAACCGTTCCGGGGATAAATTTATAGGTGGGAAATCAGTCCTGATCCCAGTTGTGCCAGACGTTTTGTACATCGTCATCGTCTTCCATGATGTCGATGAGCTTTTCCATCAGCTTGATCTGGTCTTCGTTGTCCAGCTTCTGGTAGTTCTGAGGCACCATTTCGATCTGGGCGGAAGCAAAGGTGTACTTCTTAGCTGCCATTGCATCGGCAACAGCGTTAAAGTCGTCGGGAACGGTGTATATGGTGAAGCAATCTTCCTCAGCTTCAAAATCATCTGCGCCGCAGTCCATGGCGTCCATCATGACAGTGTCTTCGTCGAGGTGGCCGTCCTCGTTGTCGATGATAAGAACGCCCTTCTTGTCGAAGCTCCAGCTGACGCAGCCAGAGGCGCCCAGGTTGCCGCCGAACTTATCAAAGTGGTGACGCATAGAGCCTGCGGTGCGGTTGCGGTTGTCGGTCATGGTTTCAACAATAACTGCCACACCGCCGGGGCCGTAGCCTTCGTAGGTAATGGATTCGTAGCTGTCACCACCGCCGGCGCCAGCAGCCTTTTCCAGGCAGCGCTTGATGTTGTCGTTGGGCATGTTTGCAGCCTTTGCCTTGGTGATAACAGTGGCAAGGCGGGAGTTGTTGGCAGGGTCGGTAATGCCGCCGCCCTCCTTAACTGCAACGATCAGCTCTTTGGCGATCTTTGTAAAGGCAGCAGCGCGCTTTGCGTCCTGTGCGCCCTTGGTTTTCTGAATGTTATGCCATTTGGAATGTCCGGACATAATGATCTTCCCTTCTATCTAGAAAAAACTTCAACATATTTTAGCACAAACGCGCCTTAAAATCAACATATCATTGGAAGAATTTTGCACAATCTGTGTGCCGGGCAGAGATTGTAACAGTAATTTCCGGGAACGCCTTCCGCAGCATATCTGCCAAATACTGGCACACAGGATTTTCTGTGTGGAAGTGACCGGCATCGATCAGATTAAGGCCCAGGTTCTTTGCTTCCCAGAACTGGTTGTACTTCACATCGGCGGTGACGAAGGTGTCGCATCCGGCCACCACAGCCTGCACCATTTCGCCTGCGCATGCGCCGCCGCCTACCGCAACACGGCAGACTTTCTTGCCTGCGTCGGCATACCGTAGCCCCTCACAGCCAAGCTCTTTTTTGACTGTGTATAGGAAACGGTTCAGCGGTTGGGGGTTGACAGTACCCTGCCGCAGAAGTCCCCATTGCTGTCCCTGAGCATCTGTGCCCTTTGGAGCAATAACATGGATGTCCTTCAGTCCTAACTTTTCTGCCAGTATGTCGTTAACACCGCCGGGTGCGCAGTCCAGATTGGTGTGGGCGTTAATACAGGCGATGTTATTCTCGATTAGAAACAGGGCGTTGCGGCCCTGCTGGTCTTGGTCGGTAACAAAGCCAGGTGTCCAGATCAAGGCGTGGTGGGTAACCAGCAGCTCCGCACCGATTTGGGCAGCTTCTTTGCAAACCTCTTCAAAGGGGTCCAGGGCAATAAGAATAGTATTCACCTCTCGGTCCAGTCTGCCGCAATTCAGACCAACATGATCCCAGGGCTCTTTCATTTCCTCCGGAGCAATGGTATGGATAAATTCCAGAATATCAGCAACAGTTGCCATGAATGTTTTCCTCCATTTCCAGCAGTTCTTTCAAAACTGCGCTGTAATGTGCATGCTTTTCGCCAGCAGTCCGGGAAAGTCCCTCAACTGTGGTTTTAAGTCCTGATACGACCCTGTCGTAAAATGGGGGCAGCAGAGGGCTTTTGCTTTGAAGCAGGGCAGGACTGATGTGGTAGCCCCCGGGTGTCAGAGGCTGCGAAGGGAGGTATACTACTTCCATAACAGGATAAATAAATTTACCGTCCTGGGCAAGGTCCTCCGCGACTATGGAAAAACCGTTTTCATACAGGTATTTCCGCAGCTCCGGCCGCCGGGACTGGCATTGCAGGATCAGTCGGTACCGATCTGCTTTCAGCCAGGGTGCTGCTTCCAGAATGGAGATCATAGTATCCGCGCCCATGCCGGCGCATACCATGGTGTCAAAATCCCTGGGGATGTTACGGACACCATCGGACAGGAAAAAGGATATATTCTCCGCAATGCCGTATTTGCGGGCATTTCGCAGAGCGCTGTCCAGGGGCTGCTGATTGACATCTGCGGCGATAACAGAACGGGCAATGCCCTGCTGCAGCAGATAGATGCCAAGATAGCCGTGGTCACAGCCAATATCGGCAACCCTGTCTCCGGGGTTTATAAAGCTGCTGCAGGTTAGAAGACGTGAAGAGAGTGGGGGTTGCTTCATTGGTTACCTCCAAAAAAGCTGCCATCCCGGCAATCGGGATGGCAGCACCGGTTTTTTACTGCGCTTTCTCAGCCTGGTCTGCTTCGTAAGCTTCCAGGAAGTGATTCAGCTGAGCCAGGAAAGGCTCACAGTCGATGCCGTGAACAGCACAGGCTTCCTCAACAGTTTCGCCCCGGGAAGAGGGGCAGCCCAGGCAGTGCATGCCAATGGCGAAAAACAGGGGAGCAGCCTGAGGCGCTACATCCAGAACATCACCGATAATGGTATTTTTTTCAATCTTAACAGCCATAATATGACCTCCTATTACATTTCTTTCAGTATTATAACCCTATACCCCGAAAAAAACAAGAGGGAATATTTCAAAGGATGCGCAATAGGATGCAGTTGCATTTTGTGACATGCCGGAAGGAACGCGTGTGCATTTCCACCCTTGGCGAAAATTAAGGTTCGCCGACCTCGAGCCGCAGCGGGCAACACCTATCTTAACATGAATGCATAACGAAGTGTCTAGGAAGGGACTCGATATGCATTTTTGCTCCGCCGGAGCAAAAATTAAGGTAGCCACCAGTGTTTGCACTGGTGTCAGCAAGTGTCCACTGGACACTTGCATATAAATGGGTTCGAGTCCCTTCCTTACATAAAAATTAAACAGGATATCCCGGATGGGATATCCTGTTTAATGGTACGCTGGAAGGGACTCGAACCCCCGACCTACTGATTCGTAGTCAGTCACTCTATCCAACTGAGCTACCAGCGCATACACGCGTCGCTTAACGCGCTTGCATATAATAGCACAACGCTTTATAAAATGCAAGCCCTTTTTTTGAAAAAGCCTAAAATTTTTCTATATATTTCCCTTGCTTGACGAAAAGATAGCCCTATTGTAAAATGGTGCAGGAGGGGAGTTGCGTCTGTGGAACAGGAAAAGATTCTAGAGAAGCTGCCGGAGGCGCTGCTTCCGTGGTATGAAGAGAACAAGCGGGACTTGCCCTGGCGGCAGGACAGGAACCCGTATCATATTTGGGTCTCGGAGATTATGTTGCAGCAGACCCGTGTGGAGGTGGTAAAGGGTTACTATACCCGCTTCTTAGCGGAGCTGCCCGCCATCCAGGATTTGGCAAATGCGGATGACAGTAAACTGCATAAGCTTTGGGAAGGACTGGGCTATTACAGCCGGGTACGGAATCTGAAAAAAGCGGCCCAAGTGATCCTGGAGCGGCACAACGGGGTATTTCCCAGGGAAAATGCGTCGGTTTTGGCGCTGCCGGGAGTCGGTCCTTATACTGCCGGCGCCATCTGCTCCATCGCCTTTGGGCTACCTACTCCTGCGGTGGATGGAAATGTGCTGCGGGTAGCGGCAAGACTGCTAAACGACCCTACGCCGATAGACAATACCGGCTTCAAGGCAAGAATACAAGAAGCGTTAGGGGAGATATATCCCCCTGATGCAGGAGATTTTACCCAGGCACTTATGGAGCTTGGGGCAACGGTCTGCGGACCGAACCGAAAGCCGGACTGCGATGGGTGTCCCTGTAAGGATTTCTGCCTTGGAAACAAGTTGGGTACTGCGGAGCAGTTGCCTGTGAAAACTCCGAAGCGTACCCGCCGACAGGAAGGGCGGACTGTCTTTATCTTAAGCTGTGACGG
>JAZSDS010000074.1:0-16269 GCA_045531275.1 Faecousia sp.
AGAAAGATCGGCGGCAGCCCATAGGCTTTTCCACCGATTCCAAGTAAATACCTGTTGACAGAGTGGTTGTTTCCTTTTTGGAAGCAGCCACTTTTTCATACCATTTTTGCCGTGGTGGGCGTAATAACACCAACCGAAGGAGACGCAACCTCCGTGATCAAAGCGTATCGGAGAAAGGAAAACCATGAAACGCGAATTTTTGCAAAACCTCAAGGTAAATGATCAGCCCCTGCCCAAGGAGGTCATTGATGCCATCATGGCAGAGAATGGCCGGGACATCGAAGCCGCCAAGAAGCCTTATGCGGATTATGACACCATTAAGCAGCAGCTTGATGATGCCAGAACCACGATCAAAGGCTTTGAGGATCAGGACATCGACGGTGTTCGCAAGGCAGCTCAGGACTGGGAAAAGAAGTACAACGATGCAATTGCTACCCATCAGCAGGAGCTTGCAGATCGTGACTTCCGCCAGCAGTTGGAAACTGCCATCACCGGCGCCAAGGGCAAGAATGTCAAGGCGATCACCGCTCTGCTGGACGTGGATACCTTAAAGGGAAGCAAGAACCAGGAAGCAGACATCAAAGCCGCGCTGGAGGGCCTCAAGAAGGATAGCGGCTACCTCTTCGACGGAGAGGGTGCACCTCCTCCTTATTCCGCCGGTGCCGGTACAGGCGGATTTGGCAACCAGGGTACCGGCGATTTCAATTTCGGTTTTACCGGCGTTCGTGCCCGGGAGACCGGAAAATAACAATAGCAAGGAGATTCTTTCATGAACACACTTAACTATGCAGGGTCTTATGCACAGGCTCTGGCACAGGCATACCCCTATGTCCTGCACTTCGCTGCACTGCGCAGCACTGAAAACGATGCCCGATACAAGTGGACCGGTGCAAAGACCATCGAGATCCCCAGCCTGTCCACCACCGGTCGTGTAGATGCTGATCGTGACAGCATCGGCACCGCAAAGCGCAACTACGAGAACGCCTGGGAGCCCAAGACTCTGGGCAACCACCGTCAGTGGTCCACTCTGGTCCACCCCATGGATATTGACGAGACCAACCATGTTGCCTCCATCCAGAACATCACCAAGGTGTTCAACGAGGAGCAGAAATTCCCCGAAATGGATGCTTACATGGTGTCCAAGATCTATGCCGACTGGACCGAGGCCGGTGGCGCTGCGGATTCTACCGCAATCACCGAGGACAACATCCTGCAGCTGTTTGACGGCTACATGGAGGCTATGGACGAAGCCAATGTGCCTAAGAACGGCAGAATTCTGTATCTGACCACCGGTACCAATGGTATGCTGAAGCGTGCCGTTGAGCGTGCCCGTCATATTCAGAACGGCGATGCCAATATCCGCAGAGCAGTGGAATCTGTGGATTCTGTGCAGATCGAAGTCGTACCCTCTGTACTGATGAAGACTGTGTATGACTTCACCGAAGGTTGGAAGGCCGGCGCCGGCGCTAAGCAGATCCGTATGCTGTTGGCACATCCTTCTGCTGTGATCACCCCCGAGAAGTATGTGTTCTCCCAGTTGGATGCTCCCAGCGCCATGACTAATGGCAAGTACTATTACTTCGAGGAGAGCTATGACGACACCTTCGTGCTGAAGAAGCGCGTTGGTGCTATCAAGTTCAACATCGAGGCCTAAGGAGGTAACTTATGAAACTGGTACAGAAGGGAAACCGTCAGCTGCGTATTCAGGATGATCAGCTGGAAAACATGCTGGCTGCCGGCTACACCGAGGTCGATGAAAAGACTGGCAAACTCCTGAAGAAGGAGCCCAAAGATGCTGTGAGTGTCCTGAAGAAGGAGTGCGAAGCCCTTAAGAAGGAAAACGACGCCCTGAAGAAGGATGTTGAGGTCTTGAAGAAGGTAAATCAGGAGCTGACCGAACAGCTGGCAGCGGCACAGAAGCCCGCCGAGAAGTAAGCAAAAGGAGGCGCCCGATGGTTGACTATGGATTTTACAGGGGACAGTATGCCGGAAGCGCTGTAACTCCGGAGGAATGGCAACAGCTTGCCTCCCGGGCGCAAAGCCAGCTCGATAAGTACAAGCGCCAATATTCCGTCGTAGCCCCGGACAAGGACTCCGAGGCCATGGCAGTATGCGCTATGGTGGACGCCATGGCTTACTTTGTTGCCGCACAGAACGGCACTGGAGCGGTTGCATCGGCATCTATTGGCTCTGTATCTGTCAGTTATGGCGATGCAGGAAGTGCCGTAGATGTCAGCCCAAAGGCCCAGGAAAGGGAACTGTATCGTTGTGCAAGCCTGTATTTGGACATCTACAGGGGGGTGCGCTGATGCTGATGCCGAAAAAGCGCCCCTGCCCTGTGGATTACCGGCTTTGCAATCAGACTGTAACGGTTTATCACAAAGACGAAGATACCTATTCTCGAACTGTCTTTAAGAATGCCTTTCTGGATCATAAGAAGACCCAATCCGTGGATAAAACCGGCAGCAAGGAAGCTAACTCCTTTCTGCTGGTTATCCCCGGAGACAGCCAGTCTGTATTTGTGGGTGATAAAATCTTTGAGGGTATCGGTCCGAAAATCGAGGACCGTGCAGCCTGGGCCTCTTTCATTCCTGCTAATGTTAGCGGACTGGTAGTAGCCAATTATGCTGATCCAAAAAAGTGGGACGGCAAAATCGTACACACGGAGGCCGGTGGATGAGATCAAAAACGGAGCTGTTTCGTCTTCCAAACGGCACAATTGCTTATTTGGAGATGAATTCAGTAAAACAAATTCTCAAAGATAAGGGCTTAGATGCGGCCGGTGATGTTCAGCGATTTCACACTGCCAATGTTCTGCGGCGGATCAAACGCTATATGCCGTATGTATCCGGTATGACCTATAAGGCAACTGTGGCCCAAACAGATATTTCACAACCTTATATCGTAACGGATACACCATATGCAAAGTATTTGTTTTACGGCATGCTGATGATTGATCCTAAAATCAACGCAGCAGGCTTTTTGACGCCAGAGGGTTGGCGATCCCGCAGGGGTAGCAAGAAGGTTCTGACAAAAAGGCATCTAAAGTACACAAAAACAAAAAACCCTAACGCCGGCCCTCGATGGGACAGGTCGCTATCAGCAACTGAAGGCAAAGCAATGGCGGCTGACCTCCAGCGATACCTAAAAAGGAGGTAGTTCTATGTCTGTCCTTGAATCAATCAGGAAGTGGTTAGATACATTTCCGGGCAACGATTGCTTTCAATCACTTAAGGTGGACTACATTTCCACAGAGCCCGGTAACAGTAGTATTGCTCCGTCTGGTCTGATGGAAATTTCCCGCAAGCCCGACATTCTGGGAAACATCATAGTGGAAAATCAGTACAATTTCGCATTGTTTTATGTCTTTGAAAAGGCTACTGATGACGACAAAGGAGCTACCCAGAATGCAGAATGGCTTATTGATTTCCAAAACTGGATCCAGGAGCAAAACATTCTTGGCTTGACACCTGTGTTTGGGGATGAGTCCGAGTTGGAGGAAATCAAAGCACAAAACGGCACCATTTACGATTCCGACGATGAAGGTACAGCCATGTATCTGGTGCAACTTTCCGTAACCTACATCAAAAAATACGAGGTGAACTAAATATGACAAAAGCTTTTAATCTGAGCGCTGGCGTAAAGGCAGCACGTAGACTCCTGATGACCTTTGTTGACGTCTCAGACAAAACTGATGCTCCTGAATGGGAGCTGGTTGGTAGCGGTGTAGAAGACAGCTCCCTTGAGCTAAACCCCAACACCGAGACAACTACCGATATTCTGGGTATTACAGAAACTTCTGTAACGAAGTGGGAGCCCAACCAGAGCCTTGACCCGAACACTGTAAAAGGTGGTTCTAAGCTCAATTACAAACTGCACAGCATCTGGCAGAACAAGACCCCCGAGCTGCTCTCCAAGTTTAATGTGCTGATCGTATATGCTTACATTGGCGAGAAAACCGCCTTTGAAGCAGAAATGCAAAAGAACTGCACAATCAACATCACATCTATCGGCGGCAGCGCACATGTGGATATGCCCATCGAGATCATGTATTCCAATGATTCTGTAAGGGGCACTGTAAGCATCGTGGATGGTGTGCCTGCTTTTACTGCAGCGTAACGAACTAAAATACCCCTCGCCTTTTTGATAAGGCAAGGGGTATTTATTTTATGGAGGTTAAACATGAAACTTAGTACCGGTAAACTGGCATTTGACATTGAGTTTGACAATGGAGATGTCCAGAAAATTTATTTCAATCCCAATGATCCTGACCTCGCTATCCGCATGAAGGATTTTCAAAGCAGGGTCGAAGCACGGACCAAGGATATTGAAGATCTGAATCTCAAGAATGATGGAACTCCTGAGGATGCGTCCGCAATTGAAAGGTTCCGGGAAATCCGCAATATCGTCTGCGAAGAGCTTGACGAAGCATTTAACGGCGAAATCTCTGCGGTGGTGTTCAAGCATTGCTCTCCTTTTGCAGTGGTAAATGGCGATTACTTTATTATGCAATTCATTGAGGGCATCAAGCCCGAGATTGAAATGCATATTAAGAAGGCCAACGCAGCTGTGGAGCAGAAGATGCAAAAACACATCGCTAACTATATCAAAAAATGATGGGCGGGTATGACCTCCCGGTAATGGTGGAAATTGACGACCGGCCATTTCAGATTCGAGATAATTGCGATTTTAGAATTGTTTTGCAATGTATAAGAGCCCTGAATGACACTGATCTGACAGAGGAGCAGCGAGTACAGTGCGCGCTGGTCATTTTCTTCGAGGAATATGATCAGATTAAAGATTTGCAAACAGCTGTCAACGAAATGTTCCGAATCATCAGTTACGACGATCCAAAGGATACCGGGCAACAGAAACCACCCCTGATGGACTGGGAAAAGGACTTCAGGCAAATAGCCCCGCCTGTTAGTAGGGTGCTAGGATACGATATCAGAACTCCCGGCAAATATACGCACTGGTGGACATTCATCGGCGGGTATATGGAGATCGGCGAATGCACTTTTGCAACCATGGTTTCTATCCGTGCGAAGAAACAAAAAGGAAAAAAACTCGAAAAATGGGAAGAAGAATTTTATCGTGAGCATTACGACCAAATCAACCTCCCCTCTAAATTCACCGAAGAGGAAAAGGAGCTTCTTGCACTATTTGAGTAGAAAGGAGAATTAGATGGGGAAAACTGACGGAAAAGTAACCCTTTCTACCAGGTTGGATACATCCGGCATAAAAGAGGGCGCAAAAAACATCAAATCTGCTGTATCGGATACCAAAGCTGCTCTGACAGGTCTGGCAAGCGCAGTTGCTACTGCATTCAGTGTTTCGGCTTTGCTTAATTTTAGCAAACAGTCAGGAAATGTTGCAACGCAAACTGAGGCAAATATTCAGCGGCTTGCTGATATTTATAGTAGCGCAAGCCAAGTTGTTGGCGACTTTATAGATGCCAATGCCAGAGCATTGGGTATGTCAAAAAGTGCCGCAGCGGGGTTCTCTGCTGTTTATGGCAACCTGTTTTCTGTGTGGGCTGATCAACAGCAGAACGCAACTCTTACTACGGAATATCTTAACATGACTGCTGTAGTTGCCAGCAAAACTGGGCGTACAGTCGAGGATACCCAAGAGAGAATTCGTTCAGGTTTGCTTGGTAATACCGAGGCCATCGAGGATCTAGGTATCTTTGTAAATGTGAAGACTATTGAAATGACCTCTGCTTTCCGGAAGATGGCAAATGGCCGCAGCTGGGAGCAGTTAGGTGCCTACGAACAGCAACAAGTTCGAACATTAGCTATTTTAGAACAGGCCACCGAAAAATACGGAACTGAGGTTGCAAATACCTCGGCCCTTACCAGAGCGAAATACAAAGCGGCTTATGAAGACTTTCATAACACCTGGGGACAGGTGGTTAATGTTGTTTTGCTGCCCGTATTGTCTGTGTTGACAGAAATTTTCAATGTTGCAATAAAAGGCATGCAGGTTATATTTGGTCTGCAGAACAGCACAGCAGCAAGTGCTTCTGAATATTCCCAAAACATTCAGAAAGCCTCTAAAAAGCAAGCCGATTTGAAGAAAGAAGTCGGCGGCACAGGCAAAGAACTGAAAAAGACTACTGCCGGATTCGATGAGATCCAAAAATTAGGTTCCGGGGATGCTGGTGGCAGTACCTCCCCAGGTATTGACCCAAAAGATTTTGGGATAGGCGAGGTAAGCAACACTAAAAACGTCGTGGGCGACATCGATCAGGCTCTTTCGGCAATTATGGTAGCTGTTGGTGGAGCGCTTGCTGCTGTGGGTGTTATCCTGCTGTTTTCTGGATCTGTTGCTTGGGGTATCGGATTTATTATTGCCGGAGCTGCTATATTCGGCGTTGCTGCAGCCGCGGTTACCGGCGACACCATATCACCTACAGTTATGAATACCCTTGCTGTAATACTGGGGGCTATAGCCGGAGCATTAGTCGCTATCGGTATTATCTTGATCATGGTTGGCAGCACAGCCTTAGGCATCGGCTTCATTGCTGCTGGCGCAGGACAGTTAGGTGTAACTGCCTATGCTATCGCGACCTTTAGTCCGGATCCTATCAAAAGCACTTTGTTGTTTATTGAGGCTATCGCAGGAGGGGCAATGCTTGCCCTGGGTATTTTGCTGCTGCACTTTGGTGTCAATAAGCCCCTGGCGATAGGTTTGATTGTGGCTGGTGCTGCCGTTCTTGCTGTTGCAGTAGCGCAAATAGTTGCTGGTGCAGTGTCTGACGAAGTTGCAGCATGGATTCACGGCATTACTGCAATTGTTAGTACAGCGTTGTTGGTAATTGGTATTATTTTGTTGTGTACCGGCCAAATAACACCTTTGTCTATCGGCCTAGTTGTGGCCGGCGCAGCTGGACTTGCCACAGTTGTTGCTATTAACTGGAACTGCATAGTCCAGGCTTTGCAGGGTCCTATTGGTACCATAACCGCTATCGTGAGCGGCGCCTTGTTAGTGCTTGGCATCATCTTACTGTTTGTACCTGGTGCTCAAGGCCTGGGTCTTGGGTTACTTATTGCCGGTGCAGCTGGGCTCGCTACTGCTGTTGCGTTCAATTGGAACAGCGTAATCGATAGCATAAAGGAAGTATGGAAGAAAATCGGATATTTCTGGGACCAGCACATAGCCCCGGTTTTTACAAAAGAGTTTTGGGCAAAGTTGGCAAAAAAATGCGGTAACGGATTGATTTCCGGATTTGAGAGTGCAATTAACGGTATTATTTCGTTGTTTGAGACAATGATTAACGGGATTGTCAAAGGATTAAACAAAATAAGTTTTGATGTTCCGGATTGGGTGCCGGGTATCGGCGGAAAGAAGTTTGGCTTCAACCTCCCCGAGGTGAAATACAACCGCGTTTCTATCCCGCGCCTTGCCCAGGGTGCCGTAATCCCTCCCAATCGGGAGTTTATGGCAATTCTCGGTGATCAAAAGCACGGTACCAACATTGAAGCTCCGTTGGATACCATCAAGCAGGCCCTTGCTGAGGTGATGGATACGCACGGTGGAGATACTGTGATAAAGTTCACCGGAGATCTTGCCCAGCTTGCTCGCGTGCTGAAGCCTGTAATTGAGAAAGAGGGTATCCGTACCGGCACATCTCTTGCAAAGGGGGCAACATTGTGATTGATGTCTTTACCATGGACGGGATCTCCTACAATGTCCGTGTTACAAAATTGACAAGGAAATTCTCTGTTTTGGATTCGGATAAGTCCGGCCGCACGCAGAACGGAGAAATGTACAGGGATCCTATTGGAACCTTTTACAACTACTCTATGACAGTGCAACCCAAAAACGGAGATGTGGCTGCTATGGATGCTTTCTGGGAGGCTATCTCTCAGCCTGTTACAAGCCATGTATGCACTTTTCCCTATGGCCAGAAAACACTTACCCAGCGAATGTATATCACATCCGGAGAGCAAGATGTGCTGCGTCTCGCTGAGCACATAACACACTGGGGAGAGGTTACCATGAACTTTATTGCTATGAGCCCGAAGGTGACGCCATGAGCCTTGAAGTAAAGTACATAGATGTTCCCCATGGCGCCCAAGAAAACGCAGTGGTCACGGGCGTTGGGCAGCCCTTTTCCCTGGCACAGACTGTGGCTGTGGGGGCAGCAGATGTCCCCTACGCCACTCTGGAGCCCTTCTCCTGGTCGTTGGACGGCTCCCGGGAATTGATCCCAGACGCACCTGACGGCTTCTGGTGGAGTAAATCCACATCTAACAGTGAGGGAGTTTTCGAGTCTCCCCCATCCCTAACCTTCAGTTTCCCCAAGCCTTACACAGCAACAGGCCTGACCTTCACTTTCTGGCCATCTATGAGCCAGTGGTGCAACGCGATCCGGTTTTTCTGGTACAACGGAAACACTCTACTTAAACAGGTTAACGCCTGCCCTGACAGTCCTCAGTGGACTCTCAAGCAGGCTGTAGAGGGCTTCGATTCTGTACGCATCGAATTTCTCTCTACTAATACCCCCTATAGCTTTGCCAAGGTGCAGCAAATCCGAATAGGCCAGGTCGTCTGGTTTGGTAAGGATGAACTTACATCTGTTAGGCTCTTGAACGAAGCAGATCCCACCCTTTGCAGTTTGACTGTAGATACTATGACTGTTGAACTGCGGGATCGCTCGAACCGTGATCTGCTGCCCCAGGAAAACCAAAGCATGGAGTTGTACCGCGACAACTCCTTAGTAGCGGTGCAATACATCACCGATAGCCGCCGCCAAGCGCAGCACAGTTATGTGTTCTCCTGCCAATCCGCTATCGGGCTGTTAGGAGATACCTTTCTTGGCGGCATATATAATGCAGCACCCCTGGAGGAACTCCTGGACGGCGTCCTTGACGGCTTTGCGTATAAAGTGGACCCACACTTTGCCGGGGTAGAAATCACCGGTTATTTGCCTGTCTGCACCCGCAGGGAGGCGCTGCAGCAGATTGCTTTTGCTATCGGAGCGCTAATTAGCACCCAGGGATGCAGAGAGATTTGCCTGCTGCATTTACCTGAGGAAATTTCCGGAGCATTCAGACCCGGGGAGATATTCACAGGTGCTGCTATAGAATCTGCTCCACTGCTATCAAGGGTTGAATTGACATCCCACCGTTATGTGGCATCTGCAGAAGTGGCGGTCCTGATAGACAACGAGGAAATGCATGGAGAGAATATCCTCCTGACCTTTGATTCCCCGCATTATGACTACACCATCCAAGGTGGGAGTCTCATAACAAGCGGCGCTAATTTCGTCACGCTCTCTGCATCTGGCGCTGTTACCTTGAAAGCAAAACCATATATCCATACGTCAACCACGCATTCCAGAAGGAACAGGAGCGCAACGGCAGCTGAGAAAAATAATGCTCTAACTGTTACAGAGGCTACCCTGGTCCACGCCGGCAATGCCAGCGCGGTCCTGGACAGGCTATATGCCACAGCATCCCTCCGTCAGAAGCTGACCCACGATGTTGTCATATCTGGCCATCGTGCAGGACAGAAAGTATCCTCTGTTAGTCCCTGGGACACGCAGATCCGCGGATACATCTCTTCCATGGATAGCACTCTATCCCAACACGGACACACTGCGTCCGTAGTTATCATGGGTGCCGAAGTCGAACCTCAGGGCGTCTATCTCTATTCCGGCGAACTATACGCAGGGAATAAGGAGGTGCTGTATTGATGGATTTGATTACCGACAGAACCGAAGCCGATGCACTCCTTGGCAACGCCAAGGGCTCTTACGGCTACGAGGATCTAAACCGGGTGGAAACAGCCGTAGCGCAGCTATGCGACATTATAAAAAGACTGGATATCCACCTGGACATTACTACAAAAACGGATTGGAGCACTCCTGATGCGTTCAGCCCGGACACATGGCCAACAGCAGGACAGATGCAGCGATATTTGGGGAATGTCCACAGATTATGCGATGCGCTCTCCTTGGCAGTAAACTTGCCGGGCGCGATGGCGCACTTAAACTTTGAAGGAGCTAACGAGATTGAGAGAGCCCTTCTATTGGCATATCAACGCGTGCGGGGTATTCTGCAGGCATTTCAATTTAGTGGCGAGTTGTTCGCCGGAGAGGAGTATGTAATATGACGGACAGAATTCCCGGTGCACCGGGACAGTATAAAGCGGTCGTAAGTGAAGAAAATCTGCAAAAAATGCAGGTCGGCGAGGAATTCGTTATCACCATGGCAAGGGATGATCGGCCGATTGTCGAGGGAACTCCGTACAGCAAAGCGGCTGTTCTTCCGGATGATCTTGCCCAGCGCCTTTGTCCGGAAGTGGAGGATCCCACGCCAGCTGATGCTTTTGCCGCATTGCTTGCAACTGCTGAAGAATCCACCGATCATCCTGGTTGTTATTACCGTATGGTGGATGGTGAACAGGAGTGGCTTAACCCTCCCATGGAGATCGAGACGGAATACCGTACTACAGAGAGATACCTAGGCAAGCCGGTCTTTGCCCGTGTGCTTGATTTTGGCCCACTTCCAAATAACACCTATAAACCATATCCTCTTACAGATTTCTGTATTGATAAAGCAGTGTTTGTACAAGGTGTTACGAGCGCCGGCCAGATGTTTCCATTTAATTCTATTAGTATCGGAAATACTGACATCGTCGGTATTGATGTGTATACCAACAGCGAGGTAGTTGCCGTAAAAACACACTCAGACCGCTCCAACCAAACAGCGATTATAATGATAAAATTCACAAAAGTTTAACGGTGGTGACTAAAAATGGCACTTTTTTCTATTTATGACGGCAGGGCATCTTTTTGGCAGTGGGATGTAAATCAAAAGCTCGTTGTTTCAGATAGCACCTACGATGAGATACATTTCAGCGATGGTACTACTGAAGGTGCGCTTGTTTGTACGCCTTACATCCAGGATGGGATCTGTATGGTAAATGTGCCGAACATCTTGCTACAAACAGCAACGCTCCTGCGCGCCTTTGTTTATATCAAGGACAAATCGGGTTATCGCACTACCCACACAGAAGCCTTCACTGTCATTGCCAGACCGAAGCCTTCAGACTATATCTACACTGAAACCGAAACCCTAACAGTAGAGCAGGCCGTACAGGACGCTTTGCAGGACGCCAAGGAAAGCGGTGACTTCAAAGGCGACCCCGGTCCCAAGGGAGCGCAAGGACCGAAGGGTGAACCCGGCGCCGACGGCTACACCCCCCAGAAGGGCGTTGACTATTACACCCCGGAGGAAAAGGCTGAACTAGTGAAAAATATTGAACAGACTGTGACTGGGGATATTGAAAATGCCCTTGACGAGCTACACGCTTACGCCCAAGGCTTAATCGGGGGTGATGCGTAATGAGTATTGCGGATAAGGTTCTCCGTGCCAGAGAGGACTATGATGCTGTTTACAATGCCGGAGTTGCCGCAGGACAGGCACAAGGTAACTACGGTGAAGGTTATGAAGATGGATATTCCAAGGGTGAAGCTGACGGATACGAAAAAGGTCATGCCGCCGGACAGACCGAGGGCTATACCGACGGCCGGCAAGCCGAGCATGACCGCTTTTGGGATGCCTATTTTGATAATTGGAATCCAAAGGATGGTTCAAATTTATTCGGTGGCCTTGGTTGGAATGACCAAACATTCAATCCCCCACGCAGTATCACAGTAAATAACGTTTATATGATGTTCCGTAGTTGTGCCATTACCGACTTGGGTGCAAAGCTAAAAGAAGCGGGGGTAATTATTACCATTGATACGTACATGATGCAGCATACGTTTAGCAGCACACGGCTCACGAACATCGGAAACATTGTCTTTACCACGCCATTCCCAAGTTTGGACACCTCTTTCGCTTACAGTACGTACCTGCGTGTCATAGAGCCTGTTATACCAGTAACCGACTGTAACATCGGATATGGCTTTGCAAGTTGTACGGCATTGGAAGAGGTTAGATTTGACGGCACGATTGCAAAAATGGCGTATTTTGCAAATTCGCCAAAGTTGTCTGCCGAATCCGTACAATCTATCATTGACGCATTGAAAGACTTGACTGGGCAGGCATCCGAAAAGGTCACATTCCACGCGGATGTAGGCGCAAAACTTACAGAGGTCCAAAAGGCGACTGTAACCGCCAAAAACTGGACATTGGTTTACTAAGGAGGAAAATATGAAAACAGAGATCGTCAATCAAAGAATTTTAACCGCCGGGGAGGGCATGTACCTTACCGACGGCAAGACCTACGGCAAGACCGTGGTGCTGCCCTTGGAGGCAGACCACAGCCAGTGGCGGGAAGTCACTCCGGAGGAGCTTCCCAAGGAGGAAACAGAAGAAAGGGGCGATAACCTTGGCAATGAAAGCATATAAAAAAGGAAGCAACACAAAGCTGTCCGCCAATTTCCGTGCCCGGGAGTTCGACTGCCAGGGCACAGGCTGCTGCTCGGAGACCCCCATCGACGAAAAGCTGGTGCTGTACCTGCAGAAGATCCGGGACCATTTCGGCAAGCCGGTAGTCCTCACTGCCTACCGCTGCCCCATCCACAACGCAAAGGTGGCCAACGCCGCCCCCCGGTCCTACCACACCCTGGGCCAGGCGGCAGACTTCCATATCGACGGCGTCAAGCCTGCCCAGATCGCCAAATATGCGGAGAGTATCGGCGTGCTGGGCATCGGCCTGTATGACACCTTCGTACATATCGACACCCGGACCGCCAAGTCCTTCTGGTACAGCCACGCCCAGCAGCGGCGCACCACCTTCGGCGGCACGCCGCAGAAAACAACATCTACTAAGGGGGATTACACCATGGAAATGAAGAATCTAAAAAAGGGTATGACCGGTGAAAATGTCCGGGCGCTGCAGATCCTGCTTACCGGCAGAGGGTACAGCTGCAATCCGGATGGCAATTTCGGACCCAAGACCGAGTCTCTTGTAAAGCAGTATCAGAAGGCAAAGGGTCTCGGTGCCGACGGCGTCGCCGGAAAGAAGACCATGGCAAAGCTCATGGGATTAAGCTGAGAGGAGAAAAAGAAAAATGGAAAATTATCTTATTGAAATCAAGCTTGCGATCGCAGCGTTCTTTACTGCAATCGGTGCATTCTTGGGTTGGCAGGGTGTAATGGCGCTGGTCTGGGTAGCGTGTATGGCCATCGACTACATCACCGGTACCGTTGCTGCCATGAAGAATCATGAATGGTCAAGTTCTGTTGCCCGGCAAGGCCTGTGGCATAAATGCGGCATGATCGTGGTTGTTATTGTGGCGGCTATTGCAGACGGTATTATGGTGGTAATCTTTGACCATCTTCCTGTTGGCATTACATGGACCAGCATTATTCTTCCGTTGGTTCTTGCGTGGTACATCGTAACTGAGTTAGGTAGTATTTTGGAGAACGCGGTTAAGATCGGCGCTGCAGTACCGGAGTGGTTGGTGAAGCTGCTTAAGATTGGTATGAAGGCTATCAATGATGTGGGCGAAAAACTGGAAAGCGAGATGGAAGCTTTGGAAGGTAAGGATGACACCACAGGCTAACGATCACTTTTTTTGGAAAACATGCAGGATAATTGAAGCCCCCGCTCCGGACAGCACATCCGGAGCGGGGGCTTTTGTGCGCATTAATTAAAAGTCATTGGCAATAGATTAGCAATAGGACAAATTTTTCTTCGATTCTTGATTTTTGGGTTGATTAAAAAAGTTAGAAAAACGCCCGAAATCTTGCGATTTCAGGCGTTTTCTTGTGCGTTTTGGTGGAGATAAGCGGGATCGAACCGCTGACCTCTTGAATGCCATTCAAGCGCTCTCCCAGCTGAGCTATACCCCCATATTGCGTCCGCGATTGCAGACAGCTTTTGTATTATAACTGGGGACAGGGGGTTTGTCAAGGCTTTTTTTGCATTTTAGGCCAACAATAGGCTGAGAAGATTTACATCGGTAAAAGCGGGACTAGTGTATGCTCCGTCCAGAAGCGCTTCAACATTGTCAGGATCGTTTTCTATTTCTTTTGAAAATTGTTGTGCGGACCGGAATGTGTCATCACCCAGGGCTCCCACCAGCAGACAGGCGGTTACAGCCAACTTCACTCTGCAAACCAGGTCATAGTCAGCAATGGCTTGCAGCCAGTAGCGCTGAAGCATATAGCGCATAAGTTTACGCAGCGGGTCTGTCCATTGAACTTCCCCAGGAGCGGAGTTTAGGCGGGCACGCCAATCATCAGTAAGGATCTCAAGCTGCAGAAAGAAATGAAATATAGATGCTATATCTCCTGCTGTAATGTGCTCTTTTGCCTCATTCAGACAAGCTTCCGGATCAAAGGGGGTAGGCTCAGCGCCGTCCAGTTGGGACTGCACACTGTGGCTGTGTAACAGGATTATGGCCAGAGTTTCGGGTATCGAATAGGGGGAGTTGTCCAGAAAAGAGAGCGTTTCTTCCCGGCTTTCAAGTAAGATATCCATAATATCCAAATCATAATCCGGGATCTCGCCGCCGGGTTGTGTTTCGCATAAAACAGGGTGTTCTTTTGCTGTAAGGATCAGGCGGGCGGCCTCCGGACAGGACAGTTCTAACCCCAGTTCTACAAAATTTCCGTAGTCGTGGCGCAATCTGGGGAAGTCCCGGCAGGTTTGGCACAGTGCGTCATGACCCAACTCTGCATGGATGCGGCATAGACTATCCTGTCGCCACATAGGACACCGTCCGTTCTCGATGGTCATAACTGTACCATTGTCGGTGTCTTGCACTACTTGCCGCAATCTGTCACCTAAAGGCCCCGACAGAGCGCGGTAAGCCTGGGCAGACTGTGGGTCTACATCCACTGTCCAATCCTTGCAGCAGCTGTCAGGACAGGCGGCAGCTGAGCACTGAAAGTTGGGGTAGTATTCGGGATAATAAATTTTCATATGATGCCTCACGATAAAAATAGGGAAAGCCTGGGGGCTTTCCCTGTGGCTGTTTAGTTTTCCTCGGGACGAATTGCGTACATAGAGGCGACAGCCTCCTGCAGCTTCTGCTTTGCTTCCTGCATCTGGGCGGCATACTGTTCTGCCAACGAACCCATGCTGTCGGAAATTGCTTCTACTTTTAAGGTTGCGTCTGCAAGGGCAGCGTTTGCCTGGGCGTAGATCTGGGCTGCCCGGTCACGGGCCAGCCGTTCAGCCCGCTCTGCCCGGCGATAGGCCTCCAATTCATCTCCTTGTACCGGAGGGGCTTCGTCGCCGGCAAGCTGCGCCTCTAGCTCTGCGCACCGGGCCTGGGCAGCTCCCAACTGGGCCATCAGATCACTGTTATCCGTAGCCTTTGCGTGGGCAAGGGCCTCCTGGGCAGTTTGCAGTTGGGTGTTTAGTTGCTCAATCTGGGAGTTGTGCTTGTTATTCATATATTCAATGTATCGCACCACATCCTCGCGGTTAAATCCGCCCAGGGCGCTGCGGAAATTCTGGACTACGGCCATAAAAAAGCCTCCTTAATTTGGGATAAACCCGATTTTTCAAAATTATATCATACACTTTTCTGAAAAACAACATATTTTCCTACAGAACGGCAAAATTCCAGAAGATTTTTTTGGAAATGCCCTCTTTACAAACCCGACAAACCTTGCTATAATAAGCAAGCTGTAAGGCAAATGCGCCGGTGGCTCAATGGATAGAGCATCGGATTCCGGTTCCGAGGGTTGGGGGTTCGAGTCCCTTCCGGCGTACCAACAAAAAAGCAGACACCCATGTGGGTGTCTGCTTTTTTTGTTCGCTACGCGGAGGGACTCGAACCGATAGCAGTGGAACTGTCCGGTGGACAGTTCCTGCCACCAGCGCAAACACTGGTGGCTACCTTAATTTTTGCTCCAGCGGAGCAAAAATGCATATCGAGTCCCTTCCTAGACACTTCGTTATGCATCCATGTTAAGATAGGTGTTGTCCGCTGCGGCTGGATGCAGCGGAACCTTAATTTTCATTCTCTGCGGAGAATGAAAATGCAAACGAGTCCCCTCCGGTCACTAAGTGCTTGGATATTCATATGGTATTCTGCCCTTGTTGCAATCAAGGGCGACTTGTGATATCCTTTTGTTGAAAGGATGGTGATGTAATGAAGATTACAGAGCGCACAACTAAGCCCCGTATTGCGGCATATGTAATTTCCTGCGTTATGCCATTATTAGCGATGGGGTTTGGCATTTTCCTGCTGATAAACGATGCAATTCTCAATTCAAATTTCCTGATTGTAATGATTATTCTCCCTATTGTTACATCCGCATTTCTATTTTGCACAATTTTCTCCAAGAT
>JAZSDS010000051.1:0-34426 GCA_045531275.1 Faecousia sp.
GGTGGCGAAAATAAATCTGTAGGGATGCAGAAGGAGCAGACACCATCCGGTGTCTGCTTTTTTTGGTGCCTGGGGGGAAACGAAGAGGCCGGCCCCGGCTCTGCCGGGGTAAAAAACATGCCGGTGGCATATTTTTTAGGCCGGGGGAGATTCCATTTATTTACGACGGCTGTCCGTCAGGACAGGTGGCGAAAATAAATCTGTAGGGATGCAGAAGGAGCAGACACCATCCGGTGTCTGCTTTTTTTGGTGCCTGGGGGAATCGAAGAGGCCGGCGAAGCTTGTAAAACAGGTAGAAGTTACAGCAGTCAATGCTACCTTGACTGTTCTTGTATATTCTTTCTTCCTGTGATAGAATGTAAACAGATAAAGGGTGCGCTCCCATACTTTTGCCGCGTATATCCTGCAATGTGGGATTCTGCGCCGCTACCCAAGCCTCCCTCTGATGAGGGAGGTGGCAAAAATCTTTGATTTTTGACGGAGGGAGAGAAAATGAAGGAATATAAAAAAGCCAATATCCCTCTTGCAAGGGCATTAAGAAAAAACATGACGCCCTGGGAACGAAAACTGTGGTATGATTTTTTAAGGAATTATCCTATCCGTTTTCAAAGGCAAAAGGCCATTGGTAATTATATTGCGGATTTCTATTGCGCCAAAGCAAGGCTGGTAATTGAACTTGATGGCGGTGGACACTACACTGCCCTGCAGACAGAAAAAGACAAACGCCGGACAGAAGAATTAGAGGCTATGAACTTAACGGTATTAAGGATTTGCAATTTGGATGTTGACCGGAATTTTGGCGGTGTATGCCAATACATAGATTCGGTTGTTAAAAATCTCTCCCTCAGTCAGCTTCGCTGACAGCTCCCTCATCAGAGGGAGCCTTGGCTGCTGCAGTACCGGAACGATAAGAAAAACCCGACCTATGATTACGATCATAGGTCGGGTTAACCGTTTTATAAAGCCTGGGTAATTTGTTGCGTATAGCTTATTCCTCAGCCTTGTTCAGCAGGGTGTTGGTCAGGATGCCCAGGATCAGGGCGCAGGCGATGGCGGTCAGGGTCACCTTGCCGAAGGTGATGGACAGGCCGCCGATGCCGCAGATCAGGATCACGGCAACCACGAACAGGTTCTTGCTTTTGCCCAGGTCTACCTGCTGGATCATCTTGAGACCGCTGACGGCAATGAAGCCGTAGAGGGTGACGCAAACGCCGCCCATCACGCAGTTGGGGATAGAGGCCAGGAAGGTGACGAAGGGACCGAAGAAGGAAATGACGATGCACATAACAGCGGTGGTGGTGATAGTCACCACAGAGGCGTTGCGGGTAATGGCGACGCAGCCAACGGACTCGCCGTAGGTGGTGTTGGGGCAGCCGCCAAACAGTGCGCCGGCCATGGAGCCGATGCCGTCACCCAGCAGGGTCCGGTGGAGACCCGGCTCCTCCAGAAGGTCCGCGCCGATGATGGAGGACAGGTTCTTGTGGTCGGCGATGTGCTCAGCGAACACGACAAAGGCCACAGGGATGTAAGCCACAGCCACGGTGGCAATAAAGGCGCCGTCAATGTCCTTAACACCCTTCAGGGCCTCCACAAAGGTGAAGTCGGGAATGGCGAAGATCTCCATATTCCGGAACACGGAGAAGTCGATGATCTGCAGGGCAATGTTGTTGGTGGCGATGCCGATAACAGTGAAGATGGCGGCAACCACATAGCCCACCAGGATGCCCAGAATAAAGGGGATCAGCTTGGCCATCTTCTTGCCGTAAACAGAGAAGAGGATCACGGAGAACAGGGTGGCAAGACCGCAGATCAGGGCAGCGTAGGGGCTGCATGCGGAAACGCCCTCAACCAGCACCTTGCCGGTGGTCAGGTCGCCAACGGCGTTGCCTGCCAGGGAAAGGCCGATGATAGCAACGGTGGGTCCGATGACCACAGGAGGCATCAGCTTGTTGATCCACTGCACGCCAACAGCCTTGATCACCAGAGCGATGACCACATACACCAGTCCTGCGAACACAGCGCCCAGGATCAGGCCGGTATAGCCGGCGGAAGCGGAGGCTGCGCCGCCGAAAGCAGCGAACATGGAGCCGATGAAGGCGAAGGATGAGCCCAGGAACACAGGGCTGCGGAACTTGGTGAACAGCTGATAAACCAGGGTGCCGATGCCTGCGCCCAGGAGGGCGGCAGACTGGCTCATGCCGTTACCGATGATGCTGGGAACTGCGATGGTGGCTGCCAGGATGGCCAGGACCTGCTGGAACGCAAATACCAGCATCTGACCAAACTTGGGCTTGTCGTGAATACCGTAAACCAGATTCATTTTGTTTCCTCCATTATATTTATTTGCACGGTAATATTATAATTCTCCCCTGTAGAAAAGGCAAGAAAAAAGTTGGTTTCCCGCAAAAAAAGCAGAAAACCAACAGAAAAAGTGAGGTATGCCCCGAGGGTATATGAAGTAGCGCCGCTATGAAGTATGGCTTCGCCATATGAAGTTACCGCTTTGCGGCAGTTATGGTATCGGCTTTGCCGATGATTTCAATCCGTCGGCTTTGCCGACACTGCAATTTTCCCCAGTGGGGAAGACTTCATTACGAAGTAACTTCATGTGCGCAGCACACTTCATACGCCGCAGGCGCACATCATTATTTATATATGGAAGCTGTCCGGCAGGAGCTGGGCAAGGGTCCGGGTCTCAAACCCACCCTGGGGGCCTGCCATGTAGACAACAAAATCCTCCCGGCAGAACTCCGCCATCACCTGCCGGCATACGCCGCAGGGGGGAAACAGGCCGGTAATGACCCCGTCCTTGCCGCCGCAGACCGCCATGGCGGTAAATTCCCGCTGCCCCTCGGACACGGCCTTGGCAAAGGCGGTGCGCTCGGCGCAGATGGTGGGGGAGAAGGCGGAGTTTTCAATGTTGCAGCCCTGGTACACGGCGCCGTCGGCGCACAGCAGCGCCGCCCCTACCTTGTAGCCGGAGTAGGGGGCGTAAGCCCGGTCCATTGCTTCCAGGGCATAGCCGATCAAAATTTCAGGTTTCATAGTGTTCTCCCCTGATTTCAATTTATTCCATGAGGATGATGAAGTATGCCCTGTGGGCATATGAAGTAGCTCCGCTATGAAGTATGGCGTCGCCATATGAAGTTGCCGCTTTGCGGCAATTATTGTTCCAATATTTTACTTGCCAGGCTGGTGCCGGGGGTGTCCAGGGGGATGCTCAGCAGGTCTGCCGCGGTGGCGGCAATATGGGCGAAGCTGTCCAGGGTGCCCAGATTCACAGGCTTCACTCCATGGCCCAGCACCAGCAGGGGAACATATTCCCGGGTGTGGTCGGTGGTGGCGGTGTAGCCGGGGTCGCAGCCATGGTCCGCGGTGATCATTACCAGGTCCTCCGGCCCCAGCAGTGGCAGAAATTCTCCCAGCCAGGCGTCGAATTGGTTCAGGGCCCGGGCATAGCCTGCCCTGTCCCGGCGGTGACCGTAGACCATATCGAAGTCCACAAGGTTCACAAAGCACAGACCCTGAAAGTCCTTCCTGGCGTAGGCTTTTGCGTGTTCCATGCCGTTTGCGTTATCCCTGTTATAAACATGCTCGGTAATGCCCCGGCCTGCGAAAATATCGTAGATCTTTCCCACGGCAATGCTGGAGAGCCCCGATTCCTTTACAGCGTCCAAAAGGGTCGTTCCCGGAGGCTCCAGAGAGAAATCGTGGCGGTTGGCGGTGCGGCGGAAGCTGCCGGGCTGCCCCACAAAGGGCCGGGCGATGACCCGCCCAACGGCATGCTTGCCCCGGAGCAGTTTCCGGGCGATCCGGCAGTATTCATAAAGCTGCTCCGGGGGAACAATGTCCTCGTGGGCAGCGATCTGGAACACAGAGTCCGCTGAGGTGTATACGATCAGATCCCCGGTGCGGATATGCTCCGGGCCGAACTGCTCGATCACGGCAGTGCCGGACCAGGGGGCGTTGGCAAGGACCCCTCTGCCGGTGGCCTGACGGAACGGTTCCAGGAGCTCCTCGGGGAAGCCCTCCGGATAGGTGGGCAGGGGCTCCGGGGACAGGATACCGGCAATCTCCCAGTGGCCGATGGTGGTATCCTTGCCCATGGATTTCTCCGCCAGCCGTCCGTAAGCGCCGGTGGGGGCGGCGGTTTTCGCAACAGCCTCCACCCCGTCAATGTTGCCAAGACCTGCCTTTATGAGGTTGGGGATCTGGAGCAGACCGGTGCTGGCGCAGGAGGCCAGGGTGTTGGCACCATTGTCGCCAAACCGGTCTGCGTCCGGCAGGGCCCCAATACCAAAGGAATCCAATACGATTAAGAAGATACGCTTCATAAGATCTCCATTTCATGGGAATGATGTATGCCCCTGTGGGTCATATGAAGTAGCTTCGCTATGAAGTATGGCTTCGCCATATGAAGTTACCGCTTTGCGGCAATTATGGTATCGGCTCCGCCGATGATTTCAATCCGTCAGCTTTGCCGACACCGCAGTTTTCCCCATTGGGGAAAACTTCATTACGAAGTAACTTCATGTGCGCAGCACACTTCATATGCCCGCAGGCATATTTCATTTTTCTACAGCTACGGCCACATCCAGGGCCACCTTCATCATGGTGGTAAAGGCGGTCTGCCGTTCCTGGGAGCTGGTCTCCACACCCTTCAGCACATGGTCGGACACGGTGCAGATGCAAAGGGCTCGCTTGCCGTACCGGGCGGCGTTCATATACAGGGCGGCAGCTTCCATTTCCAGAGCCATAACCCCCATTTTCTGCAGGCCGTAAACGCTGTCCAGCCCCTGGGGCACGCCGGTATGGTCGCCGTAGAACACGTCGGAGGAGTTCACATTGCCCACATGGTAGCGGGCGCCGTTTTCCCTGGCGGCCTCCACGGCGGCAGTCAGCAGGGTAAAGTCTGCAATGGGGGCAAAGGTGCCGGGCAGGTGGAATTGGGCGGCGAAGTTGGAGTCGGTGCAGGCGCCCTGGGCTATGACCAGGTCGTACAGGTCGATGTGGTCCTGAATAGAGCCGGCAGAGCCTACCCGAATAATGTTCTCCACGCCGTAGCCGTTGTACAGCTCGTGGGAGTAGATGCCCATGGCGGGCATACCCATGCCTGTGGCCATAACGGATACCCGGACACCCTTATAGGTGCCGGTGTAGCCCTGCACGCCCCGGACATTGTTTACAAGCACCGGATCTTCCAAAAAATTTTCCGCAATGAATTTAGACCGGAGGGGATCTCCCGGCAACAAGACGGTTTTTGCAAAATCCCCGGGCTTGGCTTCAATATGCGGTGTGGGGGTGGTTAACATAACATATTCCTCCTAAAGATAAAAGGCTGGGTTACAAGGCTCCCTTGTGTAAAGGGTAAGCGTAGCGCAGTCACGGTAGTGAATGACAGTCCGGTGGACTGTCAGAGCCGTGACCGGGCCGCCTGCAGGCGGCTGTCAGCGCAGCTGACTGAGGGATTGCTCTACCGCGGTATGAATATATTCACAGACCTCTCTGAAGTTGTTGTTTACGGCGTTGTTTGGTATGCGGATAACCTGCAAACCGTAGTTCTCCAAAAAAACAGTACGCTGATTGTCCTTGCTGATCTCGTCCGGTTCAAAATGCTGGGAACCGTCCAACTCAATGACGATATTTGCTTTGGCACAATAGAAATCTACAATGTAACTACCCAGAATCTTTTGCCTTTGAAAGCGGATGGGGTAGTTACGAAGAAAATCGTACCAAAGATGCCGTTCTTCCTTGGTCATACTTTTTCGCAGGTTTTTTGCCAAAGGAACAAGGTTTTTATTGTGTTTATTCTGCATTACAATCCCTCCGTCTGCCCTTGCGGGCAGCCACCTCCCTTGTGAAAGGGAGGCTTTTTGGCGAGCTTAACGATCCGGGAGGTACCCAGCCGGTGAGCCCCCAGGCGGATAAATTCCTCTGCGTCAGCCAGGCTGGAGATGCCGCCGGCGGCCTTGATCTTCACATTCTTCCCTACATGCTGAGCAAAAAGGGCAACATCGGCGAAGGTAGCTCCGGCGGCAGAAAAGCCGGTGGAGGTTTTGATATAGTCTGCCTCACCTTCGGTAACGGCCTTGCACAGCCGGATCTTTTCTTCCTCCGTCAGCAGGCAGGTCTCGATAATCACCTTCAGAATTTTGCCGCAGCAGTGGCCCTTCACCTGGCGGATCTCCTCGGTGATCAGGTCCCACTTGCCATCCTTGGCCCAGCCCAGGTTGATCACCATGTCCACCTCGTCAGCCCCGTGGGACACGGCATCGTAGGCCATGAAGCACTTGGCGGCGGTGGTGTCGTAGCCGTTGGGAAAGCCGATGACGGTGCAGACAGCCAGCCGGTCCCCCACATATTCCTTGGCCTGCCGGACAAAGCTGGCAGGGATGCACACAGAGGCGGTGCCGAATTCCATGCCCTCATCGCAAAGGGTTTGGATGTCCGCCCAGGTGGCGGTGGGGGAGAGCAGGGTATGGTCGCACTTTGCTAAAATTTCAGAAAGCTCCATAAGTCAGTTTTCCTTTCTGTCACGGACCAGCATAGGGGTCAGCTTTGCTTTGCCGAAGTACTGGATGAACCGGTCGCACTTCACAAGGAAGGCGTAGTACACATTGTAGCCACAGCCGAACATGGACTCGGTGTTGCCCATGCCCTTGGCCAGGATCACATCAGCTTTCTCCATGGCCCTCTTTGCCTCCTGACCGATCAGGGGAAGCACAGTGCCGCCGATGGAGGTGCCGTTGTCGATCACCGGCAGGTCGATGCCCACCGCCTCTGCATCGGCCCGGGTGGCGTCGTTGGATACGGGGCCGCCCCGGACACAGAAGGTGATGTTCAGATGGGGATAGGCCCGGAGGAGCTCCTGGGCCAGCACCCGGTCAAAGGCGATCTCTCCGGCGTTGTCGGTAATGTACAAAAAGTCCTTGCCCTTCTGGAGGTCCTGGAGAAAGGCCCGGTAGCAATCCCGGTCCAGCTCCATTTCCAGGGCGCTGTCCAGCATTTGGTCCAGCCGGTCAAAGCTTACCTCCCCCTGGAGGGCGGAAAAATCCAGATAGTTGCCCAGCACAGCAAACTGCAGGGCGGCGTAAACCGGGTCCTCCGCTGCCCGGATCCGGGCGTTGATCTGGGGAAGCCGGTCCAGAACAAAGCGGTTGGAGGCTTCTTTTTCTGCCTTCAGCCGGTCCGGGTCCAGGCCGTAGAGCGCCTCCATCATCTTGTCGGCAAGGTGGCCCAGGTGGGTGGAGTCGATACCCTGGGGGTGGTTCAAATATTCCTGCATCAGCTGCCGGGTGAACCGGGTGGCGGTTTCGTCGTCACCCAGGCTCCGGGCCTGGGGCAGGCGCTTGCCCAGCATACACTGGACGCAAAGACTGTTCATGTAAATTGGCATGGGATTACCTCTTTTAAGTTTACATAATTACTGTTCCAGCAGGGCGGCGCACCGGGCGGCCACTGCCGGGTCAGACCCGCTGACTTCTATCTGCACAGAGCCGGGGCCGTGGCTTAAAAGGTCTGCCTCTGCCAGCCGGCGGTGGGTTTCCCGGGCGGTGCCGTGGCCGCCGTCCAGGATCAGGGTGTGCCGGCCCAGAATCTTCCGGATGGCGTTCATAGCAAGGGGGAAATGGGTGCAGCCCAGCACCCCCGCCTCCAGCTTGCCGGCGTAGGGGGTCAGCCGGGGCATCAGGTAGTCCTCCAGAGCCTCCTGGGAAGCGCCGGTCTCAATGAGCTCCACCAGCTCCGGCAGGGGGATGGGCATGATCTGCAGAGAGGGAAACCGCTCTGCCAGGTGGGCAAATTTTTCCTCCGACAGGGTCAGCGGCGTGGCAAGCACGCCTACCTTTCCCTGGGGGAAGTGGTCAGCCGCCGGCTTCAGAGCCGGTTCAATGCCCACGATAATGGTATCCGGGTACTTTTCCCGCAGGTCGTTGATAGCAGCGGAGGTGGCGGTGTTACATGCCACTACCAGTGCCTTTACGTCCCGGCGCAGCAGCATATCTGCCGCGGCAATCGTCAGCTGCCGGACCTGCTCCGTGGTCCGCTTTCCGTAGGGAGCGTTGGCGCAGTCGCCATAGTACAGGTAATTTTCCTGGGGCATTTGCTCCACCAGGTGGCGCAAAACGCTGATGCCGCCCACTCCGGAGTCAAAAACAGCAATAAAATCGTTTTTCTTAGGCATAACAGGACCTTCTTTCTGTTTTTACAGGATCACAAAGTACATAAAGCAGGCATTGCCAATGCCAATGAGGATGCCTGCCAGAACCTGCAGGGGGGTATGGCCCACCAGCTCCTTCAGCTTTACCTCCGGCAGGGCGTCCTCCTCCAGAATGCGGATGATCTCGTTGAGCATCATGGCCTGCTTGCCGGCCTCCTGCCGGACACCCATAGCGTCGTGACACACGATCACCGCCAGAATGGCAGCCAGGGCGAATTCCACAGAGCCGAAGCCCTGGATCAGCCCCACGCTTACCGCCAGGCTGGACACAGTGGCGCTGTGGCCGCTGGGCATACCGCCGTCGCCTACCAGCCGTTCCCAGATGATTTTTTTGTGGACAACGGCGTTGATGATCACCTTAATGACCTGGGCGATAAACCAGGAACAAAGGCTTGTGAGCAAAAAGGGGTTTGTAAGCATATCTGTAAGCCAATCCATAAATCGGCCTCCTTTTGTGTAAGTGCACTAACTCTCTGAGTGTATTATATCCATAAAATTGTTCCCTGTAAAGGAAGATTTCTGCTTGCAACGGCGGCAATGTTCCTATATAATGGTGGCGGCGGGCTGCGGCGCAGCCGCTACCCGTACATATTGCGCTGCATCCGGGATGTGCCGGAGCGGCAGCAGGAGGTAAAAAAATGAATACAAAAACAAAGAACATGGTAGGAATCGCCCTGTTCACCGCCATTGTGGTGGTGCTGCAGCTGTTGGCTGTTGGCCTGCGGGCCCTGGGTCTGTTTTCCATCTCCCTGGTGCTGGTGCCCATTGTGGTGGGCGCGGCGGTCTACGGCTGGAAGGCCGGCGGCTGGCTGGGCTTCGCCTTTGGTGCGGCGGTGCTGCTCAGCGGTGACGCGGCGGCATTTCTGGCGGTGGATGTGGCAGGCACTGTGGTGACGGTGCTGCTGAAGGGCACTCTGTGCGGCCTCTTTGCGGGCCTTGCCTATAAGCTCCTCCACAAGTATGGAAAAATGTTTGCTGTGATCGTTGCGGCAGTTGTCTGTCCTCTGGTGAACACCGGCGTGTTTTTGCTGGGCTGCAAGGTGTTTTTTATGGACACCATTACCGGCTGGGCTACTATGGCAGGCTTTGCCAATGTAGGCGCCTATATGATCTTTGGTCTTACCGGAGTCAACTTTCTTATTGAGCTGGGGGTCAACCTGGTTTTGTCCCCTGTGATCACCCGGCTGATCAGAATCGGGAAACAGTAAGTATTCAGTCATTCCGAGCCAGTGGGCGCACTGGCGTGGGAATCCCTGGTTAAAGGAGGAGATTGCCACACCAGTGACCTATGTGACTGGTTCGCAATGACATTAACTTAATGACATTGCCTAAGGAGAACGCTATGCTTCTTGCTATCGATATTGGAAATTCCAATGTGGTCATCGGCTGTCTGGACGACCAAAAGGGCACTACCTCTCTGTTCCGGATGGTGACGGACCTGAAAAAAACCGAGGATGAGTACGCCTCCGGCATGAAAACCATCCTGGAGTACAACGGGGTGGACTGCGCCGCCTTTGAAGGGGCCATTATCTGCTCCGTGGTGCCGCCCCTGACGGAGATATTCCGGATCGCCGTGGAGAAGATCATCGGCTGCAAGGCCCTGGTGGTAGGGGCGGGGATAAAGACCGGTCTGAATATTATGATCGAGAATCCCGCCAGCCTGGGCAGTGACATTGTGGCAGCCAGCGTTGCCGCCATGACGGATTTTGAGCTGCCTGTCATCGTGGTGGATATGGGCACTGCAACTACCATTACAGTGGTGGACAAGGGTAACCGCTATATTGGCGGCGCTATTATTCCCGGTGTGGCCCTGTCTATGAATGCCCTGTCATCCGGCACATCCCTTTTGCAGAAGGTGCCTATCGAAGCGCCCAGAAAGAGCATCTGCACCACTACCACCGAGAGTATGCAAAGCGGCGCGGTGTACGGCAACGCCGCCATGCTGGACGGTATCATCGACCGGTTCGAGGAAGAG
Source organism: Faecousia sp. (assembly GCA_045531275.1). Lineage (GTDB taxonomy): Bacteria > Bacillota > Clostridia > Oscillospirales > Oscillospiraceae > Faecousia. The sequence goes on from JAZSDS010000051.1 coordinate 10,194, forward strand.
CTGGGCTGTCCTGCCCGGGTGGTGGCCACCGGCGGTATCGCCGCCAAGATCGTGCCCCATTGCCGGCATGATGTGGTCTATGACGAGGACCTTTTGTTAAAGGGTCTGCAGATCATTTACAAAAAGAATAAACGCTGATATTAAGGGGGAGGACATGTTGAAAAAGCGGATCCTGTGCTTGCTTCTGGCGGCACTGACGGTGGCTTTGGGGGCATGTGCCTCCCCCGAAACACCCTCTGGCACCACTTCCGAAACCACTGCCGCCGTTACGGAAAGCCGCAGTCGGGCAGATATGGTGGCGGGGATTTGCCTGCCGGATCAGCAGGACCCCCGTTGGGACGCCGAGGGACAGACCCTGCAGCAGGAGCTGGAGAACCTGGGCTACCGCGTCCGGCTGGTTTACGCAGAGGGCGACGCCCAGACCCAGGCCCAGCAAATTCTGGACCTGACCCGGGAAAAGGTGGACTGCCTGGTGGTGGCGGCGGTGGATTCTGCCCTGCTGACCCAGGCGGTGGAGACTGCCGGAGAGGCAGGCATCCATGTCATCGCCTACGACCGGCTTCTCATGGACACCGCCTATGTGGATTACTATGTGGCCTTTGACCACCGGGAAATGGGCCGGCAGCTGGGCCGGCATATCGTAGCCGCAAAGGACCTGGAGACAGCAAAACCGGAGGAGAGCTATACCATTGAGTTTTTCATGGGCTCTCCCGAGGACAGCGGCGCTTTGGAGCTGTACCGGGGCATTATGCTGGAGCTGCAGCCCTACCTGGAAACGGGGACCCTGATGTGTCTCACAGGCCGGACGGCTTTTGAGGATACCTGCATCGTGGACTGGGAGGAAACGGCTGCCCGGGACAACTGCGCCGACTATCTGAAGGAATACTATGCCCAGCAGACCTTAGATATTTGCTGCGCAGCTTCCGATAGCCTGGCTGCCGGCTGCATCAGCGCTTTGGAGGCGGCGGGCTACAAATCCGGCGAGAAATGGCCCTTGATCACCGGCCAGGGAAATACCCATCCGGAGCATCTGTCCGGGGGCAAGCAGGCATTTACAGTGGGAAAGGATACAGCTCTTTTGGTGGAGCGGTGCGCTGCCATGGTGGATGCGCTGCTGGCAGGAGAAGAACCCCAGGTCAACGACACGGAAAACTGCCACAACAATGTAAAGGCAGTGCCTGCCTACCTCTGCGGCTTCGAGATCCTTGAGGGGTAGGACACAGTGCACAGTTATTGTGTCGCCTTTGGCGACGGATTTCAATCATCGGCGAAGCCGATACCGAATCTATGCACTATGCACTTTGCACTGCGCACTATACATCCTGCATTAACTTGCAATTTTGTTCTGCCTGTGGTAGATTATAAGTAAATTTTGTCGAATTTTGTTGGAAAGGAGCACCGAAATGCGGCATTTGAGAAACAGTTTGGCAGCGCTGCTTTTGGTGCTGACTCTGGCCACAGTGGCCCAGGCGGCCACGGCTGCTTCCTCTGTTAATAGCTTTGCCACCGTGTCCCCCGACGGCGGCTGTCAGGTGTCCATGACCCTGACCCTCCATTTGGAGCAGCCGGTGGAGAAGCTCTATTTTCCCATTCCCAGGGATGCCTCGGCAGTAGCTGTCAACGGCTCCCGTGTCACCGCCTCCCGGTCCGGGGAGGTCCGCAGGATCAATCTTTCCCGGTACGCAGACAATGTGGTGGGAGATATTACGGTGAATATCCAGTATTCTCTCCACGATGTGATCGTTATTACCGAAGAGGACACCCAGCAGCTGCAGCTGCCGTTGCTGTCCGGCTTTGAATACCCGGTGGAGAGCCTGAGCTTTTCCGTTACCCTGCCGGGGGAAAATACTGCCCTGCCGGCTTTTACCAGCGGCTACCACCAGGCAGGCATCGAAGAACACCTGACCTATACCGTAGAGGGGGCTACTGTTTCCGGCGTTACCCTGCAGGCTATGAAGGACCACGAGACCCTGACCATGCTGCTTTCCGTCACCGAGGAGATGTTCCCCCGGTCCATTGTGGAAAAGCAAAGCGTGGGCACCATGTCCCTGGCCATGGGCATCTGCGCCGCGGTGGCGTTTTTGTACTGGCTTCTTATGCTGCGGCACATTCCCTGGCGGTATCAGCAGTGCAGCCAGCCTCCCCAGGGCTTTAACGCCGGTGTGCTGGGCTGCGTAAAGGCCATGAAGGGTGTGGACCTGACCTCTCTGGTCATGGGCTGGGCCCAGCTTGGCTATCTTCTCATCCGGGTAGACAGAAAGGGCAAGGTGCTGCTGGAAAAACGGATGGATATGGGCAATGAGTGCAGCGAATTCGAGCAGCGTTGTTTCAAAAAGCTTTTTGGCAAGCGGCAGCTTGTGGATACCACCGGCTATGCCTACGCCAGCCTGCACCGGCAGCTTTCCCAGCGTCCGGCGCTGGTGGCAGAGCTGATGCACAGGCATACAGGCAACAACACTGCCTTCCGGGTGATAGCCTCCGGCATTGGCCTTTTCGGCGGCGCAGGCATGGGCCTTGCACTGGGCAGCGGCGCTGCGCTGCAGGGCGTGCTGGTGGTGCTTCTGGGCGCTGCAGGCGGCTACAGCGGCTGGCTGATCCAGCTCTGGAGCAGCGGCGTAGGCCTTCGTGGAAAGGACAAGCTGTACACCGGCCTGGCCCTGGCAGGGCTTTGGCTGCTGCTGGGGGCACTGGCAGGGGAGTTTGTCTTTGGGGCATGGATGGTTTCTGGCTTGCTGGCAGCAGGACTGCTGCTGGGTTGGGCTGGCCGCCGCACCGAACAGGGGCGGCAAGTGCAGGCTCAGCTTCAGGGCCTGGGCCACTATTTCCGCACCGCTGACAAACAGCAGCTGCGGCAGCTTCTGGACACAGACCCGGAGCATTTCTTCCGCCTTGCGCCCTATGCCATGGCATTGGGCAGCCTGCAAACCTTTGCCAAGCGGTTTGGGGGCGTGAAGCTCAGCGACTGTCCCTACCTGACCCTGGGAGCAGGGGGGAATATGACCGCCCTCCAGTGGGCAAAAGCCATGGAGCAGACGGCGGCAGCCATGGAGGACAGAGCCAAAAAGCTCCCTCTGGAAAAGCTGCTGGGTATGCTCCACAGTGTTACAAGACGGTAAAAAGAGGGAAAGCATCCGCTTTCCCTCTTTTCTAAAATATAGCAGAAGAAAAACGCTGTCATTGCGAAGGGCTTTAGCCCTGTGGCAATCCGCTTTTCTTGCGCTGCTGCGCAGCGTATTGCCCCTTTGGGGCAATAGGAGGACGGATTCCCACGCCAGTGCGTGCACTGGCTCGGAATGACAGTGTATTTTTCAATATGCTACTTTTATCCCAATATGTCCAGCACCATGGCGCAGAACACCTTGACGCTGTTTGTCAGCACTTCCTCACCGATGTCAAACCGGTGGTTGTGGGCAGGCCCTGCCATGGGGGTCAGCAGCCGCATAAAGCAGGCCTGACCGCCCTGCTCCTGGACCCGGTTCATCATGTAGGCAACATCCTCACTGCCCCAGGTCTGGATCATCAGGTCCTGGGCCACCGGCACACAAAGCTTTTCGGTACACACATCCCGGATTCGCTCCGCCAGGGCTTTGTCGCTGGTAAGAGAGTCTGCCGCGCCCATGAGCCTCAGCTCGCAGGTGCAGCCGTGCATTTCGGCGGCGGCCCGGAGTATCCTTTCGGCATACGCGCACATATATTGGTTGATGTCCGTGTTGGCGCCCCGGACCTCCAGCTCCATTTTCGCCTCGTCGGCAATGACATTCCGGCCGGAACCGGCATGGAGGGTGCCCACATTGATCCGGGTAGCCCCCTGGCCGTGGCGGGGAATGGCGTACAGGTTCACCACCGCGGTGGCAGCCGCCAGCAAAGCGTTTTTGCCCAGCTGGGGAGCGCCGCCGGCGTGGCTGGCAAGACCCCGATAGACAACATCATATTTACGTGTTGCCAGAGAGCCATAGCAGCCGGGGGTCACATAGCTGGGGTCTTCCGGGTCTTTTTTATGGACATGGCCGGAAAGGAAATACTGCACATTGTCCAAATGGCCTTTTTCCACAATGGCCTTTGCCCCCCGGACACCTTCCTCCGCAGGCTGGAAGATCAGCTTTACTGTGCCGTGAAGCCGGTCCTTGATCTCCGTCAGCACCTTGGCAACGCCCAGGCCGATGGCGGTGTGGCCGTCGTGACCGCAGGCGTGCATAACACCGGCATTGACAGAGCCGAAGCCAAGGCTTTGGGGCACATGGTCATCATCAACAGATTCCATAACGCCCAAAGCGTCAATGTCAAAACGCATGGCAAGGGTGGGGCCTTCCCCCCGACGCAAAATGCCGATCACGCCGGTGAAGCCGCCCTTGGTGCGCTCCACGAATTCCGGGTCAGCGCCCTGCTGGATCGCACGCCGGTAGTTTTGCTCCAAGGCCTCCTGGGAAGGAACGCCCATCCGGGCATCCGGCTGGCACACATCCTCGCCGGTGAGCACCTCATAGCCAAGCTCGGTGAGCTTCCTGGCGATGATAGAGGAGGTACGCATCTCAAACCAGCCGGCTTCGGCGTACTTGTGAAGATCCCGCCGCAGCTCCACCAGCTCCTGCTCCAGACCGTCAGACAGTGCTTTGATTTTTTCAAATGTATGCATATGCAATTCCTCTTCCCTCGCAATGCTATTCGGTTCTCTGTCATTGCGAGGAGCCGCAAGGCGACGCGGCAATCCGTGTCCCTTAGGGCAGTATCGATTTATACAAGTCTGTCCATAGGGGGTTCATGCTTTCGACTAACCGGTTCTTCCTTGCACGATTCCATCCTTTGATTTGCTTTTCTCTTTCAATGGCAGAACGAACACTGCCAGTTGTTTCATAATATACCAGCTTATGGATCCCATACTTTGCGGTAAAGCTTCCGTCTGCTAATTCGTGTTTATGCTCATATACACGACGCACCAAATCCTTTGTTATGCCAGTGTATATGGCTGTATTTGTTTTGTTAGAAAGAATATATACATAATAATTCATCTTGTTGTCTTTCTGTTTAGGTGAAATGCTTAGAGGAACGGATTGCCACACCAGTGACCTATGTCACTGGTTCGCAATGACAAGGTGATGGGGGGAGGCATGGCAAGTCAGCTCAGCTGGTTCTCATAGGTGTTCACGTCGCCGATCTGGCCCACATCAAAGTAGGCGTCCAGCATGGACTTGGCGATGGTTGCCAGGGAGCTGCCGTGGCCTGCCCGCTCGCCGTACACCGCAATGGCGATCTGTGGATCGTCCGCCGGGGCGTAGCAGATGAAGGCGCCGTTGTCGGAGGTGCCCAGGATGCCGGTTTCCGCAGTACCGGTCTTTGCCGCAACGGCAATGGGGTAGTCAGCGAAGGTGGAATAGGCGGTGCCGGTCCAGTCGGCGGTTTTGTGGGTAACCAGATACATGCCCTCGGTATATGCCTTGTAGGCATCGTCGGAAATATCAAAGGTGCTCATAACAGAGGACTGGTTCTGGAACAGAAGATTTCGGTAGTCCGCGGAAACCACCCGGTTTAAGAAGGTGGCTCTGTAGCGGGTGCCACGGTTGGCCAGGGTGGAGGCGTAGACGCAAAGCTGAATGGGGGTAAACCGGTTGTCGGACTGGCCGATGGCGGCAATGATCTGGTCCGCCTTGTACCAGTTGGCGTGCTCGCCGGTGTACATTTCCTTTTTGGTCTCCTCGTTGGCCCGGTGGCCTTTGCTTTCCGGCAGCTCCACGCCGGTGAGCTCTCCCAAGCCCAGGCCCTTGGCAGTGGAATCCATGGCGCTGAGGGAGATCTTGTCGGCCAGGTCGTAGAAGAAGTAGTTGCAGGACACCTGCAGGGCGGAGGCTGCAGTCATGTTCTGGTGCAGCATGCCGAAGTTGGTGTAGTACAGACACTTGGGCTCAAAGTCCGGGCCGTATTTGTCGTAAACGCCCCGGTCGTAGACCACAGTGCCGGAATTGATGACCTTGGAGTTGATGCCTGCCACCACCATGGACATTTTGTAGGTGGAGCCGGGGGGATAGATGCCCATAAGAGCCCGGTTGTACAGGGGGTCGTACTCTGTTTCCAGAATTTCGTTGTAGTTTTCAAAGAAATTGGTAAGGTCGTAGGTGGGGTAGCTGGAGCATACCAGCACCTGACCGGTTTTTACATCGATGGCAACCACAGCGCCGCCCTGGGCATCATGGCCGTCCATATCCGGGTTAGCCCGGAGATTTGTAATGACCTGGTCCATTTTGTCCTCGGCGATGCGCTGGAGATTAATGTCGATGGAAACCTCCACATTGGAGCCGGCCTTGGGCTCCTGCTCATACCAGGACCGTACCAGGGTGCCGTCGGTGGTGACCTCGTCCACCCGGAGCCCGTCCACGCCGTGGAGGTACTCCTCAAAGGCCCGCTCAAAGCCGTCCTGACCGATCTCCGAGTCCATGGAGTAGTCTGGGTCGTTTTTGTATTTCTCCCACTGCTCCGCATTCATAGCGCCTACGAAGCCAAGAATATGGGCGGCGTATTTGGTGTTGTATTCCCGGACGGTGGAGGCCTCCACCATCAGGCCGGGGATATTCAGCTCCATGATGGTTGATAGATTCTCGTCGCTGACATCAGACAGGAACAGGTAGTTAGGCAGGCTGCCCACACAGCTGCGCAGGTCCATCTCATAGCGCAGGCCAATGACCAGCCGGGCCTCCTCGTCGGTCCACTGGGCGGGAATGTTGTAGTAGCTGCGCAGTCGCGCTACCAGCAGCGGCGCGGAAATATCCGAGTCCAGCTCCACCATGTTCAGGTAGATCTGGAAGTAGTTCTGCCAGGAGGAGTTGTAATCGTCCAGGGTGTAGACGAAGGGCCGCTCCATGGAAATGGGGAAGTGCTCGGTGTATTCGATGCCTGCCTCCTTGCAGCGGTTCACCAGCCGGTGCAGATGCTCGTTGGTGCCGTCGGCAGTCAGCAGCACATAGTGGTTGATCACCAGGTCGTAGCTGGCCCGGTTACTGACCAACACATTGCCGTTGGTGTCCAGAATATCGCCCCGGGCGGCCTTCACACGGGTCATGGTGGTAAAGGTGGTGACATTGTCGGTTTTGCCGCCGGTCTGGATCACCTGCAGGTCATAGAGCTTAAAGCCGAAAAACAGGATCAGCGCCGTAAAGGCCAGAACCACCAGCAGGGCACGGCGTTTTGTTATTCTTTCCATGTGTCACCTCCGCCAATGGCTTTGCAAACAGGGTATAAAACTGGGGCCGCCGGCATGGTCAGCAGGGCGGTAAGGCAGAAGCTGCCAATGCGGGAAAAGGTGGTAAGCCCCAAAAACAGTCCGATGAAAAAGCTGAGAAGCATATAGCCCAGCATTGCCACAGCAGTGCACAGCATGGCGGCAGGGAAGCCGCTTTGCAGATAGCTTTGCCGCAGCCAGGTCACCAGCACCGCCAGGCAGGTGATGAACACAATGGTGTACACCCCCGAGGGCGTGCCGGAAAACAGGTAAAGCAGGGAGGCCACCAGGGCAAAGACGCTGCCCCGCTCCATGCCCTCCAGGACACAGATCAGGAAAATGCCGCAGGGCACCAGCTCTGTGGATGCCCCAAAAAGCCGCACCCGGCACAAAAGCACATCCTGAAAAACAGAACGCACCACCAGCACCAGGGCATACAGGGCCCATTTCAGCGCAGACCGGCGCTGTTTTTTTGTAAGAAACAGCTTGCTTAAGAAGCCAGAACCGGCCTTATCCGGCTTAAATTCGTACTTTTTTGCCATAATTCTCACCCGGCGCTATATTCGGTAATAATAAACACCTGCTCCAAACTGCCCACATTGACAGCAGGCTCCAGCAGGGCGTACTTGGCAACGCCGGTGTCGTCAAAGCCTGCGTCCCCCACATAGCCCAGGATCAGATTTCGGGGGTACACAGTGGAGCCGGAGGTCACCACCTGGTCGTGGTTGCGGATCACCGCGGAGCTGGGCAGATAGTCCATCCGCAGCAGTCCCTCCAGGCCGGTGGAGTAGCCGCCCTGGACCATGCCGTTGTAGCCGGAGGAGGCAATGTTGGCGCTGATCTCCAAAGAGGAGTCCAGCACGGTCTTCACCACGGCGTAGTTGCTGCCGGTTTCGCTGACCAGTCCCACCAGCTCGCCGTTGGCGGACACAGCGCACATGCCGGTCTGGATGCCGGAGGAAGTGCCTTTGTTGACGGTAAAGGTGCTGGACCACTGCTGAGAGCTGCGGGAAATGATATAGCTGTCCACCAGCTTGTAGTCCTCGTGGGCCTGGGTCAGCCCCAGCAAGGCCCGGAGCCGGTCGTTTTCACGGGCGATGGAGTCCGCCTGGCGGGCATCCTCCTCCATCTGGGAAAGCTTTTCCTTCAGGGCGCTGTTCTCAGCCGCCAGGGATTCGTATTCAAACATATAGTTATACATCTGCTGGGCCTGCTCAGTCAGCTTGCTGGCGCCGGTGCGGATAGGGGTCAGAATCCCCTTCACCACCATATCTCCCAGGCTGAGGCCGGTAAGATTGCTGACCACTGCCAGGATCACTGCCAGCGCCACCGCCAGCACCAGAACAGTCCGCACACGGGACGAAAAGAAATGTTTCATTGGGTATCCTCCATCAAATCCGGGGCAAGTTCAGTTAGGATCTGACCCAGCCGACACACCGGCAGACCCACTACATTAAAGTAATCTCCCACCAATTTTTCCGCAAACAGAGCCGCGCCGCCCTGGATGCCGTAGCTGCCTGCCTTATCCATAGGCTCCCCGGTGGCAATATAAGACAGGATCTCCCTGTCGGACAGGGGGCGGAAGTGGATGTGGGTCACCTCTGTGCAGACCCGGACCTTGTCGCCCCGGAGCACCGTCAGGCCGGTCATCACCTGGTGGTTTCGTCCGGACAGCAGCTTCAGCATCCGGAAGGCATCCTCCCGGTCCTTAGGCTTTCCCAGGATCTGTCCGTCACAGACCACAATGGTGTCCGCGGCGATGACGATGTCGTCCTCTCCCCGGGGAACAGCCAGGGCCTTTAGCCGGCTGACCCGGGCAACCTCCCGGTCCGGCGAAGCCGTTTTGTTCATTGTTTCGTCAATATCTGCCACCCGGACGGAAAAGGGCACCCGGAACAGGCCCATCAGTTCCCGCCGCCGTGGCGACGCAGACGCCAATATTACATCCATAATAATCCTCGCTCTATCAAACAACAGTCATTGCGCACTGGTTCGCAATGACAGGGGACGGGAGTTGTACACGATGCACTGTGCACTATGCACTGTGCACTGTGCACTTTTTTACTCCAGCCCTCTCAGGTACAGTCCTCTGGTACATGCGCCGGGGTCAAAGGGGGTGGGATTTAAGCAGGCGGCCAGCACACGGTCCACCTCCTTGGGATTCTCTGTGGTAAAGGACAGCCTTGTGGCCCAAAGGCCCAGCTTGGAAAGGTCGTTCTGCCGGTCCAGCCAGTAGAGCTTCTTGCCGTTGAGAAGAACGCTGCGGCAGGAATCGCCGTCCCGCATCACAGGGAACTCCGCCCCGGTCTTGTCCATCAGCTTTGTGGGTCCAAGGTGGCAGCTGCACTGGCCGGTACGGCCTTTGATCAGGCAGTTTTCCGTAACCATAAGGGGCAGTCTGCCGTAGCACAGCAGCTCACAGGGCAGGGCCTTGCTCATATCCCGGATCTGGGGCAGGGTCAGCTCCGGGCTCAGGGTGGCGGAGGTCAGCTCCAGCTCCCGGGCGGCAAGCAATGCCCCGGAATTATAAAGGTTCAGTCCGAAATCTCCCCGGACAGCCATACGGCACTCCCGGGCAACACTGATAAGGCCCAAATTCCCTGCCAGCACTTCCTCCACGCCCATCTGACGGGCGGCTGCCATATCCCGGCGGAGGCCCTCCAGCTCGCCGTCGTGGGCGATCCGGGGCAGCACCGCACAGACATGGGCTCTGCGGCAAAGCTCCCGGCAGAATTCCGGGTCCTGGGTCAGAATGTGCAGGGGCACATACAACACGCTGGGTGCCATTTTCAGAAGGCGGCCGGTGATCTGGTCTCTGCTGGATACTTGTACAGTCAGCTCCGGATGCCGCCGGGCACCGCCCTGATTGGGAATGGGACGGGGACGGCCCAGCCGGGGCTCTTCCCGACGGGCCCGCTGGGCGGTGAGCATATTCAGCACATCCCGCCGCAAGGCGTTAATGGCGGCGGCTGACAGGGTCACGCCGGGAACGATGCTGGCATGGACCTGGGCGCAGCGGTAAGGGGTGCCGCCGGTTTTCTGGAGCCGGGAAACCAGAGCATCCTCTGTCAGCTCCGCTACCCGGGCCTGCTCCGGGGGCTGTCCCTCCAGGGTGCAGCTTCGGCCCTCCGGGTCGGTGACGGTGAGGCTGAACCGGCCTGCGGTGACAGTGGCCTGGAAGGTAACAGGCACCAGGGGATTTTCCCCGGACTCATAGGTCTTTCGCATCTGCTGATTCCACCGGGGGTCTTCCTTGGTGTCGGTGCGGATGCCAAACATATTCTGCCCGGTTTTTCCTGTATAGTAGCCGTCGGTAAAGCCCTGACGGTTAAAGGCGGTGTGGAGGGTCTCCAGCATAGGTCGGGTCACATTGCCCGCATCCAGGGCTTTTCGGTACACCCCGGTGACAGCAGCCACATATTCCGGCCGCTTCATCCGTCCCTCCAGCTTGATAGATGCCACGCCCATGGCCTCCAGGTCCTGGAGGTAGTGGACCAGGCAGTTGTCCTTCAGGCTCAGAGGATACCGGTTTTGCCACCTGCCGTAGCCGTAGCTCTGGCGGCAGGGCTGGGCGCAGCGGCCCCGGTTGCCGGACCGTCCGCCAATGGCGGCAGACAGATAGCACTGGCCGGAGTAGCTCATGCACAAAGCGCCGTGGCCGAAGACCTCGATCTCAATGGGGCTGTTCTGGCAGATATAGCGGATCTCCTCCCGGCTCAGCTCCCGGCTCAGGACCACCCGGGTCATGCCCCAGGCAGCGCACAGCAGGACGCCGGGGAGGGAGTGGACGGTCATTTGGGTGGAGCCGTGGATGGGGATCTGGGGGGCGATCTGTCTGCACAGCCGCACCACGCCCAGATCCTGGACGATAAAGGCATCCACGCCGCTGCGGGCGGCATGGCGGATCAGCTCCTGGAGCTCCTGGGTCTCCCGGTCGGAAACCAGGGTGTTCAGGGTCAGGTGAACGGCAGTACCGCGGATATGACAATATTTAATTGCTTCGGTCAGCGCCTGGGGGGTAAAGTTCTTGGCGCTCTGGCGGGCGTTGAAGCTGCCGCAGCCCAGATACACCGCGTTGGCGCCGTTTTGCACGGCTGCCCGCAGGGCCTCCATGGACCCGGCCGGCGCTAAAAGTTCCAACATAATTCTATCTCTCCGCAATTTTAGTTATACTTTTGCTCATTATATCACAAAAGAATTTGGACTTCTACCCCGCAAGAAGAAATTTAACAAAAAATATATTGGGCAATGAAGTACGCCTTTGGCGTATGAAGTAGCTCCGCTATGAAGTATAGCCTTGCCATATGAGGTTGCCGCCTTGCGGCAATTATGGTATCCGCTGTGCGGATGATTTAAATAGGTCGGCAAAGCCGACACTACAATTTTTCTGAAAGAAAAACTTCATATGCGAAGCATACTTCATGCATTGCAGATGCACTTCATATGCCCGCAGGGCATACTTCATTTTTGTTGAGAAGGATATAATTTCAGGGCGGAGAATAAAACTCCGCCCTGTCTTTTATTGCACAGTTAGATTCTGGATCCAGGAGCCGCTGCGGATCATGTAAGCGCCGATGACGCATTTGATCACATCCACGCCGGTGCAGATGGCGAAGATAGAAAGAATTCCCATAGGGGTAAAGCGGCTCAGCAGGAACGCCAGAGGCAGGCTCAGCCCCCAGATAGCGCCGCAGTCAAACAGGAAGGTGGCAACGGTCTTGCCGCCGGACCGCAGGGTAAAGTACACCGGGAAAATATAGGCTTGGAGGGGAATGTCCAGGGCGGAAATGATGATCAGCCCCGCTGCCAACTGCCGCACCGCGTCGGTGGTGTTGTATAGCTTGGGATAAATGCTGCTGATGGCCACCATCAGCGCCCCGAACACCAGGCCGGAGGCAACGCACAGGGCGGTCATTTTCCGGTTCTCGCTTCGCAGCTCCTGCTCCGGCCGGTCTGCTCCCAGCATCTGGCCGGTGATGATGCCCACGGTGTTACCAAGAGACCGGAACACTACGCTTAGAAGATTACACAAGGTGGTGGAAATGCTCAGTGCCGGCACCACATCCAAAGAGCAGAAGCTGTAGCACTGGTTCAGCATAGCCATACCCAGAGACCACAGTCCCTCGTTCAGCAGCAGGGGCATACCCTTGATAACAATGGCTTTCAGGAGTCTTCCGGGAATGTACAGGCTGCGGTAAAGCCCCTTCACAAAGGGCAGCAGCCGGCTGTGGCTGTGGGTCCAGAATACCACAATGGCAAGCTCCACATACCGGGAGATCACGGTGGCAACCGCCGCGCCAACCACCCCCATTGCCGGGGCCCCAAAATGGCCGAAAATGAGGATGTAGTTGAATATCAAATTTACCCCGGTGGCAATGAGACCTGCCACCATAGGCACTGTGGCATGGCCGCATTCCCGCAATGTGCCGGCGTAGGCGTTGGTCAGGGCAAAGGGCAGTAGCCCAATGAGCATCACAAGCATATATTGCCGCCCGTAGAACAGGGTATCCGCAGCCACAGCGCCGTCGCCCTCGCCCCGGAGGTACAGGCCGATAAGGCTGTCACCGAACACAAGGAACAGCCCCACCGCCAGGAGAGCCAGAGCGGCGCAGACCAGCAGCTTAAACCGGAAGGTATGGCGGATGCCCTCCTGGTTTCCGGAGCCGAAAAACTGGGTGGTGAAAATACCTGCTCCCGCCGCGCCGCCAAAGACGCAGAGGGTGAAAATAAACAGCAGGTTGTTGTTAACAATGGTAACGCCGCCGATCTGGGCAGTGGAAAGCTGACCCACCATCAGGTTGTCCAGCAGCGACACGAAATTGGTAATGGCGTTCTGGGCGATAATGGGCAGCGCCACCGCCAGCACCCGGCGGTAAAAAGCCCTGTCGCCTACATAGCGTCTGAGCAAGCAGATCTCCTCCTTTTATAGCCCCACTATCATACCCCAAAACGGAGGAAAAAGCTAGTGGCAAAAGTGGGGATCATTTTGAAAATTATGATCCGGGAAAGTCTTACTGCCCCAACGGGTTTTCGCTCTTTTAGGTAGGACTTCCCGGTAAACCGGTTCCTATGGTATCCTATAGAAAAACAAAGGAGGAACAACCATGGAACAATCCAATTACAGACTCTCTCTGGAGCTGCAGGCGGGCCGTGTCCCGGCAGCCCTGGAGATGAAGCAGGGGGACACCGGCAGACGGATCTTCATCACCTTGACAGACGGAGGCAAGCCCTATCCCATCCGGGAAGATTGCTATTGTGTTTTCACAGCCAAAAGACATGACGAGGATCCTATTTACAACCCCTGCGTCCGGGAGGGTAATACCCTTATTTATCAGGTGACCCCCCAGACCACCGCCCGGCCGGGCAATCTGGACTGCGAGGTAAAGCTTTACGGCAGGGATGACTGCCTGGTGACCTCGGCAGCTTTTGCCATCACCGTCCACCCGGCAGTCTTTTCCCAGGGGGACACCCCGGCGGCAGAGGCGGAGGTGGAGGCTCTGACCCAGCTGGTGAGCCGGACCACCACCCTGCTGGATGAGGTGCAGCAGAAGCTGGATGCCGGCCAGCTTCAGGGCGCCGACGGCTACACCCCCCAAAGGGGCGTGGACTACTGGACAGCGGCGGACCAGGCGGAAATGACAGCCCAGGTCCTTGCCGCCCTGCCTGTCTATCAGGGGGAGGTGGAAGAAGTATGAGCTTTAACATCCAGGTAGAGGGTGGCAAATCAGCTCGTTTGCCCACCGCCGGCAAATACTGTCCGGCAGACATTCTGGTCACGGCCACCCCGGGAAAGGATTACGCTGCAGGCTACACCGACGGCCAGACTGCCGAATACCACCGCTTCTGGGATGTGTTGCAGTTGAATGGTAACGCCTCAAATTACCAGAGTGCCTTCCGTTCAAGCTATTGGACCGACGAGATTTTTAACCCGAAATACCCCATCGTCTGTAGAGGCGGGTACGGTTCCTATCTTACATTTTCTGGTGCGACAGGCGTAACTTCCACAAAAGTGCCTATTGAAATATATGGTGGCGAACTAAATCTTACGTTTAGCGGATGTACGAACCTCGTAACAATCCCACTGTTGAAACTGATAAATGTGACTAAATACGAAAACCCGTTTTCAAAATGCGAAAAATTGCAGAACATCACCATTGATGGCAGTATTGATGTGAATTTCAACATTTCCGCAACGGCCGTCCTTACAAATGATAGTGTGCAGTCTATCATTGACCACCTAAAGGATCTGACAGGGCAGTCAGCCCAGACCCTGACCTTCCACACCGATGTGGGCGCAAGGCTTACCGACGCCCAAAAGGCAACGATCACCGCCAAAAACTGGACCCTGGTTTATTGATTTGAGTAATACCATTAAAACTGTGTCATTGCGAACCAGTGACCGATGTCACTGGTGTGGCAATCTCCTCTATAAGGATGGGGTTCCCACGCCAGTATTCACTGTACTTTTAAGGAGGAGAATATGAAAATCGAAACAATTACCCAAAGAATTTTAACCGCCCAGGAGGGGATGTACCTTACCGACGGCGAGACCTACGGCAAGACTGTGGTGCTGCCTGTGGATGCAGACCACACCCTATGGAGGGAAGTGACCCCGGAGGAGCTTCCCAGGGAAGAAACAGAAGAAAGGGGCGATAACCTTGGCAATGAAAGCATATAAAAAAGGCAGCAGCACAAAGCTGTCCGCCAATTTCCGGGCCCGGGAGTTTGACTGCCAGGGGGCAGGCTGCTGCAGCCAGACACCCATTGACGAAAAGCTGGTGCAGTACCTGCAGAAGATCCGGGATCATTTCGGCAAGCCGGTAGTCCTCACTGCCTACCGCTGCCCCATCCACAACGCCCGGGTCGCCAACGCCGCCCCCCGGTCCTACCACACCCTGGGCCAGGCGGCAGACTTCCACATCGATGGGATCAAGCCCGCTGAGATCGCCAAGTATGCTGAGAGTATCGGCGTGCTGGGCATCGGCCTGTACGACACCTTCGTACATATCGACACCCGGACTGTAAAGTCCTTCTGGTACAGCCACGCCCAGCAGCGGCGCACCACCTTCGGCGGCGCTCCGCAGAAAACAACAACATCTACTAAGGGGGATTACACCATGGAAATGAAGAATCTGAAAAAGGGTATGACCGGCGAAAATGTCCGGGCGCTGCAGATCCTGCTTACCGGCAGAGGCTACAGCTGCAATCCGGATGGCAATTTCGGACCCAAAACCGAGTCTCTTGTAAAGCAGTATCAGAAGGCAAAGGGTCTCGGTGCCGACGGCGTCGCCGGAAAGAAGACCATGGCAAAGCTTCTGGGAATGGAATGAGGTGGCGGTAATGAACGAAGCCATTATCGTAGCCCTCCTGGGCTTTGCCGGAACACTGTTGGGAAGCCTGTTTGGTATTTTAGCAGCCCAGAAGCTGACCCAGTACCGGCTGTCCCAGCTGGAGGAGAAGGTCAACAAGCACAACAGCCTCATCGAGCGGACCTTCAAGCTGGAGGGCCGCATGGACGAGGCAGAGCACGACATCCGGGATCTGAAATCCTACCACAAGCCCATTGTTTAAGGAGGTATTTATGAAAGATATTCTAAAAAATCTGGCTGGCCTGATAAAGGTCAAAACCATCGTCACCTTGGTGGTGGTGGCGGTATTTGCGGTGCTGGCCCTCCGGGGCAGCATCTCCGCCGACAATGTAATGATCATCATTTCTATGGTGGTGAGCTTTTACTTCGGCACCCAGCACGAAAAATCCAGCCACTCCCCATAATCATCAAAGATGTGTCATTGCGAATCAGTGGGCACACTGGTGTGGCAAGCTCCTCCCCGGGACAGAAACCAACAATTTGACAAATTTTTGGAATTGTTTTTTCCGAAAGCTGTGTTATACTGGTAGAAAAGAAAAACTTTTGGAAAAAAGAGGGCTTGTCATGAATCGGAAATACCGACTTTCCGTGGCGCTGGATATCGACGATGTGCTGATGGAGTGTATCCCCTACGCCATCCGTCTGGCCAACAAAAAGTACAATTTTGCCCCCCCGTTGTCCATCTATGAGGTGGACCGGTGGGGCAAGCTGGGCACCCGGGCGGATGTGATCTTTGAGATCTTCCAGGACCCGGAGTTTTACCGCACCCAGCCGGTGATGAAGGGGGCAAAGGAGCTGGTGAAAAAGCTCTGCCGGATGACGGAGGTTTTCGTCTCCACCTCCGTCTACCCCCAGTTTATGGGCATCCGGGCCCAGCGGATCATGGAGCTGTTCCCCCAGATCCCGGCGGACCACATTTACATGGGCTCCCGGAAGGATAAGATCGATGTGGACATCCTCTTTGACGACGGTATGCACAATGTGACCCGGGCCAATGCCGCCTATCCCATACTGCTCCGCCGCCCCTGGAACCAGGACGCCACCGGCGTGCTGGCGGTAAACAATTATGAGGAGTTTCTGAAGCTGGTGGAGGTGATCTCCCAGAGCTACAGCGTCCGTGCCGACGCCCCGGAAATGACAGAGCCGGGGATCGTGGTGCTGGTGGGCCCCTCCGGCAGCGGAAAAAGCGAAGTCGCCAAAAAGCTGACCAAAAAGTGCAAGTCCATAGAAAAGCTTATCAGCTACACCACCGACGCCTCTGTGGGCTTGCAGGGCGGGGAGTGGTATCACTACATTACCCTGGAAGCCTTCCGGGAAATGTACGAAAAAGGGGAGCTGTTTGAGTCCACCCGGTACGCCGGCCACAGCTACGGCTCCCGGAAAGAGGATGTACAGGAGATCCTCTCCCGGGGTAAGCATGTGCTGACGGTTATGGATATCTGCGGCGCTATGGCCTTAAAGACCCATTTTGCCAATGTGACCACCATTTATATCCGCCGGGACCGGCGGGAGCTGCTGACGGACCTGATCCAGAAACAGCTCAGCGTGGAGGAAAAGGTCAGCCGCCTGCTGGCCCTGGAGGCGGAAATGGGCAACGCCCGGATCTGCGATTACACCGTCAACATGACCACGGCAGACAAGGCCGCCAGAGAGATCATCAAGGGCCTGAGGCTGTGATTCTCCGTTGACGGCGGCGGCAGAAAGCGATATAATCCCCACAGGAGATGATACTATGTTTGAAAAGACCAAGGCCCTGTGCCAGAAATTTCTGGATATGGGCGTTCCCGGCTTTGACCTGATGGTCTATCAGGACGGCAAGGAGATCCTGCGCCACAAGGGCGGCTATAACGACCTGGAGACCCAGACCCCCATCCGGGGCGACGAGCGCTACCATATCTATTCCTGCTCCAAGCCAATTACCTGCGTAGCGGCCATGCAGCTGTGGGAGCAGGGGAAGTTCTCCCTGGAGGACAAGCTTTCCGACTATATCCCGGAGTTTGCCCAGGTGACGGTAAAGACCCCCAATGGCGTCCAAAAGGCGAAAAATCCCATTCTCATCCGCCATCTTTTCGAGATGACCGCCGGCCTTTCCTATACGGTCTACGCGCCTCCTCTGCGGCAGTATTATGCCTCCACCGACTTCCGCTGTCCCACCCTGGACACTGTGCGGCAGCTTCCCAAGGTGCCCCTGCTGTTCGAGCCGGGCACAAGCTGGAAATACAGCCTTTGCCACGATGTGCTGGCAGCTTTGGTGGAGGTCTGGTCCGGCCAGAGGTTTGAGGCGTATGTGAAGGAGCATATTTTTAATGTTCTGGGCATGGACCGCACCGACTTCCTGGTGCAAAAGGACCAGTACCATACCCTTGCCACCCACTATGCCTGGGATACCAAGCTGGAAAGGCCCGTGGTAAAGGAGGACAACTGGTACCGCCCCGGCACTGAGTATGCCAGCGGCGGCGCAGGCTGCGTGTCCACTGTGGAGGATTACATTAAGTTTGCCGAGGAGCTGCGCTGTGGCACAAAGCTTCTAAAGCGGGAAACCTATGAAATGATGTTTACCGACCGGTTGACCCCGGAGCAGACCGAGGCCTATACCCAAAAGGCGGCCCACGGCTATGGTCTGGGTATGTGGACCCCGAAAGCCGGTGGCAGCCGTCCGGATGTGGGCTGGGGTGGCGCGGCAGGGGCGCTTCTTGCGGTGGATATTCCCAACGGCATCAGCCTGTTCTATGTCCAGCACATGCTCTATTCTCCCAACCAGCCTATCCGCCAGCAGGTGTACACCACTGTGCTGGAGGAGCTGACCGGCATCCAGACCCACCAATCCCAGGCCACCAATCAGGACAAAACCCTGACATACTAATAAAAAAGAATCGGGCGTGTTGCGTAATTTGCAACACGCCCATTTTTCACCAAAACCATCTTGTGAACACGAATACAGTCAATAATACAAAAGAAACGGAAATTACAAAGGAAACTAAGTTCATGGTCAAAAGCTTCTTTTCTGCTGTATTGCAAAAATAGATTGCAAAGAATTGTGAAATTAAGGGGACAGGAATATAAAAGATAAATCCAAAGCCGGCAAGATGCCAAGGTGTCCAAAGTCCCAAGATGTTAAAGAGCAGTGTAAGCATTCCCAATAGCCACCCAATGGCGGAAAGCACATAGTTTATAGTGGTAAAAGCTTTTGCCTTTGTCATGGGAACATGCTCCTTTCTTTTCAATGCTTATTCTAACAATGTCATTGTATCAAAACGCCAATAAATAATCAACCAAGAGAAACACAAATGGGCGGTATAACCGACCTTTGTTTACAGACTCGCAGCGCAATTTGTAAAATGATTGTAGGCGGCTGCCGACCACCACCGTCATCCTGAGGGTCGTGCCGAAGGCACGAGGACGAAGGATCTTCGCACCTTAATATCATGCAGTTTTGAAAATGCGTAGATTCTTCGACTCGCTGACGCTCGCTCAGAATGACACGAGTTTTCGGTAGTTCCGTAAAGTATATCGTAAAAGAAGGGGAGTTGCGCCAGGCAACTCCCCTTTTATATCGTCTCAGATAGAATCCTTCTGATAGAAGGAAACCGCAAAATTCCAAAACAAATCAGCCGCCCGGGACTTCATGGAATTGCGATTTTTGTAGATGTACCAGGGATGGTCAATTTTCGGTTCTGTTAAGGGAACAAATACCGTATCCGGGGAAAAACCCGTATTTTTGGCGGCCTGACTATGATCTCTCAGAGGAGAAAATCGCTGTTTTGCAGCAGGCTGCCCACCAAGCCGTGCAGGATATGAATTCTTGAGTTCTATAACAAAGGCAGCGCCTTTGTTTTGTTGCCTTTTTGCCTATAACTACACATGCAGAAGCGTTGACGGCTTGTGGTACATATTTGAAAATAGAATGGGATTATGATATGATAAACTGGATTGGGGGATTGGAAATGACAAATGCGGATTTTGTAATCAAAAACAGCGTTTTGGTAAAATATACAGGTACAGACCCGGATGTAACCATACCTGCCGGCATCACATACATTGCCGCCTTTTCGTTTAAGGACTGTAAAGGCCTTGTAAGCATCGCGATCCCCAACAGTGTTGCATACATTGGGCACTGTGCGTTCTCAGGTTGTACGAGCCTTAGGAGCATCTCCATACCCAATGGCGTTTCAGAAATTCTGCCCGGTACATTCGCGGATTGCAAAAGCCTTACAAACGTCTCTATCCCGGATGGCATTACAAATATTGACGATACTGCATTTCGGGGCTGCGTCGGTCTGGCAAACGAAAAGGGCTTTGCTGTTGTAAGAGGCGTGCTGTACGGTTATTGGGGAAAGGATGACAATATCACCCTGCCCCATAATGTCACGCGTATTGCTGAAAGGGCCTTTGTTAATTGTGAACCTATCACAAGCATCACCATACCAAAGACGGTTACAAGCATTTCATTTTGCGCCTTTCACGGCTGTAAGGATCTTGCAAGTGTTGCCGTTTTGGACGGCGTTACAGACATAGAAATGTGGGCATTTCGCTATTGCGAAAATCTAACAGAAGTTACCCTGCCTGATAGCATTACCTATATCGGTGATGGCGCGTTTTACGGCTGCGACAGGCTTACCATCCGCGCTCCGGAGGGCAGCGCTGCCGAGGAATATGCGAAAGAAAACAACATTCCTTTTGTTGCAATATAAGCATGATAAAACGCCTCTGTTTTGCACAGAGGCGTTTTTCTTTCCTTGCGGTATGATCTCCTGCCTTTTACAGACTCGCAGCGCAATTTGTAAAATGATTGTAGGGGAGCGGATTGCCACGCCAGTGTGCGCACTGGCTCGCAATGACAGAGGTTTTCGGTAGTCGCTGTGGCTATCGTACTTGCGTGTCATTCCGAGGGCGCTTGCGCCCGTGGGAATCCGTATCCTAACATCTGTAAAGGAGAAAGATATATTATGAAGGCTACTGGCATTGTCAGAAGAGTGGAGGCTCGTGTTATAATAACACAAAAGTGCGATAAAGCCTTATAAGCACTGGGGTTTTTGGCAATTTTTAAGCGAAAATTTTGACGAAAACCACATGTTTTGACCTGTACATAGCAAAAGCGGAGTGATTTCACTCCGCTTTTGTAATTAGAAATTATTTAGGATATATTGCTTGGTCTGTTTATCAACAGCAAAGAATTCTTGCGAAGGAACAGGGCCGTTGGTATAGTCAACCAAATTTGTTCGGCGTTGTTCCAATGGATTCCGTTCCTCCCATTCTATAAAAGCAAGTAGCCGTTCTTTTATTAAGCTTTTATCTATCCAGTTGCTATACCAGTTTTCAAAGTCTAACATAACTTGTTCTGGAGTTGTTTGCTTTAGCTCGGTCATAATATGACCGTACATCCATGAAGCTGACGGAAGGGCATTAATAAATACACCTGGCCGAATGTAATAATCTTCCTTATTATAGGAACTACCTTGAATATAAAAGCAAAGAGTGAATTCTCCAATATCTTTTGTCCAGCGCTTATTCTTTTTCTTAAATCCTTGCGCTTTCAAATATGGCTTTATATATGCAATTAATTCTTCTTCGGTTAGGATACGTTCCACATAATCACCGCCTTTTTATTTATCATAGCACGGCAAAAGTAAAATGTAAATCCTGCGGTATAATCTCCGCCAGTTTACAGATACTAACAGCGTAATTTGTAAAATTATTGTAGGCGGGTGCCGACTACCTCTGTCATTCCGAGACCAGTTCGCAAACTGGTCGTGGGAATCCGTTTTCTTGCGGTGCAAAGCACCGCGCCGCCTTTGGCGGCAAGGGATGCGGATTGCCACGTCGCTGCGCTCCTCGCAATGACAAGGTCGGACGGTAGCACCGTAAAGTATCGTAAAAGGAGAAAGATATATGAAAGCAACAGGAATAGTTAGACGGGTAGATGTTCGCGGTATAATAACACAAAATATTTACATAGCAAAAGCGAGGCAAATTCACCCCGTTTTTGTTTACGTTGAAAAATCCAGTTAATTATGATATTCTTATGAAAAACATAGATAAGAGGAGAAAGTACATAATGAAGAAATTGCTTATTCCTGTGATGTCCTTGCTACTTTTGTTGATGCCTTTTATAGTGATCTTAGTTGTTTATTTTGTGACAAAGATCAATATTTTTGACAATCCGGATTTTTGGTACGGCTATATGGGTTATTTTGGTACTGTTGTATTGGCGGCGGTCGCCGTTTGGCAAACAAAAGAAGCAAACGATATAAGCCAGACATTGTTAGAAATAGAGATTGATAAAAAAACGCCTTGTGTAGATATTAGGGGAATAACAAAAACATCATTTGAACAAAGCAATACAGCTAACTATTTAAATACGCTGGTAGACGGTTGCTTTTCTCGATACAACAAGCAATGGGAAAAAACTGCTTGTATGGGAACAGCGTTGATTTTCGCCTTGAAGAACCTTAAAGAAACTGACATTTTAAACATCAGTGTTTCAGAGGTTAAATCTGCGGTTTTGGCGGGAAATGAATTGTTTAACGAAAAAAAGCACAACTGCTCCAATTCCGCTTCTATCCAAACAATAGGACCCGGTGAAGTTATTCCTTTTATTCTGAATGTTCCTGATGAACTTTTTAAAAAGGTGGCAGAATGGGATAACAAAAAATATCCTTCACTATTTTTGGCGATCAATATATCTATGCAGAATTGTGATGGGAAGCGCTACATACAAAGAATCGAGATGAACATCGTAAATGCTTTTCAACCTGAAATTATTTCTCCTGTTATATTGAATAAAAAGTTCACACAGGTAGTTCCTGCCGAAAAATACAAGGATATAAAACTATGAATAATAATCATATTGATTATTAGGTATTGTGGGAATAATAATGTATATTTTTACACATAGCAAAAGCGGAGTGGATTTTCCACTCCGTTTTTCGGTTTATGGTATAATATTTACAAAATAAGTGAGACCTATTTGGGTGTCATCCGTTTAATAAATGAAAGGATTAAAAACGATCTTTCAGAAAGGAGTGAGTCAATGGACAACGGTGCAAGTAGCTACCGCCGTTTCCTAGATGGTGATGACAAGGGCTTAGCGGAAATCGTAAGGGATTATAGTGACGGGTTGATTCTTTATCTTAACGGCATCGTAAACAACATAGCTGTTGCCGAAGACCTTATGGAAGAAACACTTTATAGGATCATTACCAAAAAGCCGAGATTTATTTCAAAGTACACTTTTAAAACGTGGCTCTATACCATTGGAAGAAATATCGCGATTGATTATCTCCGGCATAATGCAAAACTTTCGGATACATCCTTCAATGACCTGGAGAGCTTTATTCAAGACGAGTTCGACTTGGAAAGACTCTATATCATTGAAGAACGCAAAATAGCCGTACATAGGGTGTTAAGGAAGCTAAACACGGAGTACCGGCAAGTTCTCTGGCTGCTCTATTTCGAAGGCCTGACCGGCGCTGAAGCAGGGGCTATTATGAAAAAGAATACCCGTCAAATGAAAAACCTTGTTTACCGTGCAAAATGTGCTTTGAAATCAGAACTTGATAAGGAAGGATTTGTATATGAAGAACTATGATGAATTAACAAACAATCTGCTTGAACGTAGAGATCGCTATGTTTTGGAACAGAGGAAGAAAAGAAGAGTGATAAGTATTGCAACTTCGTTGTGCTGTGTATGCCTCATTGCCTTGCTTGGCATAGGGTTGTGGCAGAGTGAAATGTTTGTCGGACCACCCCCTGCTACGTTGGGTGATTCAATTATTGTTGGTGAAAAGGATTATATTGATCCTGATGAGTTAACTCCAACTATTGGATTAGATAATGCCAAGCCCACATTTGTTCTTTTGAGTGCCACAACGGATAACTCATCCGAAAAAGAATTGCAAAAGGATATTCGAGTTCCGTTTAAAACCGAAATCAGAATACGCAAAATAGCAGGCATGTCAGAATCACAATTGTTAGAGATTATAAAAGAAGAGGACTCGTATGCAGAACAACTGAATACCACTTATCCGGAAGAAGTTAGTTATGGTCGATGGAGACGTGATAATGCTATAATTTCGACCATAAACACAGGCCGCTTTGTAGTGCAGCTTGAAAACTACGAAACAGTCAACAAGATAACAATTTCTGCCACTGAAACAGGGATTCTAAATGTTTATCCTAAGGCAACCGGATGTGTTTGCACAACAAACGGCAATATGATAATAGCCTTGGACAAAAATGGCATTGCAGAGATTTGTTCGAAAACTACATCGGGTGGGGTAGAATTGTATTGGCAAATATCTAGCAAGCTTGCAGATTTGATTGACGAAAACCCAACAAATGCTTTATCTGAATATAGCGATACTCTGACAATTACCGTAGAATACACCGACGGTAGAACAGAGGTTGCTGTTGTTGATATGATCTTCGATAATAACGGTCAAGTGTATGCCGTTCTAAGAGAAATGATTATGGTGGCTTAAAATAATAGTTGGGTGTTTGCCTGCTTGTTAACAACTATGTTTTTTCTAACAGAAACTCCTCTGTTTATTGCAGAGGAGTTTTTGCTTTGTGCGGTATAATCTCCTGCCTTTTACAGATACTAACAGCGTAATTTGTAAAATAAGGAGATAGATATATATGAAAGCCACAGGTATTGT
>JAZSDS010000018.1:0-12631 GCA_045531275.1 Faecousia sp.
GGGCTTGACGCCGGAATGGTAAATACCCAAACAGGCAACGATCAGACAAATACCCGCAATTATTAGCGTTGCGGTAAGTATCAAACTATAAGCCGTGTGTAGACGCTGTTTTGTCTCATGTTTCATATACACACCTCCATATTTCGAGAACAGTATACCATATCTGCCTTAGAATGTAAATTGGGATTATGCATTATTGTAAGGACAATACCGGAGAATTGATGTGTCATCCTGAGCGGAGCAGGGCGGCCGTGGGAATCCGTTCTCCAATGGGTATTACGGATTGCCAGGAGGTGAATTGTCGCAAAGCGACAAGAGAGACCACCCTGGGGTGCACCAGTGACATCGGTCACTGGTTCGCAATGACAGAGGAAAGGCCCCCTTGTGAAAGGGGGCTGGATTTTTGCATAGCAAAAAGACTGGGGGATTGTTCCTTTCCAATACATTACAATCCCTCCGACTGCCCTGCGGGCAGCCACCTCCCTTTCACAAGGGAGGCTTCGGGGTGCGGCGGGAGCAAGCCCCCGCCCTACTGTCATTCCGAGGGAGCGGAGCGACCGTGGGAATCCGTCCCCCATTGGGTATTACGGATTGCCACGCACCTTCGGTGCTCGCAATGACAGAGGATGGGGTCCGGATTGCCACGCACCTTCGGTGCTCGCAATGACAGGGGCCAAGTGCGTCGTGGTAGGACCGGGCCTTGGTCTCGCAGCAAAAATGTCCAATGATAAACAACGGCGGGAGCAAGCCCCCGCCCTACCCAAGGGCTATGCTGTGAAAAAGATAGCCCCGCGGCGGATGCCGCGGGGCTGTGTTGCATGAATATGAGGTCTGCTCTTAGAACTTGAAGGGCAGCTTTGCGTCAGATTCTGCCAGAGAGTTAGCACCCTCAGCAGCACCCAGGGAAATACCCAGGTCGTCCAGGTTCAGCGCCAGCTCTTCAGCGGGAGTAAACGCAAACAGTTCTGCTTCAGGGGAAGTATACAATTCTTTCATATCATTCACCTCATTCAGCTGTTTCGTTGAGTTCAGCAAGCTTTGCCTGCAGAGAATCCTTCAGCGCAACCCACTCGTCGGTAGTGAATGCAAATTCTCTCCACATGAACTTGGGCTCATTCAGGATGCCAACATAACGAGCGTACTCTTTCTCACCCAGGGTAGCTCTGTTCTCACCGATGTAGGTATTCAGCTTGTCGACGATATCGTACATGCTCAGGCTTGCGGAGTTATCAGCAGTAGTCTGGATCACAAAGATCTCATCACTGCCGCTGAAGTCGGTATCCTCAGCGATCATGATGTAGGGAACACCCCAGATCTTGTAGTTACCGGCTACATCGTTGGTGATGGGATTGCCTTCGCCGTCAGTTCTTGCTTCAGTTGTAAGAACATTTTCCATGAGACCGCCGGTCATTTCCGTGCCGTCGAACTTAATGCCGGAGGTCATAGCAGTGTACAGCCAGTCCTCATCCATAACACCGTCGTTGGCAGCCAGATCAGGATAGGTGTCCAGGTTGCACATAATGCCGTAGCAGCCGGCCCCTGCAGCGATGGACTCATTGATCTTAGTCTGCAGATCGCTGTCGCACTTCAGGGAAGTCCAGTAGTAGATGCCTGCGCTGTCACCGCTGCTTCTCAGGGAAACGCCGGTGACCTTCATTTCCAGAAGGTGGCAGGTAACTACATTGCTGCCCTCGACAGTCTCGCCAAGGCCAATGTAGATTCTGTTGTTCAGACCGTAGTTGTACTGAACGCCGTTGATAACGCCTGCGCCCAGAGTTGCGCTGCCTTCGCTGGGACCATTAAAGGTAGCTTCAGTGTCGATGGCAAAGAACTTAGCGCCTTCAACACCGTTGACAGTGATGTCCTTACCGTCCAGGTCGATGACATAATTGACATCTGTGCTGGTCAAATTAAAGACAGGATCGGTGTAGGATCTAATGAAGTCGTGCAGTTCAGGATCGAACGCAGCAACAGCATCCGCATTGGAGGCTGCGCCTGCAACCACTTCGCCGTCCTTGTACAGAACAACGCCAGAGATCTTAAGAGCAGTGCCATCAGCGATCAGATAAGCGCCAGTAAGGTTCTGGTAACGGACGATGCCTGTGTACTCGCCGGTGCAGGTATACGCACCAGCGCCGGAGCTCACCAACTGACTGCCATAGGTAGTACCTTCGGCGGGAGAATTGTACAGCTGTACGTTACCGGTGAATCCCGCAGCAACCGTAAAGTTGCTAGAAGATCCAATATAGATAGCACCATTATTATGACCTTCATTAGCCTGAGCTTCACCGCCAACAGTTACGCTGCTGGCGCCTGTGGCATATACAAGACCGCCGGTGCCGGTTACCTTGCCGTTTTTCAGAACTGCTGTTCCGTTGATGGTCAGCGCAGCTGCTTCGTCCAGGAAGAACAAACCACCATCATCAGTGGTATTCGTATAACCATCCGTGCCGTTGACCTCGCCGCCGCTGATGGTAGCAGTACCGCCATAAACAGCAACGCTGCCGCCATCGTCAGCATAACCGCCCAGCAATTCGCCATGATTCATCGCCAATGTGCCAGCAACATAGATGTTGCCGCCCATTGCATCCGTAGCTTCATCCTCATTGTTGGCTGTACCATTGGAAATAACGGGGTGCTTATCGTCGGTGCCGTTCAGCGTCAGAGACGCACTGCCGCCAACACCGATGTTGCCGCCGTTACCGGCAGTAACGGAACCACCGGTGATCACAGCATCGCCGGAGACGACCGCTGCAGTATTACCTGCCAGGTACAGGTTGCCGCCGATCAGTCCTGCTGTGCCGCCGACAACATTGCCCTCGGCATCCTTACCGATCTCACCGCCGGAAATGGTTGCGCTGGTAGCGCTGAATGCGTAAATATTGCCGCCATAGCTAGCAGTAGCAGTACCGCCATAGATATTGCCACCTGTAATGTTTAGTCCAGCTGTATAAACGTAGATGTTACCGCCATTGCTAGCCGCGGTACCGCCATAGACAGTACCTCCAGAAACAGCAACATCACCCAGTCCGTAAATGTTACCGCCAAACTCTGTGGCCTCGCCGCCATAGATGCTGCCGCCATAAACGTTAACAGCAGCGCCAGCCTTAACATAAATATTTCCACCACGGGCAGCATCGCCGCCGGTTACCTGTCCGCCGTCGATCTTAACTGTGCCAGCCTCCACATAAATATTGCCGCCATTTGAGCTTGCATTGCCGTTTTCAATGGTGCCGCCATACATGTTGAATGCACCATTGACATACACACTGCCGCCATTATCAACAGCCTTGCCACCACTAATAGTGCCGCCATACATGTTAATCGTATGTTTACCCGTCTGCATCAAGATAGAGGACTTCGTTTGATTCGCGTGACCGCTGATAATAGTACCATCATAAATATTTGTTTGTGTTGTGTATGCTGCTGTGCTAGATCTGGTATTAATCACAACACCACCAGAACTAGGGTTGTTAGCTGCATAGGTGCCGCCAAACAGGTTCAATATTACGGGCACACTTGCCTTCTGGTCACTATAAACTTCAATCGCTCCTCTAGCTGCAGTCGTAAGTCCAGTAACATTGCCTGTTCCCATAATGGTTAATTCGCCGCTGGTATTAGCATTTTTAAGAACCCGGAACGCACGGTGTTCGGTACATTCAACAGATTGACCGTTTAGAACAACGCAAACCTTGCTCAGAACCTCGTAACGGTACTTACTTGTGTAGCTTCCGCCTTCGGCCAGATAATAGTGGCCGGACGCAACTGTTTTATTAGCAGCAAGATTGCCTTCCAGCGCAGTCCAGTTTTCAAGAGAACCGCAGTAGGGGCAGACTGCTGTAGTGCTTCCAGAGAAGGTCATAGCGTCTGCTGCATCCTTCACAGTGCCCAGAGTCAGCTTTTTATCAACAGCACGGATTGCCTTTGCAGTCTCGGTATCCTTGATGTAGCCGGCAGCGGCAATGGTGCCTGCGTTGGCGCTTTCATTGGTGAAGGCACCGTCGTTGACAGTAACAGTGATATCCGCGCCGGAAGTCAGGTCGTCACCCAGGGTCAGCATAGCGCCCGCAGTCAGATCCAGACCGCCGTTGTCGCTGTTGATGACAGCAGTGCCGTCAACAGAAACATCCGCGCCTTCAATATCAATGCACACACCGCCGTCGATGGTGCCGCCTACAGCGTTGAAGCCACCTTTGTTGCTGGTGTTGTACATGTATACAGCGTAGGCATCGTTATTGCTCTGGATGGTGCCGCCGTACATATTGAAAGCGAAGTCGTAGGCACGCATAGAAACAACAGACCGCGCAGTACCTTCAACGTTCTGGTATGTGCCGCCGTAAACGTTTACTTCACCGTTAGTGTCGATGGCACCGCGATGGGCAGAATTTGTTGCCACCGTACCGGTACCCGCTGCAGTGATACCACCGGCCTCACCCAGAAGGTTCAGGGTGCTGCCGTACTGGACAAAGATACCGCGAAGGCTCTCAGCGGTGATGGTGTTGCCGTTCAGATACAGGCAGTACTCTACGCCGCTATCTGCGTCGTTGTCATATGCAACAGTCTTCAAATAACTACCAGTAACGTTGAAGCTTTCAGCCAGATAGTAGTGCGCCTTGAAGCTCTCTGCATCTGTAGCATCAAGCTGACCGGAAGCGCCGGAAGCCAAAGGATACCATGTGACAGTATCGCCACAGACGGGACAGGGTGCGTCCACAGTATCTGCTGCGCCATCAAACAGGCTTGTAAAACTCGAATCCTTTGCAGCATCAATGATTGTCTGTGCTTCGGCAGGAGTCTTAGCTGTGCTTTCTGCCTGTACGGTGAACACTGCTGCAACAGTCAGCAGCGCAACCACAAGCAGAATTGCTAAAATGCGTTTTTTCATTTTCTTGTTTCCTCCTAACTAGAAAATTGGACATTCCTTATAAAATGCCCGGAATTTAAACGCCCGGTTTTCCGAGATATCATTAAGCATCCGTCATTCCGAGGACCCTGAGCGAAGCCGAAGGGGCCGTGGGAATCCCCATCTTAAGAAGGAGATTGCCACACCAGTGTGCGCACTGGTTCGCAATGACAGGGGATGTGGTCCGGATTGCCAGCTGTGCACTAAGAACTCTAAGTCGCATTCGCTCCGAGAGTTCTTTAGACAACAGTGTGCGGACTGGTTTCGCAATGACAGTAACTTAATAACACTGCAGTTGCCGGGGCAGGAGTTTCGGTTATGGGGGGAGGCAAAAGGCCTATATGTCACACCGAGGCGCCTGCTGACCTTTGGCGGCAGGGTCAGCACGGCGTAGCTCAGGATGACAGATCGGGCTTTCGCCCGCCTGTTAAACCGAAGCGCCTGTTGTTTACGAAAGATATGTAGGGTGCTGAAAGTCCGCTTGCTGCAATGTTTTTCCCCGCTTGCAGGGCAAAAAGGGTATAAAAATTGCGATTTTAAGAGACTATAGCACAGTATCTTTATACCACATTTGGTTGTCGGATGCAAGTATTTTTTTAAGAAAAATTCATAATTTCAAAAACATTTTTAGGATAAAGGCTTGTTGTTTTGGAAGAACGGATTGCCACGCACCTTTGGTGCTCGCAATGACAGGGAACTTGTATCTTTTCCGGCACATTACAATCCCTCAGTCATGCTATTCGCATGACAGTCGCCTGCGGGCGGCCCGGTCGCGGCGGGAGCAAGTCTGTTTGTGGTGTCCGGCAGAAGCTTCGCCTGATAACAGACTTGTTTCTTGCCGACCACGGCGGGAGCAAGCCCCCGCCCTACAGTGGGTTACAGAATGACAACCTACGGGAAGCAAAACGCCCCTACAGGATTCTCTGTAGAGGCGTTTATGTTATAGGGATTTATTACATACTTTCCTTTGCCGTATTAATGGATGCAACAAGAAAACGTCGTATGGTCCCGCATTGATCGTATATCTTCTTAATCGATTCCCGGTCTGTAAGTTGTGCATTTACAAACAACCGCAGCCAATACTCTGTTTCGTAACACTCTTTGAGGGAGATTTGGAGCTTCGCTACAAAATCCGCCCTGCTATGGGCATAATTTGCTTCGTGGATATTCGCGCCTACAGAGGTAGCTGAACGCTCCAACTGGTTTGTTGTAGCGTAATGCCCTCTGATTGTTTCACACAGTCTGATCACGCTGACAGCCAGATCCATGGATAACTCAGCAAGCTTGTTCTCTTTCACTACATTCTCTCCTGTGTTAATGAAGTATGGCTGTGCCATATGAAGTGTGCGCTGCACATGAAGTACGCCCCGCGTATGAAGTATTGCTACGCAATATGAAATGAAATAAATCCCGCTTATACGCCGCAGCGTACTGCATAGCGTAAGCTACTTCATATCCCGAAGGGATACTTCACAAATCCCCGCAGGGATTTATTTCATTTATTACTCCGGGCGCTGGTCACGGCGCATGAGCATAAGCACTTCCTGATGGGGGTCCGCACCCTCATTCACTACGGCGTTTACCGCACGGACGATGGGCATATCCACCTGATAGCGTTCCATAAGGCGCATGGCGGCGGACAGAGCATTGATGCCCTCTACCACCATACCTACCTGCTTCACTGCCTCCTGGGGGGCGACACCCTGACCCAACAGCATGCC
Organism: Faecousia sp.; assembly: GCA_045531275.1. Taxonomy (GTDB): domain Bacteria; phylum Bacillota; class Clostridia; order Oscillospirales; family Oscillospiraceae; genus Faecousia. The sequence continues at coordinate 6,625 of JAZSDS010000018.1, forward strand.
GCAGCGGTTATTGCGGCTGTGGACACTGGTGGCTGTGACGATCAGGTCGCCAATTCCCGCAAGGCCGTAAAAGGTCTGCTGTCTGCAGCCCATGGCTGTGCCCAGCCGGGCGATCTCTGCCATACCGCGGGTAATAAGAGCAGCTTTGGTGTTATCGCCATAGCCCAAGCCCAAGGCAATACCGGAGCCAAGGGCCATAATATTCTTCATTGCGCCGCAAAGCTCCACACCCAGTACATCCTCGTTGGTATAGACACGCATGCAGGTGTTGGAAAACACCTCCTGAACCAGGACCGCAGCATCGGCATCCTCACTGGCGGAGACGATGGTGGTGGGCAGATCCTTGGCTACCTCCTCGGCATGGGTAGGGCCGGAGAGAGCAACCAATTTCACTTCCGGGTTTTTCAGCTCGTCGGCAATGATCTGGGTCATGGTGAACAGCGTATCTGCCTCGATGCCCTTTGCCACATCCACGATGACCTGACCGGAGCGGATATAGGGAGCGGCCTTTGCCGCGGTGCTGCGGACAAAAACAGAAGGCACAGCAAACAGCAGAATATCCTGCCTTGCGCAAACCGTCTGGATATCCTTTGTAAAGACGATCTGCTCCGGGATCTCCATGCCCGGCAAATTGGGATGGCGGCGAGTGGCGGAAAATTCCTCCACTTCCTTTTCAAGGGCAGACCAGACGGTAACAGCATGGCCGCTGACCGACAGCATTCTTGCCAGCGCCATACCCCAGGTGCCGGCGCCCAAAACTCCGATTTTCTTCATAGTACGCTTCATCCTTACCTTATTCTATAATGTATGCGGCGGTGATCTCACCATAGTAGGCTGTGTGGTAATCGCCCTCATTTTTTGTGCCCTTGGCGTAGAACCGCTGGTCGTTTTCCGGGTCGATGGCGGCAGGATCCTGGTCCTGCTTGTAGATGACCTTGCACTCCAGGGTCAGGGGCAGCTCACGGATGGCAGGCACAGAGACTGTTTTGCCCTCTTCCAGAGTCAGTCCCAGATGGGCGATCTTATCTATATCTCTGCCGGACTTGGTACCGCAGATGCCGAGGATGTTCTTATCTACCTGGCCCAAAGGAACATTGACGGTAAATTCTCCGTTTTTCTCCAGAAGCTCCTTGGTGTAACGGCTTTCCCGGACAAAGGCTATAAAAACAGGCTTTGCCCACTGGACGCCGATGGTGCCCCAACCGATGGTCATGGTATCCACCACGCCGTCGGCTTTGGTGGTGAGCAGAATTCCCTTGCCGATGTCCTTCATAATGTGACCGGCATAGTCCCAAACATTGATTTCCCGTTTCATAAAGTTCCTCCTGTAGGGTATGTTGCTGGGCGATTATAGATCGCCCTATAAGCCTCCCTTGTAAAAGGGAGGGGGACCGCGCAAGCGGTGGAGGGATTGTTTTCCCCTCATACATTACAATCCCTCAGTCATATTGCCTAATATCGGCAATATGCCAGCTCCCTTTACACAAGGGAGCCTTAGTGGGCGGATAAGTGTACCCATACATTTATTTATAATAGTATATGCATCACATTATAGCCCCAATTCCTGCCAAAAGTCAAGTTGTGAAACAATCATGAAAAAGTCGAAAAATCATGGCCTGTGGCAGCTTTTGGAGAAAAACCCACCCTAATTATATTATTTGTTAACTTTTTTCCTTTCCCTTGACTTTGCGACCCCTGCTTGCTATAATCCCCCGAGTGAAGAGAGAAAGAAATAAGCGGAGGTTCTTGTTATGGGTTTTGGAGAATTGCTTTTGCTGGCGGTAGGCCTGAGCATGGATGCTTTTGCCGTGTCCATCTGCAAGGGGTTGTGCATGAAGAAGGCCACTGTGAAAGCCGGCGCTATCTGTGGCGCTTGGTTTGGCGGTTTTCAGGCATTGATGCCGCTGATCGGCTTTTTCCTGGGCACAATGTTTGCAGAAGCTATTCAGGCCTTTGATCACTGGGTGGCTTTTGGCTTGCTCGCCATCATCGGCATCAACATGCTGAAGGAGGCTTTCAGCAAGTGCTGCGAATGCGAGGAACATGATGCAGACCTATCCTTCAAGGGTATGTTTGTGATGGCCATTGCCACCAGCATTGACGCCATGGCAGTAGGTATCTCCCTTGCTATGGCCGGTGATGTGAACATCTGGTCCGCAGTTGCGCTGATCGGCGTGATCACCTTTGCCCTGTCTGCTGTAGGTGTGAAGGTAGGCAATGTGTTCGGCAGCCGCTTTGAAAAGAAAGCCCAGGCAGCCGGCGGCATTATCCTGATCCTGCTGGGCACCAAGATCCTTTTGGAGCATCTGGGGATCTTGGGATGATCCGTACAAAGAACCGACTGGGACTGTGTATCGCTCTGCTGACCCTGAATCTTGCCTTTATCTGGGGCAACTCTCTGCTGCCGGGGGAAATTTCCGGAGCTTTGAGTGACTGGGTAAAGGATATTCTGGCTATGCTGTTTGGGGGAACACCCGGCGGCAGCACCGGCGGCGGACTGCTGCGAAAGCTTGCCCATTTCACGGAATTTGCCTGCCTGGGTATGTGCCTGGGCTGGCTGTTTGGTATGCTGCGAACAAAGCGGTGGGAACAAACGGTCTTCGCGCTGATGGCAGGCTGCCTTGCGGCCAGTATCGACGAGACCATTCAACTGTTCGTTCCCCTGCGGGGTCCCAGCATCCGGGATGTAGGCATCGATACCCTGGGGGTCATCCTGGGAATCAGTATCCTTATCCTGCCGCATATTCTGAAAACAAAACATATGGAGGAAACCAAGCTATGAAAAAATGGATCGCTATGCTGCTGGCGCTGACTTTGGCTACAGGTCTTGCTGCCTGCGGCGCAACAGAAAATAAAGAAAACGTAAATGTTCCCGCCAGCGCGCTGGAGGTTCTGGAAAAGACCTGGGGCGCTATGGCTGAAGAAAACAAGTTCTACGCTATGGGCGGCGATGTGAACAACATGGTTGAGAACGCGCCCGGCGCTTTCGACCCCAAGAACGAGGGCATCACCGGCACGCTGTTGGTCCCTGCTGAGCAGGTCGCAAATGTGGATCAGGCCGCTTCCCTGATGCACGGTATGCTTGCCAACAACTTCACCTGCGGTGTGTTCCACGTGACCCAGGGCGCTGACGCAGCAGCCTTTGCTGAGGCTATGAAGAACGCTATCAGCACCAACCCCTGGATGTGCGGCATGCCTGAGAAAATGCTGATCGCCGTTGTAGGCGGCGAGTATGTCCTGGCAGCTTTTGGCATCAACGATGCTATTACTCCTTTTGAGACTGCCTTCAACGCCCAGTACCCTGACGCTGAAGTAAAGTACAGCCAGGCCATTGCCGGCTGATCGAAAACAAAGCAGCGGTTTGCAAGCCGCTGCTTTTTTCTGTAGGTATTGTGAAAAAAGGATTTTTGGAGTATTCTATAAACAGGAACTATTTACGGAGGAATCCTTATGCTGTTTTCCGGCATACCTTTTCTTTTTTATTTTCTGCCGGTGGTGCTGGCAGTGTACTTTCTGGCGCCCAAGCGCCTGAAGAATGCCGTTCTGCTGGTGTTCAGCCTGGTGTTTTACGCCTGGGGCGAGCCAAAATATGTGTTTTTAATGGTCGCCACCATTTTGCTTTTTTACGGCTGCGGTCTTGCCATCAGCAAATGTCAGCGCCGGGTATGGAAAAAGGTCTGGCTGACTGTATCTGTGGTCAGCAGTCTGGCGCTGCTGGGGCTGTTTAAGTACGCCGATTTTTTCCTTGGCAGCTTTAACGCCCTCACCGGCGCAGGCATTCCCCTTCTGAAGCTGGCGCTGCCCATTGGCATCAGCTTTTACACCTTTCAGTGCCTGAGCTACACCATCGATGTGTACCGGGGCAACGCCCAGGCCCAAAAAAATATTATAAACTTTGGCGCTTATGTTTCCCTGTTCCCACAGCTCATTGCAGGACCCATTGTGCGGTATGTGGATGTGGCCCGGGAACTGGATTGCCGTAGCCACAGCTGGGAGGATTTTTCCCTTGGCCTGCGGCGATTTCTTCTTGGCCTTGCCAAAAAAATTCTGCTTGCCAATCAGTTAGGCGAGCTAACGAATATTTTCCGGGCATCCAACGAGCCCTCTGTGCTGTTTTACTGGATGTATGCCATTGCCTTTACCCTTCATATTTATTTTGACTTTTCCGGCTACAGCGACATGGCCATCGGTCTGGGACGGATCTTCGGTTTCCATTTTATGGAGAACTTTAACTACCCCTATCTCTCCCGCTCCGTCTCTGAGTTCTGGCGGCGGTGGCATATGAGCCTGGGCAGTTGGTTCCGGGACTATGTATACATCCCCCTGGGGGGCAACCGGGTTCGCCGAGTCCGGTGGGTGTTCAACATTCTGGTGGTTTGGATGCTGACCGGTCTGTGGCATGGGGCAGCGTGGAATTTCGTACTGTGGGGGCTGCTTTATGCCCTGTTCCTGTTGTTGGAAAAATGGGTACCGGCATTGCAAAGGCTGCCCAGCCTGCTGCGGCGGGTCTATGTGCTTCTGGTTGTGGTTCTGGGCTTTGTGCTGTTCAACGCCACTGACCTCTCTCAGGCGCTGTCCGATATTGGATGCATGTTTGGCTTGGGGAATATTCCCCTTTCATCTGCCCAGACCCTTTACTACCTACGTTCCTACGGCGTGTTGTTTATCGCAGCCTTTATCGGCGCTACCCCGGTGGTGCGAAATGCCGCCGGAAAAATTGCTCAAACAAGGGCTGGGGCGATCCTGGAGCCTATCCTGCTGATCCTTTTACTCCTTGTTTGCAGCGCCTATTTGGTGGACGGCTCTTTTAATCCGTTCCTGTATTTCCGTTTTTAAGGAGGGTATATGGACAAAAAAATACGAAGAGTTGGCATTTTTCTGCTGATCGCCCTGTGGAGCCTGCTCACCGCCTTTGCTTGGCTGCTTCCTCCCCGGACTGTATCCGACACAGAGCGCCGACCCCTTGCCCAATTCCCTGCCCTGAGCGCAGATACCCTGTTCTCCGGAAAGTTTATGGAAGCATTTGAAAGCTACTCTCTGGATCAGTTTCCGGCCCGGGATACCTTCCGGCAGATCAAATCCCTGTTTCACTACTATGTGCTGAATCAACGGGACAACAACGGCATTTATATTACTGACGGCTATGCCGCCAAGCTGGATTACCCCATGAACAAAGACTCTCTGGACTACGCCATTGAAAAACTGGATTGGGTTTATAAAAATTATCTTGCCGGCACAGATAGCGCAGTCTACTTTGCCGCTGTTCCCGATAAGGGATATTATCTGGCAGAGAAAAACGGCTACCCTTCCCTGGATTACAATGCTTTCTTTGAGAAGCTGCAGCAGGACATGCCTTGGGCAACCCACATCGATATTACCCACTGTCTGGACATTGAGGACTACTACTTTACCGACACTCACTGGCGGCAGGAGCATCTATTGGAGGCTGCCCAAAAGGTGCTGCAAGCCATGGATATGCCTGCACCCCAGGAGGGCGAGTTTACACAAACCGCTCTGGGCCGCCCCTTTTACGGAGTATATCACGGCCAGGCAGCCCTTCCTATGGACCCGGAGACGATGTATATTCTGGAAAGTGACCGGCTGAAAGCTTGCCGGGTCTACAACTATGCCACCGACGAATACACCGATGTGTACGACATGGCTATGCTTACGAGCAAGGATCTGTACGATGTATTTTTGTCCGGACCCCAATCCTTGCTTCGGATCGAGAATCCCAACGCATCCACCGGCCGGGAACTGATCGTTTTCCGGGATTCCTTCGGAAGCTCCCTTGTGCCGCTGCTGGTAAGCGAATATCAGACAGTGACCCTGGTGGATATCCGCTATCTGAGCAGTCAGCTGCTGGGGCGTTACCTGGATTTTAAGGGGCAGGATGTTCTGTTTCTTTACAGCACCCTGGTTCTCAACAACGGCACTACTCTTAAATAAAAAATAGGGGGTGCCTTTTTTTGGGGGAGGGCGGAATCTCTTTTTTTACATAAAACAG
>JAZSDS010000078.1:0-5295 GCA_045531275.1 Faecousia sp.
CACTACTCTTAAATAAAAAATACGGGCTGCTCTTTTAGAGAGCAGCGCGTATCCTGTTTTATCAGATAGATCGGGTCCATTCGGTAATCAGCAGACCGGGAACCATCCACAGCAGTTCATACAGGAACATGCTGGCGGGAGTAAGATACTCTGTAGCGCCCAGGATGCCCAACACAAGCATCATCAGGATGCCCAGAATGCCACCTGCCATGTGGACTGCCACACCGGCAGTGCTGGCATTTTTCAGCGCCCTTGCACCGGTAACCGCATAAGCAAAGGGTGCCAGCCCCTCCCCGGTAATCAGCGCCAACGCCTGAGCGCCCGACTCCGCTTCTTTTTCCCGAAGCTGACTGCGGACCTCATGTTCCGGGAACAGGATCCGCTTTGTTGTTACATTGAACTCACTGCGGATAAAATCCGGTGTAAGCATAAAGTCTGCGGTAGTCATCACCGGTCTCAATCCCCGGTAGCTACACAGCGTGGACAAACCTGCAGCAGAGGCTCTGTCCTGCTCGTAGGTAATTGCAAACAGTCCGCAAAGCTCGCCGTCCACTGCCACGCAAACTGCCTGGCTCACCCGGATGCCCTCAGGAACCTCCACGCCCATGGAGCGCAGGAAGCTGATGTTGCCTGCCAACACCGGCTCGCCGTTGATCTGGCCGCCGATACCGCCGTTTTCATAGTGATTGAAAATCTCAACGGTGTAGTGCATTCCGTTGCGGCTGTCCAGCAAATGGGTAAACAGAGGTTCCAGCGTACCGCCGTTTTCCCCAATCAGTGCGGCAGCGTAAGAGATGATCTCATCAGGCTGACGGGCTCCGTAGAACTTCACGCCATTCATCTTTACTGCGCCCACCGGGAACAAATCGTTATGGTCAATAGGAAACAAAGCCTTGTCGCTAAGTCCCTCTACGCCTTGCCAGCCGCACAGCACTGTGCCCAGAGCGTGGTGGCGGCGTTCCAGCACCGCCATAGGCCGGGATATGGTAATAAACATAGATGCAGGAACGGAAGCCAATGTAGTTACTGCCGCCACCTGGACGCCGGTGCTGACTCCGTGGAGCACACCCGCCGTTATACCAGCCGCCAGGCTGACACACAGCGCCACCATGGCATAAACGGACAGCACCTTTTCAAGCCGGGAAGGCTGATCCAGTGTGTCCATAAAGTCCTCCACCTGGCCCTCACCCCGGAGAAGTCCTTTTGTTTCATCACAATAGTCTTCTACAGCGCTGATGCTGTCCAGCCGGACAGCCTTGCGCATGGTATCCAGCTTGCCCAGTTTTGTGTTCCGCTTCTGATAGGCGTTCCACAAAGACATGGTCACCTGCAGCGCAAAGGCCGCGCAGCAAGGTACACGCAGCTGCCGCAGGCACAAAACGCCGTCCACACAGCACAGAATGAATGTAAATATCAGCAGAGTATTCAGAGAAAAACGCTTATGCAACAGATCGGTCATACCTTCCAGCAGCTGATAGCTTCCCAGCAGAGCCGCCACCAGCATAGCCATAAACTGACCGAATACCAAGAGCCGCATCCGGTTTTCCTGCACCATTCCAAAGGCGTACATAGCTGTTGCCACTGCAGAAATCAAAACCACCAATACGCTGAAAAAGATTGCCGCCTGGAGCTTGCCCAAGCCTTTCTCGGACAGGGCATAATACATCTTCTCCGGACCTGCTACCAGCTTGCTCTTCAGCTCCCGCAGCCGGGAACGAGGGTGGAACAGAATGGGACGGGGCGGTACATATTCCGCAATAGGCTGCTCATATTCCGGCTCCCACTGCTCAGAAAAGGGTTCTGTGGTCTCCTCTTGCGGAACAACAGCATCCTCTTCCTCCGTAATAGGCCGGGCGTTACGCACTGTGCCGTGGGCATCCGGGATCCGGTCCAGCCGAATGGTATCCTCCGTCACCGCCTGGGAGATGGTATCCAGCCGCACAGCGTCGCCGGTTACGGCAGCAGGCTGGGGCTGTTCCTCTTCTTCCTCCACGGGATATTCAGGTGTCTCCTGTTCTTCCTCAAGGGGCTGAGGTGCATCGCTGAATTCCCTTATAATGTCATCCAGATCAAATTCCTGGAGTTCTTTCTCCTCCACAAATTATCCCTCCAATCTCTGGCGTACCGCCTCATAAAGCAGGATCGATGCGGCAGCGGATGCATTGAGTGATGTGATCCTTCCCTTCATAGGGATATGCACTGTCACATCACAGTTCTTTCTCACCAGCCGGCTCATGCCGTCACCTTCCGAACCGATAACGATTGCTGCAGGTACAGTCAGATCTGCCTTGTACATAGGAATAGAGCCCTCGGCAGCTGTGCCGAATATCCACACGCCTTTCTCTTTCAGCTCCTCAATGGCGGCGTTGATATTGGTGACCCTTGCCACCTTCATGTACTCGACCGCGCCGGCAGAAGCCTTGGCCACCACCGCAGTAAGGCCCACGCTCCGCCGCTTGGGTATGATCACGCCATGGGCACCTGCGCACTCGGCGCTGCGGAGGATGGCTCCCAGGTTATGAGGATCAGATAACTCGTCGCAGATCACCAGAAGGGGTGCCTCCCCCCGGTCTGCCGCCTCCTGCAGAATATCGTCAATGGTAAAATACTCTCTGGCTGCAGCGAGGGCAATGACACCCTGATGGGCCCGGGTAGTGCTCATGGCATCCAGCTTTCTTCTGTCCACCGGCACAACCACAGCCCCAGCCTCCTTTGCTTGGGCCGCCAACCGCTGCAGCGCCCGGTCCGTCTCGCCGGAAGCAATGAACACCTTATCAATGGTCCTGCCGCTTCTCAGGGCTTCCGTTAACGCATTGCGCCCCTCCAGCTGCCCTTCCACTTCCTCTACGGGCTTTTGCACTTCAGGACGGCGATCACGATACTTCATAGTCATTCTCCTTTATTGGCCAAAAGACAACACTTCTCATAGTATTTTTAATTATTGTACCAGATTTTTTGTTTCTCCACAACTGCTATTTTTCAGAGCATAAACAAATTAACAGAAAATTTACGGCAAAACCGGGTATCTTTCATTGCAGGCTGGAAAAAAATATGGTATTATGGGCAAAACGATTTGTGGAGGCGATGAAATAATGGAATCCAATCGCAACGATCCAAACAAAAAACCAAAAAATAATGACAAGAAACCCAAAGGCAGTGTTTTTGTTACACTGATTATTTCGGTAGCGCTGATCCTGCTGATCAGCTGGATATTTAACTTCATCAGTGCCAGCCAGTACACGCAGACCTCCTTTTCCCACTTCTTAGAAGCAAAAGAGGCAAATAATCTGGCAGAGGTGGAGCTGCGCTATGATCGCATTGTATATCTGACCAAGGAGGAAGCCGAAAAACCTGCCGCCCAACAAAAGGCCTTCTTCACCGGGCTTCCCACCGGCAGCGACACCTATGCCCTGGCAGAGGAACTGGACGGTATGGGGGTAAAGGTGGACCGCCAGATCGTTGAGGACAACTCCACCATTATGATGATCCTGTCCTATGTGGTGATGTTTGCCCTGATCTTTGGCGCTATGAGCATGTTGACCAAGCGGTTGGGCGGTGACGGCATAATGGGCGGCATGGGCGCCAGCAAAGCCAAGGTCTACATGGAGAAGCAGACCGGCGTTACCTTTAAGGATGTGGCAGGACAGGACGAAGCAAAGGAATCCTTGCAGGAGATTATTGATCTGCTGAACAATCCTCAGAAATACACAGACATCGGCGCAAAGCTGCCTAAGGGCGTTTTGCTGGTGGGCTCTCCCGGTACCGGTAAGACCCTCCTGGCCAAGGCAGTTGCCGGCGAAGCCAATGTTCCCTTCTTCTCCATCTCCGGCTCGGACTTTGAGGAGATGTTTGTAGGCGTAGGCGCCAGCCGTGTCCGGGATCTGTTTAACCAGGCCTCCAAGGTAGCCCCCTGTATCATCTTTATTGACGAGATCGACGCTATGGGCCACACCCGGGACGCCCGTTTCCACACCAACGACCAGACCCTCAATCAGCTTCTGGGCGAGATCGACGGCTTCGACTCCTCCAAGGGCGTAGTGCTACTGGCAGCAACCAACCGCCCGGAGATCCTGGACAAGGCGCTGCTACGGGCAGGCCGTTTTGACCGCCGTGTCATTGTGGACCGCCCCAATCTCCAGGGCAGACTGGATACCCTGAAAGTTCACACCCGGAAAATCAAGCTCGCCGAGGATGTGGATCTGAAGAAACTGGCCCAAGCCACCGCCGGTGCTGTAGGCGCAGACCTTGCCAATCTGGTAAACGAAGCAGCCCTGCGGGCAGTTCGCCATGGCCGGAAAGCTGTAAACCAAGAAGATCTGCTAGCCTCCTTTGAGGTCGTCATTGCAGGCACAGAAAAGAAACACACCGTGCTCACTGACGCAGAAAAGCGTTTGGTGGCATACCACGAAGTGGGTCACGCATTGGTTGCCGCATTGGAAAAACATGCGCAGCCTGTGTCCAAGATCACCATTGTTCCTCACACCTCCGGAGCTCTCGGATACACCATGCAGATGCCCGAGGAGGAAAAATATCTCCAGACCGCCCAGGAACTGCTGACCGAATTGCGGACTCTGGTAGGCGGCAGAGCCGCTGAACAGGTGGTATTCGGCGTACAGACCACCGGCGCCGCCAATGACATTCAACGGGCCACCGCCCTCGCCAGGAATATGGTCACCCTGTACGGCATGAGCGACACCCTGGGGCTGATGGCCCCCGCCTCTGTGCAGCATCAGTATCTGGAGGGCAACGCTTATCTGGATTGCTCTCAGGAAACCGCCGCCCAGGTGGATGGGGAGGTAAAGAAGCTTCTGGACCGGTGCTTTGAGGAATCCAAGCAGCTCCTTACTGACAACCGCAAATTACTGGATGAGATCGCCGAATATCTGCTGGTAAAGGAGACCATTACCGGCGACGAAATGATGGCCTTTATCAATCCGCCCCAGCAAAGCAGCAAAGAAGTGGAAGAATTAACCGACGAGGAAAACGGATCGTTATAAGCAAAAAGCAGACACCTATATGGATGTCTGCTTTTTTGATATGCGTGTTCTTACAGGACTTAGGCAAAAGTCAGTATTGCTAACGGTTTCTGGAGTGCAAAAATATCGTATTAGTAGTCCTATTAATGTAACAACCTATCATCAACGAATGCGATTCCAGCCACAGTCAACTTCTAAGAATTCTTCCAATGACTGTATGAAGTCTAAGTCATCATCATACGCTGATAGATATACGATTTCCTGTGTTTCTTCATTTAGTGCTACAAAATACATACATTTGGGATAATCGATCGCATTA
>JAZSDS010000001.1:0-2158 GCA_045531275.1 Faecousia sp.
ACGACTCAGTTTAATCCCTTTTCGGTTAATCTCCTGCTCCTGCCGATACAGAGGAGACCCCGTGACAAACTTCTGTGTCATGATATGAGCAATGGCCTCCGGCGTGGCAAAGCTGCCGGGGATGATGTTCTTCTCTCTGGGAGCCTTAACAACAGGAGTTTCGCAGCCTTCGTCGGCGTCTTCACTGCATTTCTTGCAGGCATAGGTGTAGTAGATGTCCTCATGGACAATGGTCTGGGCAGGGATGATCTCCAAGGTGCGGACGACTTCTTTGCCGATTTCGGTCATGGTATCGCCGCACTGGGGGCATACCAAATCCTCACCCTCAAGACGATGCTCCACCTGCTCAACAGGAATACCCTCAGGAATGTTATCCAGCGTATATTCATGCTTCTTGTGTCGCTTGTGGGCGGATACAACGGTGACGTTCTCATCCTCCGCCTTTGCTTCAGCAAAAACCTCCGCCTCGTTGAACAGAAAGCTCAATTGCTCCGTGAGGGTTTCCTCGGACTTCTCAGAGGATGCGCCAAATTGCTTGTGCCGGGCAAGGCGCAATGCTTCCATGAGCAACTCCACCTGATTCTCCAAATGGGAAATACGCTCGTCCTGAGCAGCCAGTCGAGCGTTCTTCTCCTCATATTCCGCGCGGGAAATGGTGACCATTTCCTCGGTACTTGTCTGGAAATTGTCTGTCTTTTTCATATAAATATTATAGCATATTTCTACTAAAAAGTACAGAAAAACATACCATTTCTCAAACTATTTCCAGTCCGGAAACAGGCTTGTGAGCCTTTGGCTGGTCCACACTCAGCCCCTCCATGAGCCAGCGGTACTGTTGAGGAGTCAGTGCCCGGGCTTCACTTTCCTTCCGTGGCCACTGGAAAGAACCGGACTCCAGACGTTTGTACAGCAGCACAAATCCATTGCCTTCCCAGTATAGCGCCTTTATCCTGTCCCGGCGCCGACCACAGAACAGAAACAATGTGTTGGTGAACGGATCCAGATTAAACTGCTGCTGAACCAGCGCGGCCAGACCATCTATCCCACGGCGCAGGTCAGTGTAACCGCAGGCAATATACACCCGGTCAGCACCAGTAAAGTCACTCAACATGATTTTAAGAACCGCAGTACCGTTTCCACGGTAGCCGCATCCGCACCAGAATAAATGTCCGCTTCTGCTCCGGCGAGCCGAAGGGTCACTGCCACATTCCCACACCGAACAGGATGCGCCGGAGTAACTTCAGCAAACTGGACCTCCTGCTGTGCCTGAGCCATTTCAAATACCCGCCGCTGCCACTTGTAGTAGGTCTGCTCACAGATGCCATTCTCCCGGCACCATGTCTTTACAGCCATACCGCTGTTGCGACACTCCGAGATCCGCCCAGCCCACAGGGCCAGTTTGTTCTGCTGGTTCATTGCCTGTAATTCTCGACTCATAAAAAATACCCCCGTATCTCGGATAGTATACGCGAGTTGCATATACTATCCGTTACTATACGGGAGTATTGTTGCATATTGAAGAGCTTACCGCAAGTCGCCGCTAGTTTTGACGCTTACGAAATAACCGCAACACAAAATGGGCAGAGAACAGCTGATTCTCTGCCCATTATTTTTGTCAAATATTGTCTTACCACTTTCCTTGTGATATAATTTTTACATATAAGGAGGGATTTAAATGACCATCAACAATTTACGAGACCGTACTTCTGTACTAAAAAAGGAAAAGCAATCCTTTATAAATGACACCTATATGTGGGTTGAATTAGCCCGAAATGCAATAAGCGAACTACCCGACACAAAATTCTCTTTTCAAACCCCAAAGGCCAAGAACCCCCAAGAACTGCGTACTGTTTCAAGAAGTCATCCCGAAAATGTCAAAGAAAGAATTCTTAATAAAGATATATTCAATAGTGCCTTTGTTTCGATAGTTGCCAGTGTAGAGGACTATCTTTCAAAAATTATGGCATGGATTCTAAAGACGGATTCCAAGCGACTAAAATGTACTATTAAGGATGTAAAAATGGTTGATACCGTTTCTGTAATCGACCTTGTAGACAATGATATAGAAACAATATTTGATAACATTATTGATCTGCGACTTGCTAGCTTATTCTATGCTAGTCCCCAAAAACAATTAGAATACCTTGACAAGGCATTA
>JAZSDS010000031.1:0-6121 GCA_045531275.1 Faecousia sp.
CCATCTGCAAGGCCGCTGCTGACCCCGAGATCAGCCCTTACTGCGACTTCAAGGCCGATCCCGCTGTTGTTGAGCGCATCATGTTCTCCAATGAGCAGGTCATCGCTTTCGACGACCGTGAGCCCGAGTTCACCGTTCCCAAGGAAGAGGCAGAAGGCTACAAGAAGATCAAGGCTAAGGAGCGTTCTCCCATTGGTGCAGACGGCAAGCCTGTTTCCAAGATGAAGCTTTACAACCTGCGTGACGGTCTGTCCGAGGTCATTTGGGACCGCTTCTATGAAGATCCCACTCTGATCGCCTACGGCGAAGACTGCCGTGACTGGGGCGGTGCTTTCGCTGTTTACCGTGGCATGATGGACGCTCTGCCTCACTGCCGCCTGTTCAACTCTCCTCTGGCTGAGGGCGCTATCGTGGGTACTGCCGTTGGCTATGCCCTGTCCGGTGGCCGCGCTCTGGTAGAGCTGATGTACGCTGACTTTATCGGCTGCGCCGGTGATGAGATCTTCAACCAGATGTCCAAGTGGCAGTCCATGTCCGCCGGCATCCTGAAGATGCCCCTGGTCCTGCGTGTTTCCGTTGGCTCCAAGTACGGCGCACAGCACTCTCAGGACTGGACAGCTCTGTGTGCGCATATCCCTGGCCTGAAGGTCTGCTTCCCCGCAACTCCCTGGGAGGCAAAGGGTCTGATGGAGACTGCGCTGAAGGGTACTGACCCTGTTGTATTCTTTGAAAGCCAGAGAATTTACGACGTGGGCGAGCAGTTCCACGAGGGCGGCGTGCCTGCAGAGCGCTACGAGATCGAGATCGGCGACACCAACAAGGTTCGTGACGGTAAGGATGTTACCATCCTGACCATCGGCGCTGTGCTGTACCGGGCTATGGATGCTGCAAAGACCCTTAGCGAAAAGTACGGCATGGAGGCTGATGTGATCAACCTGCACTCCCTGGTGCCTCTGGATTACACCAAGATCATCGAGTCTGTGAAGAAGACAGGTCGTGTTGTGCTGGTATCCGATGCCTGCGCGAGAGGCTCCTTCATGAATGATGTTGCCAAGACCATCACCGAGCTGTGCTTCGACGAGCTGGATGCGCCTCCTGTTGTTATCGGCGCCCGGAACTGGATCACACCTCCCTTTGAGTTCGACGAGTTCTTCTTCCCCCAGGCAGGCTGGATCCTGGATTCTATCCACCAGAAGCTGGTTCCCCTGGAGGGCTACACTCCCGAGAACGGCATCACCACAGAAGAGATTCTGCGCCGGGCAAAGCAGGGTGTGTAAATGGAAATCAGACGGACAGCCAATGCAGGTGTTCTGTTAAAGCTGGACGGCGTATCGATCCTTATGGACGGCGTGTGCCGGGAGGTCAAGCCCTACCCGGTCACGCCCCCGGAGGAGCGTGGGGCCCTCAGCCGGTGCTGGCCGGATGTGGTTGCCTTTACCCATGCCCATAAAGACCATTATGACTCCGCTTTTGCTGCCGAATTTGTTAAGCAGACTGGCGGAGTCATTCTTGGTCCGGAGGAGCTGCCGGGCGTCCGGTCATCTATGGAAAGGGTCCGGGTAGGCGGGGTGACAGTCACACCTGTGCCCAGCCGACACATCGGCGCTGCCGGGAAGGTGACACAACACGCCAGCTTTATTGTAAAAGGCAGCTCCTGTGTTTGGTTTTTGGGAGACTCCTCTCCCTTTTTGTGGAAGGATAGGGAAGACTTACCTCGCCCAGATGTGCTGATAGTCCCCTATGCCTATGCAACTACCCCCACCGGTTGGTCCATAACCCGGTCCTTAGGCGCAGGGGAAGTGGTGTTGCTGCATATGCCCCGGCGGGAGGACGATACCATCGGCCTGTGGGCTGCGGTTGAAGCCACAGCAGGGCAGGACAAGTGCCTGCGTATCCCTGAAATGGGTGAAAATTTTCATATTGATCTATAAATAACACCGGACGGAGATTTTCCTTGACTGCACAGCAGTTTTTAGGAAACCTCCGGACGGTGTTTTTTTCTTGCAATACTTTTGCACAATTTAGCAGGTAAAAGTTTGTACAATGCTCCAAAAATGATATTATGACCGGGAAAACAAGAAAGATTTTCTTGCATTTACATAAAAAAGCAACTATAATACAATAGTTAAATCATAACCAATTCTACCAAGAAAAGGGGCAAGCGTATGAAGAAAAGACTTTTGGTACTCCTGCTGGCGCTGGCGTTGGCAACAGGTGTCCTGGCAGCAGTCGTATTTGCTGATACAGGAGTCACATCTGTTAGCGCAAGCAACAGCAATTTGACCAGCGTAATTAACGATTATTCAGATAATAGTGCCACGCACTATATTAAGCTGACTGGTAATATTACCAGCAGTGTCACCATCGATAAGGATGTCTACCTGGATCTGGCTGGTTATACCATTTCCGGTGCTGTTACAATCCAGGACGGATGCACCCTTTACTGCATGGATTCCAGTACCGATGGCTACACCGCTGATGCCTATGGCAAGATCACCGGTACTGTCACCGGTGCCGGTACTGTAAAGGGCGTTCCTGGCGGTACTGTAGGCGCAAAGGAGACCGGTGTCGCCTACAGCGGTGACAATGCTACCCGTTGTGGCTATTTGATGGTCACAGATGGCTCTGTAAAGTCTTTCCACCGTATCTACATGGAGAACACCGATGTAACGCTGGATACCGGCCTGAATGCTACAACCGGTAAGTATACCATTGAAAACGCGGGTTTATACTACGGAAGTACATTTAAGACCAATGAATTTGCGGCAAGCAAGGTAAATGTAACTGCCTTTGGCGTTGCTGTTACCGTTACAGAGTTTGAAACCGCAAGTGATTGGGAATCCGCTTTGGAAGAGTCCATGGGCCAGGCAGAAGGCGCAAAGCAGCTTCTGTATTCAACCTACAGCAACTTTGCAGCCGATACAGATGTTCAGAGCACTACCCTGAATAACATTATGAGCACCGACTTTAACCCCCTCCAGAATATTAGCCGTGCTAGTATCCCGGTTTACGGCAGAACATACCTGGTGACAGATAACGGTCAGCTTTTGCTGGGCGCAAATGTGGATGAATATAGCTTCAAGACCTTGACTGAGAATTTGGATGCATATTGGAAGGAAGAAATTGCTGACGAGATCGTAAGCATGTACAAAGAAGCCGGTGTTACGGTTATCATGAACAGCTGGAACATTCCCTATATCAAGGGTATGGACGCGATCTATGCCAAGGAGCTCCGGGAACGCCGGACGACCGTAACGGATTACATGAAGTCCATGATGGATGTCCAGTGGACTACCGTTGAGGATATTTCCTACCATTACTCCTACAGTAATTCCACCGGTGAAGCCACAACCGAAGCTATCTACCTGCCAGCTTATTTTGATGTAGATGGCGACGGAACAGAGGATCAGATCGTTTATCAGGGTATCCCCTATTCACACGGCGGCGGCAGCCTGGACAGCTGGACCGCAAATGCTGCCGGTGAGGCAGACAGCAACGGCGTGTACACCATGTACGGAATCACTACCGATTTCATGAACGGCTATGTCAGCGGAACCGCTACCGACGGTAACACGCGGGGCAATGCCCGCCTGGGTAATGACTGCGCCGATGCGGTCCTTTGGGCTTGGGGACAGGTTTCTGATTCTCTGACCTTCCGCTACACCGGCAACATGGTGAAGGCAATGGGCTGTGTATACCTTGGCGACTATGTCATGAGCTATATCAATGCCAGCGGCACCACCGTGACCATGGCAGATACAAAAACTACTTTCCCCAGTATTGACGATGATTTTACCGGCACTGCGGCTATTTGTACATTCAACGGTACGGATGTTATGTATGAAGCTTACGGCATGCTGCAGTTCGGTGATGTGCTGGTTAACAGAAAGTCCGGTTCTGACGGCGGTGACGGCGGCCACGCTATGATGGTAAAGTCTATCAATGTGGCAAATCAGACAGTGACTGTCATGGATCAGACCACTACCAATGAAGCTGCTCTGAAAAAGTATTTCAGAGGCACGACCTCAACTCAGCCCAGCTGCCTTACATATGATAGCACATTGGGCGCTTATGTGGCTGTACTGCAGAATGAGAGCACCTACACCTTTGAGGAACTCTACAACAACGGCTACCTCCCCATGTCCTGCAGTGAGCTGGTTAACGCAACCGACGAGATCTCCGCTGAGGCTGACTACACCTACTCCGAGGCAGCTACCGCTACCGGCGCAGAAAACCTGTTTGTTGGCACTGTTACCTCCAAGTACCCCATTGAGTATATCAAGCTCACCATTACCAACACCACCACCGGCGCTTCTAAGGAAAGCTACTGCTATAGAAGAGAGACCGATAGAGTTGGTGGAAGCGGAGCGGACAAGAATCAGTTGACACTGCCGCTGACCCGCTTTGAAGAGGATGCGGATCTGGGTGTCCTCCAAGGCAGTGTTGATTACTCTGTACTGGGCAGCGGCGATTACACCTGTACTTACGCTGTGAAGCTTTCCAATGTGAAAAAAGAGGAAGTCTTCCGCACAGTTACCTTTAATGTTGCAGAAGATACAAGTGATGCCTACAGATACTACTATCTGGAGAACTCCGCTTCTGCTACCTTCCCCACCGATGTTAAGAAGGATGCAGTTGCAGATAAGGCTGTTAACTACTACTTCATGTCCGGCGAGGGCAAGGCCATGGATACATCCGAAAAGGTCGCTACAAAGCAAGGCGACTCCTGCCTGGTGGTATTCCCCAACGGCGAGACTATGCTCATCGATGTGGCCATGAAGGAGTATTACCCCATCCTGGAGCACAACCTGAAGCGCCTGGGCGTGACCCATATCGATTATGTGCTCCTGTCCCACCCCCATAATGACCACTGCGGCGGCCTCTGGGAAGGTGCCGAAAAGGGAAATTGGAATAGTACACTTAAGAATTACGATTACTCGGAATCCACATTGCTGAAGACTTTCAGCGTGGGTGAAGTATTCCACAGCGGTCTGAAGAACAGCGGCTGGGAGAGCACTGGTACATATGGATCCTGGTATAATAAGGTCACATACACAGACACACATCTGCATGTTACCAATCTTATCAGCAACTATAATACCATTTGCGGCACAAGCTGTAAGGAAACCATCGTCAAGATGGGTGATGAACTGACCTTCGGTGAAGGCGACAGACAGGTCACCGTTGATATCCTTTGGCCCGGCGATGTGGACATCACTGTAACTGAAGAGCTTTCCTATAACGGCGGAACCCAGACAAATACCCTCACAGAAAACTATGTTGCCGATGGACAGAGTCTTTCTGCTTCCGGCGATGTGAATAACCGGTCTGTGGTAATGCGTCTGGACTACGGCGAGCATTCTTCCCTGTTTGCAGGCGACCTTTACCAGACCTACAAAACCGACGGTTTGAGCGCTGAATACACGAAGTGTGATCCGGCATCCTCCAACTACGACAGCACAGCATGTACTAACAACGACTGGACGGACCGGTATGTGAAGCAGTCCAGCATGAATGATGCCATGGGCGGTGAAAATGCGCTTGTTGCTTACTACACCCAGCAGGGTAAGCTGGATCTGCTGGACACGGATCTGCTGAAGCTGACCCACCATGGCGACGCAAGCTCCTCCAACTCTCGGGCATTCTTCAATGCGGTCAACCCCAAATACGCTGTTGCTACCGGTTTCCTGACAGTTGAGAGCCACTGGGGTCTGTATGAGGTCTACGACGCTGGCCAAGGAAAGTATGTAGACTTTAACTATGGTAAACTGCTGGACAACAACTGCTTCTTTGACCGCTACAATGGCTACACCCATTTAACGGCCTACTCCGATACAGACGGCAACATGGATGTTGAAAACAGCCGCCATGAATATATCTACAGCCGCGAATTAACCTATACCTACACAGACGAAAGCACTACCTATATTAGGGAAGGCGCGTATCTGTATCTCGGAAAGAGCTGGGCATACAGAACGACGGATGAAAAAACGGCTGGAAAACCCAAGTACTAATATTTGAAGTAAATCAAATAATTTTGCAAAGGCCAGCAAAGCATTCCGCATTGCGGGCCTCTGGCTTCCCCTGGGGGGAGGGGGCCGGGGGGAGCGGGGGCGGGGGT
>JAZSDS010000005.1:0-2846 GCA_045531275.1 Faecousia sp.
GTCTTCCTGCAAATCTCCTCACCAGATGCAGGGTGCGGTTATCAAGTCCTACTACGCAGAAAAGAACGGCATTGACCCCAAGGATATCTTCGTTGTGTCCATCATGCCTTGTACCGCCAAGAAGGATGAGAAGGCTCGTGACCAGCTGAAGGTAAATGGCCTCCAGGATGTGGATGCAGTTCTGACCACCCGGGAGCTGGCTAAGATGATCAAGCGTGCTGGCATTCTGTTCACTCGTCTCCCTGACGAAGAATACGACCAGGATCTGATGGGCGAGTACACCGGCGCAGGTGTGATCTTCGGTGTCACCGGTGGCGTTATGGAAGCCGCTCTGCGTACTGTCTACTTTGTGCTGACCGGTAAGGAGCATGAGGCCATCAAGTTCGAGGCCGTCCGTGGCTTTGAAGGTGTCCGTGAGGCTTCTCTGGACATTAACGGTATGACCGTGAATGTGGCTATTGCTCACGGCATGAAGAATGCCAAGGTGCTGCTGGACGAGATCCGCGAGGGCAAGTCCAAGTACCACTTCATCGAGATTATGGGTTGCCCCGGTGGCTGTATCGCCGGCGGCGGTCAGCCTATCGTCCGTTCCTGCTTCCTGCCTAACGAGGATGATGATATTCAGGACACCTTCCGCGCAAAGCGGGCGGCAGCTCTGTACAGTGGGGATGGGCGCCAGCAGCTGCGCCAGTCCCATAAGAATACTCAGGTGCAGAAGCTGTACGACGAGTTCCTGGGTAAGCCCAATTCCCACAAGGCCCACGAACTGCTGCACACTACTTATCAGGCAAGAGTAGGCTTTAACCACTGATTTTGCCGATAACGCTTCCTGCGACTACCCCCTCGTTGCAGGCATGCGTTTTCCACATATGCGGGGGGCTCCGGTACGCCCAATCCCGGAGTCCCCCCTCCTTCTTTACCAAAGACAAAGATAGATTGGGTACATGAAACAGCGAGTATCTGCTGCGGAGGTAGATCGTGAAGGAACTGAAGGTATCAAAACTGCTTGTGAAGCGTTTGCAGTTGTATCTGGACCATCTGAAAAGCCAGCCGGATACGTTAACCTATGCTTCTGCTCCGGCGATTGCCAAAGCGCTGGATCTGGGAGAAGTGCTGGTCCGCAAGGACTTGGCCCGGGTTTCTTCCGGCGGCAGATGTAAAACCGGACATTTGCGCCGTCAGCTGATCCGGGATATTGAATATTTTCTCCACTTTGGCGATATGACCCATGGGATCGTTGTGGGTGCGGGCGGGTTAGGGCAGGCATTGCTGTCGTATCCCGGTTTCGAGACGGCCGGCCTTGAGTTGCTGGCAGGATTCGATATCCACGCAGATCGTACTTGTGCTGCAAACGAAAAACCGATCTATCCAATCGGACAAATGGAATCCTTCTGCGGAAAAAACCGGATTCTCATCGGTATCATTACAGTTCCGGAGGAGGCGGCCCAGGAAGTGTGCGATCGTTTAGTGTCCTGCGGTGTTCAGGCGATCTGGAACTTTGCGCCTATTCGATTGAATGTGCCAGAGCATATCATCGTACGCAATGAGAATTTGACAAATTCCGTTATTGCGTTGCGCTTGCAACTCAAGTAGCAGAAAATGAAAGCGAGTAAACAACATGAATGTATACGAGGTTGGCAGGCTTACAAAAATGCTTGCCGAAAATGATTATCCTGGCCGTGGTATTGTGTTGGGAATTACTCCTGACGGCAAAAAGTCTGTTGCGATCTATTTTATTATGGGCCGTAGTGTGAACAGCCGCAACCGTATCTTCGCACCCGAACCCGATGGTATTCGCACCCAGGCTTACGATCCCAAGCTGATGCAGGATCCCCATCTTATTATCTACCATCCGGTGCGAGAAACCGGTGGCGGACTCATCGTCACCAACGGTGATCAGACCGATACCATCCGGGATTTCCTGGACAGAGGGGAGAGCTGGGAAGCTGCACTGCGTACCCGCTGCTTTGAAGATGACGGTCCTAACTGGACTCCCAGAATTTCCGGACTGCTCTCCAAGGATGGCAGCTATAAGATGTCTATTCTGAAGGCTTCCGACGCCTATGGTACCGGCTGTGTCCGTAATTTCTATGAGTATCCTGCCGTTCCTGGCTTGGGGCACTTTATTCACACCTATGTCTGCAATGGTACTCCTGTCATTCCTTCCTTCGTGGGAGAACCGGAGCGGGTATCCATCGCCAACGAGATTGATATGTTTGCGGATATTTTGTGGGATCAATTGAACGAGGAAAATAAGATCTCCCTGTTCGTGCGTTACACCGATCTTGCCACCGGCGAGTACGAGCAACGGATCTTCAATAAAAACGAGTAAGGGAGTATTCTGTTATGAAAGAATTTGAACTGAAATACGGTTGCAATCCCAATCAGAAACCTGCGCATCTGGATTTGCTGGACGGCGGTGATCTGCCCTTTGAGATACTGAATGGCCGTCCCGGTTACATCAACTTTATGGACGCCCTGAATTCCTGGCAGCTGGTCAAGGAACTCAAAGCTGCTACCGGTATGCCTTGTGCTACTTCCTTCAAGCATGTTTCTCCTACTTCCGCTGCTGTTGGCAAGGTGCTGCCCATGGAACTGAAGAAGGCTTGTTTTGTAGAGCATATTGAAGGTCTGGATGAGAATCCGCTGGCCTGCGCTTATGTTCGGGCCCGTGGCACTGACCGTATGTGTTCCTTTGGCGACTGGGTCGCTCTGTCCGATATCTGCGATGAGCTGACCGCATCTTTGATCGCGCCCGAGGTTTCTGACGGTGTCATCGCTCCCGGCTATACCGAAAAGGCTCTGGAGATCCTGAAAGCCAAGCGCAAGGGCAGCTACAATGTGGT
>JAZSDS010000021.1:0-33012 GCA_045531275.1 Faecousia sp.
CCTGTTTATGTATTTACGGGCTTCCTGGATTCCGGCAAAACAAAATTCATTCAGGAGACGCTGGAAGATCCCCGCTTTAACGCAGGCGAGCGTACGCTACTGCTTGTGTTTGAAGAGGGGGAGGAGGAGTACGATTTTTCCACCTATCCTTACCAGAATGTGTATCTTGAAGTCCTGGATCAGCAGGGTGTTACCACTAAGGAACTGCAGGCTCTGGCTAAAAAGCATAAGGCCCAGCGTGTGGTAGCGGAGCTGAACGGAATGCAGCTTGTGGGCGATCTGTACAGTCGATTCCCGGATGAATGGGTCGTTGCTCAGGAGGTCATGTTTGCTGACACTACCACTATCATGGCCTATAATGCCAATATGCGAAATCTGGTTATGGACAAGCTGGTAGGGGGACAAATGGTGGTCTTTAACCGGGTTCGCCCCGGTGATGACACTATGGTGTTTCATAAATTGGCGAGAGCGGCAAACCGCCGTATCGATATCCTTTATGAGTTCACCGACGGCAGTACAGCCTATGACGATGTAGAAGATCCGTTGCCCTTTGATATTAACGCTCCGGTCATCCAAATCGGAGATGAGGATTATGCTCTGTGGTACAGGGATGTAACAGAAGAGCCGGAGAAATACAACGGAAAAACAGTGCAGTTTAAGGCACAGGTGGCTATGCTGCGCCGTGAGAAGAACAGCATGTTCGCGCCGGGGCGCTTTGTTATGACATGCTGCGCTGACGATATTCAGTTTTGCGGTGTGCCCTGTATGTACAGGGAGTCCTCCAAGCTGCAACCCAGAGACTGGGTTATGGTAACAGCCACAATCAGCGCCCAAAAACATGCGCTTTATAAAGGTGAGCTGGGGCCTGTGCTGACGGCAATCTCTGTAGAAAGCGCCCAGCCTGCAAAAGAAGATGTAGTAACTTTTTAAGGAGATCTGATCTATGTATCAACCCCTTGCGGACCTGTTGCGTCCCCAATCTCTGGACGAGGTCTTTGGACAGGAGCATATCTTGGGAGAGGGCGCCATCCTGCGTCGGCTGGTGGAGTCTGGGAAGATCCCTAACATGATCTTTTACGGCCCCAGCGGCACCGGCAAGACCACCGTTGCCAATATTATCGCCAAGCAGACGAACCGGACCCTTTATCAGCTGAATGCCACCACAGCCTCTACTGCAGATATTAAGAATATCGTTGCGCAGCTAGATACCTTTATGGCGCCCAACGGCGTGTTACTGTATTTGGATGAGATCCAATCCTTCAACAAAAAACAGCAGCAGTCGTTGCTGGAGTATATCGAAAACGGAAAAATTACCCTGATTGCTTCCACTACGGAAAATCCATATTTTTATGTATTTAATGCTATCCTCAGCCGCTCAACGGTGTTTGAATTCAAGCAGATATCCAAGGATGCGGCGTTGCAGGCTGTGAAGCGGGCGGTGGCATTTCTTGAGGAGCGTACAGCCCTTACCGCCCAGGCGGAGGATGGAGCGCTTGAGTATATTGCTGGGGCCTGCGGAGGAGATCTGCGCAAGGCTATGAATGCGGTGGAGGTGCTGTTTTCTGCCGGACAGCCAAAGGAGAACAGGCTCCTGCTGACCTTGGAAGATGCCAAGGCAGTCACCCAGAAAAGCACTATGCGGGCTGACCGCGACGGGGACAATTTCTATGATCTGCTGTCTGCACTGCAAAAATCTATCCGGGGCTCAGAACCGGATGCGGCGGTCCATTACCTTGCGCGGCTTCTGGAGGCAGGACAGATGCAGGCTGCTTGCAGACGGCTTATGGTCATTGCCAGCGAGGATGTGGGTCTTGCCTATCCTATGATTATCCCTATCGTTAAGTCCTGTGTGGATGCGGCCCTGATGCTTGGAATGCCGGAGGCCAGGATTCCCCTGGGTGATGCTGCAGTGCTTATGGCCACATCACCCAAATCCAACACAGCCCACGTGGCGCTGGATGCTGCGCTTTCGGATGTGCGGAAGGGTAAGTGCGGCGCCTTTCCCAGGCATTTGCAGAATGTACATGCCGACACCTATACACAGGAGCGGGAGCAGGGGTATCTCTACCCCCACAACTATCCCAACCAGTGGGTGAAGCAGCAGTATTTGCCGGACGAGCTGGTTGGAACACGCTATTATTCCTATGGCTCCAACAAGCTGGAACAGGCAGCCAAGCAATACTGGGATGCCGTTAAGGGGGAGAAGTAATGGATATTCGACTGGGAGATGTACTTACTATGAAAAAAGCCCATCCCTGTGGCGAAAAGAAATGGCTTGTTCTCCGTGTGGGTGCGGATTTTCGTCTGCGGTGTATGGGCTGCGGACATGAGGTTATGACCCCTCGCTTCAAAGCGGAAAAGAATATTCGCTCCGTGCAACGGAGTGAGGACTAAAAGTTTACGACACATTCAAGCGGCAGCTGCCTGTATCAGCTGCCGCATTTTTTTGCATTCTTGTATCTGCCGCAGAAGTTACAGTAGGTTGGGCCGATTCTTGGGGCGAAAGCCGGTCAGGATTTAGACCCGTTTCTTTTTTGGGGACAGGTATACTGATGGCACAGTCTTTACAGAGGAGGTACGGTGATGATCGTATATGCGGATGTTGTGGCAATGCTGAACTTTCTTGTGGATTTTTTGCTGATTTTAGGAACAAACCGCCTTTGTGGCTACCCACCCGGATGGGGGAAAGCGGTTTTAGGCGCAGGGGTGGGTGGCATATACGGGGGAATGTGTCTTTTGCCCGGGTTCCAATTTATGGGCAATTTTCTCTGGAGAACCGTAAGCCTTGCAATCATGGCATGGTTGGCTTTTGGTTTTAGCAAAAGCGCCCTGCGGAGGGGGATCGTTTTCTTTCTGTTAAGCATGGCACTTGGGGGCATCGCCCTTAGCTTTGGTGACGGTAGCTCAGGTGCGTTGTTGGCTGCTGCCGCAGGAATAGCCATTCTGTGTGCACTGGGGTTCAGGGGCAATGTGGGAGGCGCTTCCTATATTCCGGTGGAGCTTAACTATGGTGGGAAGCGGCTATGTCTTACGGCTCTGCAGGATACGGGAAACACCCTGCGGGATCCGGTTACAGGCAGACCTGTGCTGGTGGTGGGGGCTGAGATCGCCCGGCAGTTGATTGGACTGACACCCCAGCAGCTCTGTAGCCCTGTGGAAACAGTCACCACAGCAGGGATCCCCAGTCTGCGCTTAATTCCGTATCATGCGGTGGGGCGCTCCGGCGGCATGCTGCTGGCTCTCAAAATACCCGAGGTAAAGATCGGTAAATGGAAGGGCAGCTCTTTGGTGGCTTTTGCGCCGGAGGGACTAAACAGGGAAGGGGCATATCAGGCATTGACAGGAGGGACAGTATGATCGAGAAAATTGTTTTATTCTTAGTGAAGTTTGGGTTCATTGCGCCCAGGGAGATCCACTACATAGGCGGAAATGATGTGCTGCCGCCGCCTCTAAAAGGCGATCAGGAACAGGAAGCGCTGGAGAAAATGGAGAATGGTGACGAACAGGCAAAACAGCTGCTGATTGAAAGGAATTTGCGACTGGTGGTGTTCATTGCCAGAAGATTTGAGAATACCGGTGTAAATTTGGAGGATCTGATCTCCATTGGAACCATTGGCCTGATAAAAGCTGTGGGGACCTATCGCCGGGATAAGAATATTAAGCTGGCTACTTATGCTTCCCGGTGCATTGAAAATGAGATTCTAATGCATATCCGTAAAATATCCAACCAAAAGACCGAGGTGTCCTTAGATGAGCCTATTAACATGGATTATGACGGAAATGAACTGCTGCTGTCTGATATTTTAGGGACCGATGAGGATATGATTCTGCGTCCTTTGGAGGATGATGTGGACCTGTGCCTGTTGCGGCAGGCAGTGAAGGAGTTGCCGGAGCGGGAGCGGGAAATCGTTGTTATGCGCTTTGGATTGGAGGGGAGACAGGAGCTGACCCAAAAAGAAGTAGCGGCAAAATTGGGTATATCCCAGTCTTATATATCCCGTCTTGAAAAGCGGATCATGCTGCGTTTGCGCAGGGAGATCCTGCGGCAAACAAGCTGTGTATAAAAACACTTGAAAAATTTTCCCCACTCTGTTATAATCGATATGAAATTATATCGATATATTTTCGTATCGAAAAGGTGGGGAACATTATGGAACGCAAGGAAATCTCTAAAGCTGTACTGAAACGGCTGCCCGGTTACTTGTCCTATCTGAAAAATATTCCCGATGGATTAAGCCCGTATATCTCCGCTACAGCACTTGCCAATGCGCTGAATATGGGCGAGGTACAGGTGCGTAAGGACCTGGCGATGGTCTCCGACGGCGGAAGACCCAAGGTGGGCTATTTGCGGGAGAGCCTTATCGAGGATATCAGCCAGTTTTTGGGCTATGACAACACCACGGCGGCGATTTTGATTGGCGCCGGCAAGCTGGGTCAGGCCCTGTTGGGATACATCGGCTTTGAGGAATACGGACTGAATATTCTGGCAGCCTTTGACGCAAAGCCGGTGGCGGAAAAAACAGTGGAGGGCAAGCCCATTTATCCCGTTGAAGAACTGGAAAGCTTTTGCCGCACCAAGAAGGTTCTTATGGGTATTATTACCGTTCCTGCGGAGTATGCTCAGGATGTGTGCGACAAGCTGATCCGCTGCGGCATCAAGGCGATCTGGAATTTCGCGCCCAAACACCTGGATGTACCCCAGGGTATTTTGGTGCAGAACGAGAATATGGCCACCTCTTTGGCGGTGCTTTCCATGCACCTGCAGGCACAGATGAAGGAGAAGAAATAACATGGAGTACAGAGTTCTTGGAAAAACCGGCCTGAAGATCTCCCGTATGGGTTTTGGTGGTATCCCTATCCAAAGAATTGACGCCGAAGGCACAAAGATCCTGATCCGTCAGCTTCGGGATCAAGGCGTGAATTATATTGACACAGCCCGGGGCTACACAGTCAGTGAAGAATATCTTGGCTATGCCCTGGAGGGGATCCGGCAGGATTTTGTTCTGGCAACCAAGAGCATGGCCCGAACCAAGGAGGCTATGGCCAGGGATATCGATATCAGCCTGAAGAACCTGCGTACAGATTACATAGATCTATACCAAATTCACAACCCCTCTAAGGAGGATCTGGAGCAGGTGCAGCAGCCTGGTGGCGCTCTGGAGGCGTTGCTGGAAGCAAAAGAGGCTGGTAAGATCGGACATATCGGTATAACATTGCACCCGGTAGAGCTCTTTGAGCAGGCTGTGAAGCTTGACTGGGTGGAGACAATCATGTTCCCTTATAACCTGGTAGAGACCCAGGCGGAGGAATGGATCCGCGTTTGCGGGCAGCGGAATATCGGCTTTATTGCCATGAAGCCTTTGGCTGGTGGCGCTATCGATGATGCTACTTTGGCACTTCGGTTTATTGCCGCCAACCCGGATGTGACGGTTGTGATCCCCGGTATGGCCACTATCCAGGAGGCAGAACAGAACCTGGCTGCAATGAACGGCGTAACGCCCCTGACACAGGATGAACTGGATAAGATCGAGAGGATCCGCAGCAGCCTTGGCAATCAGTTCTGCCGCCGCTGCAATTATTGCGCGCCCTGCACCGCAGGTATTACTATCTATGCCCAATTCCTGTTTGAGGGCTATTATAACCGTTATAACCTGAAAGCGTGGGCTTCGGACCGTTATCATGCCCAGGCAAAAAAGGCCTCTGACTGCATTGATTGCGGCGTGTGTGAAACCCGGTGCCCATATAATTTGCCTATTCGGGAAATGCTTAAGGGTGTCGTTAAGACTTTTGAAGAGTAAGGAACAGAATAAGCCCGCACCGTTGATAGTTAAACGGTGCGGGCTTTCACTTTTATTTGTTAGGCTTATAGCTGTCCTTCAGGCTGACAGAACGGTTGAATACCAAGTGCTCAGGAGAGGAGTCCTTGCTGTCGGGGCAGAAGTAGCCCAGACGCATGAACTGGTAAGAAGCCGGTGCTTTGGCATTCTTCAGGCTCATCTCCACCTTGCAGCCGGTGAGCACTTCCAGGGAATTGGGGTTCAGGCAAGCCAGGAAGTCCTTTCCGGCAGCGTCGGGATCCGGATCGTCGAACAGATTGCTGTACTGACGGACCTCAGCGTCTACGCAGTTATCGGCGTCTACCCAGTGAATGGTAGCGCCCTTGACCTTCCGGCCGTCTGCGGGATCGCCGCCACGGGAGTCGGGGTCGTAGGTTGCCAGAACCTCTACAACATTTCCGTCATCATCCTTGACACAGCCGGTGCAGGTTACCAGGTATGCGCCCTTTAGGCGGCACTCAGGTCCGTTGGGATATAGCCGCTTATACTTAGGCACAGGCTCTGCCAGGAAATCGTCGGACTCGATCCAAAGATTTCGGGAGAAGGTGACCTGCCGGGTGCCGGCATCAGGGTCGTTGGGGTTGTTCTCAACCTCAAAAACCTCTGACTGGCCCTCAGGATAATTGGTAATGGTCAGTTTGATGGGCTTAAGAACAGCCATAACACGCTGAGCTGTTTCATTTAGATCCTCTCGCAGGCAGTACTCCAGGAAGCCAAATTCGATGGTGTTGGGAGATTTTGCAACGCCCACACGGTCGCAGAAATTACGAATGGCCTTAGGCGTGTAGCCACGGCGGCGCAGACCGCAGAGGGTAGGCATCCGGGGATCATCCCAGCCGGAGACATAGCCGTTTTCCACCAAAGCTCTGAGCTTGCGCTTGGACAGAACTGTGTGGTCGATGCCCAGTCGGGCGAATTCGATTTGCCGGGGATGATGGGGGACGGACACATTTTCCACCACCCAGTTGTACAAGGGGCGATGGTTCTCAAATTCCAGAGAGCACAGGCTGTGGGTAATGCCTTCCAGAGCGTCCTGGATAGGATGGGCAAAGTCATACATGGGGTAGATGCACCACTTGTCGCCCTGGCGGTGGTGATGCATATGACGGATCCGGTAGATCACCGGGTCACGCATATTGAAGTTGCCGGAGGCCAGATCGATCTTGGCCCGGAGGGTATACTTATTGTCCTCAAATTCACCGGCCCGCATCCGTGCAAACAGATCCAGACTTTCTTCAATAGGACGGTCCCGGTAGGGGGATGTGGCGGGGGTGTTCAGATCGCCACGCATTTCCTTGGCCTGCTCTGGAGTCAGCTCGCAGACGTAGGCCAGTCCCTTTTTGATCAGTTCTACAGCGTATTCGTAGTCCTTCTCAAAATAGTCGGAGCCGTAGTAGAAACGGTCGCCCCAGTCAAAGCCCAGCCAGTGAATGTCTTCCTTGATGGCCTCCACGAACTCCACATCTTCTTTGGTGGGGTTGGTGTCGTCCATACGCAGATTGCACAGGCCGCCAAATTTCTCGGCAGTGCCAAAGTCGATGATCAGTGCTTTGCAGTGACCGATATGGAGATACCCGTTGGGCTCCGGCGGGAACCGGGTGTGTACGGTTTTGCCGGCGAACTGACCGCCCTCGGCGATATCCTCTTCAATAAAGGCGTGGATGAAATTCTTGCTTTCTGTGATTTCAGCCATCTTTGCCATCCTCTCTTTTTGGAAAATTTGCAAATATTATAACCCATCAGCCTTATTTTTGCAACTGAAAAACAGGAATATTCTGGCTGAATAGAAAAAGAATTCGGGGATATATGAACTTTGAGAAAACTATTTTTAAAAAATGAGAAATTCTTGTTGTCAATTTGCCTGTCTTATTATAAAATAAGGAGGATAGAGAGGAGTGGTTCAACTTGTCTAAAATTTTGTACAAGCGTATTCTGCTTAAGATCAGCGGCGAGGCTCTGGCCGGTGAGGCCCACCGGGGTCTGGATTTTAATGTGATCAATTCCGTGTGCAGTGTCATTCGCAAATGTCACGACCAGGGCGTGCAGATCGGTATTGTTATCGGCGGCGGCAATTTCTGGCGTGGTGTTAAGGACGGCGCAGACAAAATGCAACGTTCCCACGGCGACGCAATGGGCATGCTGGCTACAGTTATGAATTCCATTGCTGTGGCGGATGCACTGGAAAAGCACGGCGTAGACGCCAGAGTACTTACCGCTGTTGAAATGAATAAATTTGCGGAGTATTTTACCCGTGACACGGCTGACCGCTATCTGAACGAGGGTAAGGTTGTGATCTTCGCAGCGGGAACAGGCAATCCCTATTTCTCTACGGATACCGGGGCGGTGCTCCGGGGCGTTGAGATCGAGGCGGACGCCATCCTTATGGCAAAAAATGTGGACGGTATTTACTCTGCCGACCCCAATGTGGATCCCACAGCCGTTAAATTTGACGAACTTACCTATGACGAGGTGCTGGCAAGACACCTGAAGGCAACAGATACCACGGCCATGACACTGGCTATGGACAACCATATGACCCTGATCTGCTTTGCCCTTGCTGATCCTGAAAACATTTTCCGCGTAGTATGCGGTGAAAAAATTGGAACCACTGTTAAGGAGGACTAATCATGAGTGTTGATTTTACCGAATATGGCAAGAGAATGGATAAATCCCTTGACCATCTGACAGAGGAGTTCGGCGCAGTTCGTGCCGGCCGTGCCAACGCCAAGGTTCTGGACCGAATTACTGTTGAATATTATGGCAGTGAGACACCCCTGAACGGTGTGGCTACCATTTCCACTCCGGATGCCCGCACCCTGGTGATTCAGCCCTGGGATACCTCCCTGCTGAAGGAGATCCAGAAGGCGATCCAGGCCAGCGATCTGGGCATCAATCCCCAGAACGACGGCAAGGTGATCCGCCTGATCTTCCCCCAGCTCACTGAGGAGCGCCGTAAGGATCTGACCAAGCAGGTGAAGAAGTATGCGGAAGAGGCAAAGGTTGCCATGCGTAACATTCGCCGGGACGGTATGGATTATATCAAGAAGCTGAAGAAGAATTCCGAGATCACCGAGGATGACCAGAAGAAGGCAGAAAAGGATCTGCAGGATCTGCTGGATAAGTATATCAAGAAGGCAGACGAGGCTCTGGCAGCCAAGGAAAAGGAACTGATGTCTATCTAAATCCGATTGGGGGCGCTTGCGCCCCCAATGTGCTAGTATCATTTAAAGAGGAAACCGCTAT
This sequence comes from Faecousia sp., assembly GCA_045531275.1. Lineage (GTDB taxonomy): Bacteria > Bacillota > Clostridia > Oscillospirales > Oscillospiraceae > Faecousia. Next base: position 9,081 of record JAZSDS010000021.1, read on the forward strand.
GGCCCTTACAAAGAACGATCAAAATAATATTCCCTGCCACATTGCCATCATTATGGACGGCAACGGACGTTGGGCAAAGAAGCGGGGACTGCCCCGAAATGCCGGTCACGCGGCCGGTGCGGAGGCCTTCCGCAGGATTGCCAACTATTGCCGCACCCTGGGGGTAAAGTATCTTACAGTCTACGCTTTTTCCACAGAGAACTGGAAACGGTCCGCCGAAGAGGTCAACGGCATTATGAAGCTGCTGGGAAACTATCTTCGGGAAGCGCTGCAGGATATGGAAAAGAACCATGTTCGATTCCGTTTCTTTGGAGATTTGAGCCGTTTGAGCCCAGAGCTCCGGAAACTGTGTAACGATGCCCAGGAGCAGTCTGCGGTTTTTGAAGGCGTGCAGGTAAACTTTTGCCTGAATTACGGCGGCAGAGACGAGCTTGTGAAAGCGTCCAGGGCCTTTGCCCAGGATGTTATGTCAGGGAAGTATTCCCCGGATGATCTGACAGAGGAACTGCTGAGCTCTTACCTGTATTCCGGTGGCGTGCCGGACCCGGAGCTTATTATCCGGCCTTCCGGAGAGATGCGTACAAGCAATTTCCTGCTGTGGCAGTCTGCTTATTCTGAGTATGTTTTTATGGATGTTCTCTGGCCTGATTTTGGTCCGGAGGAGCTGGATGCGGCCATTGAGGAATACCGTCGCCGCAACCGCCGTTTTGGAGGGGTGTAAGCTATGAAGACACGGGTTATCGCTGCGGTGGCGTTACTGCCGCTGCTGCTTTTGGTGGTGTTGGCTGCACCCAAGGTCTGTACAGCGATCTTATTTGGTCTTATGGCGGCCATTGCTGCTTATGAGTTGTTGTCCGGTACCGGTATAGTAAAGAATTTGCGCCTGTGGATCTACTCCACGATATCGGCGTTCTGGTGTATTCTTTGGTGCGGGCTGGATATTGGATACCCATGGTTATTATTGGGAATACTTATTTTCTGGGTAGCCCTCTTTGCAGAGGTTATGGCAAGCGGCATGAAGCTGTCCTTTGACAAGGTTGCGGTATGCCTTGTGGCAGGATTGGTTCTGCCTATGCTGTTGGGCGCCCTGGTGCGGATCCACAAAACAGAGCAGGGAAGATTCTTTATTCTGATCCCCTTTGTGCTGGCCTTCCTGTCTGATACCGGCGCATATTTTGCAGGTCTTAAATTCGGCAAGCATAAGCTGGCCCCTGTCATCAGTCCAAAAAAAACAGTGGAGGGTGTTGCTGGCGGTGTCCTTGGCGCAATTGCGGGCATGTGCATTTTTTGTATGATCCTGCAGGTGTTCTTTGATTTCAAAGTAAATTATCTGTTTGCGCTGATTTACGGTACGCTGGGTTCCGCTGCCGGTGTTTTTGGAGACCTTTGCTTCTCTGTAATCAAGCGCCAGACCGGCATTAAGGACTATGGCAATCTGATACCCGGTCACGGCGGTATTTTAGACAGATTTGATTCTATGATGGTAGTAGGGCCGCTGACGGAAGTGCTGCTGCTTCTGTTGCCGGTTGCGGTGAAATAATGGTTAAGTGTATCAGTATTTTGGGCTCCACCGGTTCCATTGGGCGGCAGAGCCTGGACATTGTAGATAATTTAAATATTTCTGTATGCGCCCTTACAGCCGGCAACAATGTGGAGCGTATGGCCCAGCAATGCCTGAAGTACCGCCCTAAACTGGCGGTTATGTCCACCCAGGAGGCGGCAGAGGCGCTTGCACAGACCCTGAAGGGGCTTCCTGTTCAGGTCGAATGGGGAGAGGAAGGCCTGATACATGCTGCGGAAATGGAAGATGCTGACTGTGTTATCACTGCGGTGGTAGGCATGGTAGGGCTGAAACCTACCCTTGCAGCCATCCGGGCCGGAAAGCGCATTGGTCTTGCCAACAAGGAGACCTTGGTTTGCGCCGGTGACCTGGTGATGGCGGAGGCGAAAAAGTACAGCGTTGAGATCATTCCTGTGGACTCAGAGCATTCCGCAATTTTCCAGTGCCTCATGGGCAACGCCCACAAGAGCCAGATTAAGCGCCTGATCCTTACATGCTCCGGCGGACCTTTCTTTGGGAGAACCAGAGATGAGCTGGGTGTGGTTACCAAAGCGGATGCACTGCGTCACCCCAACTGGAAGATGGGTGCCAAGATCACCGTTGACTGCGCCACTCTGATGAATAAAGGCCTAGAGGTCATTGAGGCCATGCGCCTGTATGATCTTCCCCTGGAACAGGTGGATGTGGTGATCCACCGCCAGAGCATTGTCCACAGCCTTGTGGAATTTGTAGATGGTGCGGTTATGGCTCAGATGGGAAGTCCGGATATGCGGCTGCCTATCCAGCTGGCGATGACATATCCCCAGCGGACAGAATGTCCTGTAGAGCCTCTGGATCTGCTTGCCTGCGGTGAACTGAGCTTCAAAGCACCGGATACCCATGCCTTTCCCTGCCTGGCCCTTGCAAGGGCCTGCGCCAAGGCCGGTGGAACGGCCTGCCCTGTGATGAACGGAGCCAATGAAGAGGCGGTTGCTATGTTCTTGGGGGATGAGATCGGATTTTACGATATCTATGACCTTGTTTCTAAGGCTGTGGATACCGTTCCTTTCATCAAAGAACCTACACTGGAAGAGATTCTGGAGGCGGACCGACTGGCCCGTCAGGCAGTAAACAAGGCAAAATATCATTGAAACGAGGAAAAACATGACCATTGTTTTCGCGGTTTTATTGTTTAGTTTTTTGATCTTTATCCATGAGCTTGGTCACTTTGTAGCGGCGAAGTTGTCCGGTGTCCAGGTCAATGAGTTTGCTGTTTTTATGGGCCCCGCCATCTTCAAAAAGCAGGTCGGCGAAACGCTGTACTCGATCCGCTGCATTCCCATTGGCGGTTACTGCGCCATGGAAGGGGAGGATGAGGCATCGGAGAATCCCCGGGCCTTTGGCAGCGCTGCCTGGTGGAAACGGCTGATTATTCTGGTGGCCGGTTCTTTTATGAATTTTGTGGCAGGTCTTTTGATTATGCTGATCGTATTTATGCCTGCCAAGGAATTTGTTGAACCTGTGATCGATAGTTTTGAGCAGTTTTGTACTGTGGATGGCGAAGGCGGACTTCAGGTTGGCGACAGGGTTCTCCAGGTAGATGGTGAGCGTGTGTATGTCCAGTCGGATTTTTCCATGCTTCTTTCCATGAATCCCGGTGATACCCACGACCTGGTGGTTGAGCGCAACGGGAAAAAGGTTGCTCTGGACGATTTTGTGATGCAGACCCATGCAGTCACCGATGAGCAGGGGAATACTCTACAGCTTTACGGCATGAATTTTACGCTTGTTGAGGCTACCTTTGGAAACAAACTGCAGTATGCCTGGAATAGTTGCCTAAATACTGTCCGTACTGTTCGGCTGAGCTTGCAGATGCTATTGTCCGGCCAGGCGGGACTTAAGGATATGTCTGGTCCAGTTGGTATCGTGCAGATTATGTCCGATTCCGCAGCCGCTGCCCAGTCAACAGCGGATGCTGTGCTGAATATGTTGTATTTTGGCGGTTTTATTGCCATTAACCTGGCGGTGATGAATATGCTGCCGCTTCCGGCACTGGATGGCGGCCGTGTAGTTGCGCTGCTGCTGACCACAGGTATCGAGGCGGTTACCAGGAAGAAGATCGACCCCAAATTTGAGGGCTATATCCACGGCGCGGGAATGGTCCTGCTGCTGGCGCTTATGGCAGTTATTATGTTCAAGGATATTTTCATGATTTTTAAGAGGTAAATACCTATGACCAGACAGATACAAGTTGGCAATGTACCCATCGGCGGTGGAGCGCCGGTGGCAATCCAGTCTATGCTGAACACAAAAACTACGGATGTGGAGGGTTCTCTGGCCCAGATCAGAGCGCTGCAGACTGCAGGTTGCCAGATCGTGCGGCTGGCTGTCCCCAATATGGAAGCCGCAAAGAGCTTCCGGGAGATTTGCCAGGCTTCTCCCTTGCCACTGGTGGCGGACATTCACTTTGATTATAAGCTTGCCATTGCTGCCGCAGAGGGCGGCGCATCAAAAATCCGCATCAACCCCGGCAATATCGGCGGTGAGGATCGGGTAGAGGCTGTTGTGAAGGTATGCAAGGAGAGGAACATTCCTATCCGTATTGGCGTTAACGGCGGCAGCTTGGATAAAAGGTTGCTGGAAAAATACGGCCACCCCACTGCAGAAGCGCTGGTGGAAAGCGCCTTTGAGCACATAGCGCTTTTGGAGAGGTATGGCTTTTACGATACCTGTGTATCCATGAAGTCTTCCAATGTGCCCACAATGGTTGCTGCAGCCCGGCTGTTCCGCAGCAAGTGCGATTACCCCCTGCATATCGGCGTGACAGAGACAGGCCCGGTTCGTATGGGTCTTATGAAGTCTGCCATGGGCATTGGCGCATTGCTGCTGGATGGCATCGGCGATACCATCCGTGTCAGTCTGACAGACGACCCTGTGGAAGAAGTTTATGCTGCTAAGGATATCCTGAAGGCGGCAGGCCTGCGCAAGGAGGGCGTGAATATCATATCCTGTCCCACCTGCGGCCGTACCAACATTGACCTGATCGGTCTTGTAAATCAGGTGGAAGAGGCCTTGAGGGATTGCAAAAAGCCTATAACCGTTGCTGTTATGGGTTGTATCGTCAACGGCCCCGGCGAGGCCAGGGAGGCGGATATTGGCATTGCCGGAGGAGATGGCTGCGGCATGCTTTTTGAAAAAGGCCAACAGATTGAAAAGCTTCCCTATGATGAATTACTGGGAGCGTTACTAAAGAGAATCGAAGAGCTTTGAGGAAAACTATGGGTGAACAGATCAATTTTTTGAATATGTTCTCTGAATATCAGCCGCCTGAAGCGCTGGAAAGCGCGCTGTCTCAGGCGGCTATCGTTGCTGCGGATATTGATCCTGAGCAGCGCCGTGTTTCCGTGGCTGTCTATGCTGAGAAGTACGTACCAAAGCGGTTGTTGGATCAGGCAGCGGAGGATGTTTGCGGCCTATACGGTCTGCAGGGGTTGGATATTACAGCTACCCACCCGTCAGACCAGCTGCAGCATATAGAGCCTGAGGAATTGATGGCAATGTTTGTAAGCCACAATTCCATGAACCGGGGAAGTCTTGCCGGCGCTACCTGGAACTGGGAAGGGCAGACGCTGACTGTGGAGCTGAGAGCAAACGGGAAGGCGGTGCTGGAGGAGTGTGTACCCTTGGTACGCAATGCTCTGAAGCAACGGTTCGGTGTAGATCCCCAGATTCAGTTTCATGCAGGAGAAAACCTGGAAGGACAGGCTCTCTTCGATGCCATGGAACGGATGCGGGGAAGTCTCATTGATGAACTGCCCAGAACAGCCCCGGAGGCAAAGAAAGCACAAACCAACCAGGACAACGGAGCGATCTTTGGCAAACCCTTTAAGGGCGCTGCTGTGTCTATGGATAAGCTGTCTCTGGACATGGGGTTTGTGGCGGTTGAGGGCAGAGTGTTCAATCTTGAGCATAAGGAACTGACCAAACGCAATGCCTGGGTCATAAATTTCGATATGACAGACAATACGTCCTCTGTGCGTATCAGTCGTTTCCTGGAGAATAAGGATGCCAGGCCTATTCTGGAAAACATCAAGGTGGGCAGCGTTATCAAGGTCCAGGGCAAGCTGATGATCGATAATTTCACCAATGAAATGGTCCTAAAGCCCAATTCTATCATGCCGGGAACCATGCCCAAGCGTGTAGACACAGCGGAGGGCATGAAGCGCGTGGAGCTCCATTTACATACTGTTATGAGTAACATGGATGCACTGACTGTTACCAAGGCGGCTATCAAACAGGCGGCAGCCTGGGGGCACAGGGCCATTGCTATTACAGATCATGGCTGTGTCCAGTCCTTTACAGACGCGCTGCATACAGTGGAGGACCGTGGCGGTGCCCCTAAGGTGGCTGGAACTGACGAGGATATTAAAATCCTATACGGCTGTGAGGGCTACTATGTTAACGATGTGGACGACCGCATCGTGGTCCACGGCAACGCAGATATGGACTTTGACCGGGAGTATGTGGCATTTGACCTGGAAACCACCGGTCTTTCCTCCAAAAAAGACAGGATCATCGAGATCGGCGCTGTCCGTATGCAGGGTGGTAAGGAGATAGACCGTTTCCAGACCTTTGTAGACCCGGAGTGCCGGCTGGATCCCAGGATCGTAGAACTGACAGGCATCACCGATGCTATGCTGGTTGGTGCGCCGAAGCTCCAACAGGTCCTTCCTGAATTTCTGGAATTTGTTGGCGACAGCGTGTTGGTTGCCCACAATGCGGATTTTGACACCGGCTTTATTCGGGCGGCCTGTCAGCGGCTGGGCTACGAGTATAAGTATACCTCTGCCGACACCCTGATACTGGCCCAGAATTTGATGCCCCAGCTCAGTAAATTCAAGCTGGATGTGGTGGCAAATGCCTTGAGTCTACCGGAATTTAACCACCATCGGGCTGCCGACGACGCAGTGATTTGCGGCATGATTATGGCCCGCTTTCTGGATATGCTGGAGGAAATGGGGATCCATTCTCTCCGGGAGATCAACCCGGCTATGGAGGGTCTCCGGGCTCAGAATCGGGTAAACGAGCGTCATGCAAGGCATATTATTCTCTTTGCCAAAAATCAGCTGGGCTTGCGCAATCTGTACCATTTGATTTCAAATTCCAATCTGAAATACTTTAAACGCGTTCCCAGGATTCCCAAATCTGAGCTGCTGAAGCATCGGGAGGGCCTGATTATCGGCTCTGCCTGCGAAGCAGGAGAACTGTTCCAGGCTGTGGTAGACGGGAAAAGCGATGATGAGCTGAAGCGAATCGCCTCCTTCTATGATTACCTGGAGGTCCAGCCTATTGCAAACAACCGCTTTATGCTGGCAAAGGGAATTGTGAAAGAGGAAGAGGAGCTACGGCAGTTTAACCGCACTGTTGTCCGGTTGGGTGAGGAGCTTGGAAAGCCGGTGGTGGCCACCGGCGATGTCCACTTCCTGAATCCGGAGGACGAAATTTTCCGCCATATTCTTCTGGCTACCAAGGGCTTTGAGGATTGCGACAAGGAAAATCCTCTTTATTTCCGCACAACAGATGAAATGCTGAAGGAATTCTCCTATCTTGGAGAGGAAAAGGCTTATGAGATCGTGGTGACCAACCCCAATCGCATCGCCGATATGTGCGAAAAGGTGCGGCCTGTACCTCACAATCTGTTTGCGCCGAAGATCGAAAATTCTGTGGAAGATCTAAAAGCATTGGTTTATGGAAAAATGCACCGACTTTACGGTGAAAATCCACCGGAGATCATCCAAAAGCGTGTAGACACCGAGCTTAACGATATTATCAACTGTCACTATGATGTGATCTATATGTCAGCCCAGAAGCTGGTGCAGAACTCCCTTGAAAATGGCTATCTGGTTGGATCCCGTGGCTCTGTTGGATCTTCCATCGTGGCTTACATGTCCGGTATCACGGAAGTTAATTCCTTCCCGCCCCATTACCGCTGCCCCAACGAGGCGTGTAAATATACCACCTTTGATGTGCCCAAGGGCTTTGAGTGCGGCGCGGACCTGCCGGATGCGGTGTGCCCCAAGTGCGGCACACCTTATGCCAAGGAAGGCTTTAATATCCCTTTTGAAACATTCCTTGGTTTCGGCGGCGACAAGGTGCCGGATATCGACCTGAACTTCTCCGGTGAATATCAGGCAAAGGCCCATGCTTACTGTACGGAAATGTTCGGAAAATCCCATGTTTTCCGGGCAGGCACTGTGGGTACAGTGGCAGAAAAGACGGCGTTTGGCTATGTGAAGAAATACCTGTCCGAACGTGGTAAAACGGTTGGCAAAGCGGAGGAAAACCGGCTTGCAGCAGGCTGCGTAGGCGTGCGCCGCACCACAGGACAGCACCCCGGAGGTCTGGTAGTTATTCCCCAGGAGAATGAAATATGGGATTTCTGCCCGGTCCAGCACCCGGCTGATGACCCAAAAAGCGACCAGATCACCACCCATTTTGAGTATCACTCCATGGAAGAAAACCTTCTGAAGCTGGACATGCTGGGACATGATGATCCCACTATGATCAAGATGATGGAGGACATGACCGGTGTGGATGCCAAAACCATCCCCCTGGACGACAAAAAGACAATGTCCATATTCACTTCCTCTAGGGTTCTGGGTTATGAGGATGATCCTATTCTGGGTCCCACAGGGGCGGTGGCAGTGCCGGAGTTTAATACCCGGTTCACCAGAGGCGTCTTGCTGGATACCAAGCCCACAAAGTTCGACTTCCTGGTCCGTATCTCCGGCTATACCCACGGCACCGATGTGTGGCTTGGTAACGCCAAGGACCTGATCGTATCCGGCACTGCAAAAGTGGACCAAACCATAGGCTGTCGTGACGATATTATGATCTACCTGATCTCCTGCGGAATGCCGGAGAAACGGTCCTTTAAGATCATGGAGTCTGTCCGTAAGGGCAGGGGATTGCCGGATGGTGCGGAAGAGGAAATGGTTACTGCCGGTGTGCCGGATTGGTACATCGGATCCTGTAAGAAGATTAAGTATCTGTTCCCCAAGGCCCATGCGGTTGCCTATGTTATGATGGCCTTCCGCATTGCCTGGTTCAAGGTTTATCATCCCCTTGCCTTCTATGCGGCCTATTTCTACCGCCGCAGCCAAAAGGGCGGCTTTGATGCGGTGCTGATGACCCAGGGTATGGAATCTGTTAAGGCAAATATTAAGGCCATAGACGATAACGAGGACGCCACGGCAAAGGATGAAGATCTTCTAACAACATTAGAGGTAGTGTATGAGTTCTACCTCCGGGGTCTGGAATTTTTGCCCATTGATATTTACAAAAGCCATGCCACCAAGTTCCTGGTGGAGGATGGAAAGCTTCGCCCGCCCTTTGTGGCAATCTCCGGCCTGGGTGAAAATGCTGCCTGGGACCTGATGAAGGGCAGAGAAGGAAAGAACTTCCTCTCGGTTGAAGAAGTGGCTGCCGCCTGCCCCAAGGTTTCCAAGACCCATATTCAAATGCTTAAGGAAGCCGGCGCGTTTGGGACGCTTCCGGATACCAGCCAGGTAAGTCTGTTTTAGGAGGCTAATTATGCAGGATATTGGAATGCAATTTCATATTCGCTGTAAAGAGGGGGATGTGGGCCGCTACTGCTTCCTGCCCGGAGATCCGGGGAGATGCGAAGCAATTGCCCAATACTTCGATCAGCCTGTACATATCGGTATGAACCGGGAGTACAATATTTACACAGGCTATCTCCTGGGAGAAAAGGTTTCTGTGTGCTCCACCGGTATTGGCGGTCCTTCCGCGTCTATTGCAATGGAGGAGCTTGCTGCCATTGGAGCAGACACCTTTATCCGAGTGGGAACCTGCGGTGGCATTGCCATGGATGTGCTACCGGGAGATGTGATCGTGGCAACCGGCGCTGTGCGCTATGAACACACTTCCCTGGAGTATGCCCCCATTGAGTTTCCTGCGGTGCCGGATTTTGAGATCGCCGCTGCACTGAAGTTGGCAGGCGAGGAGATGGGATACAGAGTCCATGCTGGCGTTGTCCAATGCAAGGATTCCTTCTATGGTCAGCATTCCCCGGAAAAATCCCCGGTTTCCTATGAGCTGCTGCAAAAATGGGAAAGCTGGAAACGCCTGGGGGTAAAGGCAAGTGAAATGGAATCTGCCGCTCTATTTGTGGTGGCGGCTGCTCTGGGTGTCCGGTGTGGAAGCTGTTTCCATGTAATCTGGAACCAGGAGCGGGAAAAGGCAGGGCTTGCCCAGCCTATGACAGAGGATACCACCGGAGCGATCCGGGTGGGTATTGAAGCCATGAAGCGGATCATTGCCGCTGACAAAAAATAAATAATAGCGTGTTGCATCATTCTGCAACACGCTATTTTTACACTTTCTCTTTTTGTTTGATGGGGATTTGGGAAAGAATCACAGCGGCAAATACCAGAATGCAGCCCATGATCTCCCAGCTGTTCATAGTTTCCTTTAGGATCAGCGCGCCAAAGATTACCGCAAAAACGGATTCCAGACTCATGATAAGAGCAGCGGCGGTGGGTTCAAGATCCCGCTGTCCCAATATCTGAAAGGCGTAGGCCGCCCCCATGGAGAGGAAACCGGCATGGGCCAAGGGTAACCAGCAGGCGGAGACAGCGCTCCAGGTAGGCTTCTCTGTAAATATCATTACGGCAGCGGAAAGAACGGCGCAGACCAATGCCTGGATGGCATTTAACCGCAGAGCGTCCAAGCCCTCTGCGTACAGGTCGATAAATGTGATTTGCACAGCAAACATGAGGGCGCAGGCGATGGTAAGCAGATCTCCTGTGCTGATCCGTGTCACACCAACGCAGCTTAGGCAATAAAGTCCCGCTACAGCCAGAAAAACGCTGATGGGTACCATGATGCTGGGCTTTCTCTTTAGAAAAATGCCGATCATGGGCACGATGACGATGTACATAGCGGTAAGGAAACCGGATTTTCCTGCATCGGTATCCACAAGTCCGATCTGCTGCAGATTGCAGGCAAGAAAAAGCGGGATACCGCAGAGAATGCCAGTTTTCCACAGTTTACTGTCAGCCCAGCGGCCAAGAAAGGTTTTTCCATCCAGTCTGCGGCGGTCTGCAATTATAATTACCGGAATAAGACCGATAACCGCCAGAAAGCACCGCACCGCTTGGAAAGAAAATGGTCCGATATGGTCCATGCCTACACTTTGGGATACAAAGGCAGAGCCCCAGATAATGGTGGCAGCAAGCAGAAAGACGATGCCACGCAGTTGTTTCTTCATAAAAATCACCTTGGGCTAATTTACCACATTCCCGGATTGTTTGCAAGTAGGATGTTTGCAATTTCTGCCTTTCGTGTTATAATATAGAAAAATGCTTGGAGGCACACTATGGAAGAATTAAATGCTGTCAGACAGCGTTCCCAGATTCCTGTAGAGGATACCTGGGATACCCGAGACCTATACCCCAGCGACGAGGCCTGGGAGCAGGAATTGGCTTCTTTGGAAGAAGATAAGGCTTCTCTTGTGTCTTATTCCGGCCACTTGGCAGAATGCGGCAGCATGCTCTATGGCTATCTTTCTGCTATGGAGAAGACCAACGAAAAGGCAAAACGCCTGGCAAATTACTGTATGCGCAAGGCTGACGAGGATACCAGAGACGCAACTTACCAGGCTATGACAGGAAAATTTATCAGCGTGGCTGTTGCTCTGGATGCGGCAACAAGCTTCGAAACACCGGAGATCATGGCAATCACGGATGAAACCTTAGGGGCGTTTTATGCCGAATGTCCCGAACTGGAGCGCTACCGCCGTTATTTAACGGATATGCGCCGCAGACGGGACCATGTTCTGTCCCCTGCAGAAGAAAGATTGCTGGCTGCTGCCGGGGAAATGGCCCAGGCACCGGATAATATTTATGGCATGCTTGCGGATGCGGACCTGAAATTCCCGGATGCAGTGGATGGCGAAGGTAATAAGCATCCCTTAAGCCAGGGTACATTCGTTGCCTGTGAAGAAAGTTCCGACCGTCAGCTGCGCAAGAGCGCATATGAAAATCTTTACGATGGATTTGCAGGCATTAAAAATACTGCGGCAGGACTGCTGAATGCCCAAAATAAGCAACTGAAATTTTATGCCGATGCCCGCAAGTATTCCTCTGCCTTTGAGGCATCCCTGGACGGCACCAATGTACCCACCTCGGTATACCTGAATCTGATTGAAGCAGTCCACAAGAATATGGATAAAATGCACCGCTATGTGCGCCTGCGCAAAAAGCTGTTAGGTGTGGATGAACTGCATTTTTATGATATTTACACCCCCCTTGTGGCAGATGTGGACAAAAAGATCCCCTTCGCCCAGGCAAAGCAGACAGTGTATGATTCTTTGGCACCTTTGGGCGAGGACTATCGCAAAATTCTGCAGGAGGGGTTTGATAACCGCTGGATCGATGTATATCAGAACGAGGGCAAGCGCAGTGGCGCTTATTCCTCCGGAGCGGCGGTCCATCCCTATGTGCTTCTGAACTACACTGGCACACTGGACAGCCAGTTTACCCTTGCTCATGAAATGGGCCATGCCCTCCATTCCTATCTGTCCAATAAGACCCAGAACCCCATTGACGCAGACTATGTGATCTTCGTGGCAGAGGTGGCGTCCACCTGTAACGAGGCCCTCCTTATGGAGTATTTGCTGGGCAAGACTACCGACAAGCGGGAGCGGGCATATCTGATTAACCACTTCCTGGACCAGTTCAAGGGAACGATATACCGCCAGACTATGTTTGCGGAGTTCGAACTGAACATCGGCAAGCTTGTGAACGAGGGAAAAACACTGACTGCGGATGTGCTTTGTGAGGAGTACCGCCGTTTGAACCGGTTGTATTACGGACCTGACATGGTGGTGGACGACCGGATTGCTTTGGAATGGGCAAGAATCCCCCATTTTTACTATAATTACTATGTGTTCCAGTACGCCACAGGCTACTCCGCGGCCATTGCGCTGTCCCGGCGTATTCTCCGGGAGGGAGAGCCAGCGGTTAAGGATTATATTCAGTTCCTCTCCGGTGGCTGTTCCAAGAGCCCCATTGACCTGTTGAAGGGGGCAGGGGTGGATATGACCTCCTCTGAACCGGTGGAGCAGGCGCTGTCGCTGTTCGGTGAGTTGTTGGATGAAATGGAAGCACTGATGGAGGGATGAGTATGCCGGATCTGTTTATACCTACCCTGCACACCTTTGCTATGAACAATATCTTTACAGGCTCCTGGAAGGAATTTCGGTTCCGTGCGGAGCCGCATGTGGAGATGGCAACAGCAAAAGAGGTGGACTTTGAAAAAAGCAGCATCCATGTAGAGTTTTGGCATGGACCCTTCTGCTACGAAAAGAGCCAGATGGAAGGGGAGGCCACATTTCCGATGAGTGAGGAAGGTCGCCTGGCCATGAAAACCTGGCTGGAATCCCATATTTGAATGAAGACCCGGAAAACCGGGTCTTTTTCGTAAAATACCGGAAAAACCATTGACAATTCTGGCGATTATGGTAAAATATCAGGGAAATGCAAAGGCAATGCGGAAGCCAAGCAACCAAGCGGCAAAGAAGCGAGAGGGGAACGGTGAAAGCCCTCTGCCGTGAAGCTGTACGCCACTTCCAAGCCGCCCGGGAGGACCGGGACGGGCGCTCCCGTTACAGAGCAGCTAAGATGTCCCCTTTGGGGGATAATTAGGGTGGTACCGCGATGAAACTCGCCCCTATGTCAGGGACGGGTATATTTATTTTATGGAGGTTTTTCCTATGGCAAAGAAACCCTACGGTGTAAATGAACTGCGTGAGATGTTCCTGTCTTACTTTGAGAGCAAGGACCATCTGCGGCTTCCCAGTTTTTCTCTGATTCCCCAGAATGATGCGTCTCTGCTGCTGATCAATTCCGGCATGGCTCCTATGAAGCCCTATTTTAAGGGTGAGGTAGAGCCTCCCCGCCGCCGGGTCTGCACATGTCAGAAGTGTATCCGCACCGGCGATATTGAGAACATCGGTAAGACTGCCCGCCACGGCACCTACTTTGAAATGCTGGGTAACTTCTCCTTCGGTGACTATTTTAAGCATGAGGCTATTGCGTGGTGCTGGGAATTTCTGACCAAGGTGGTAGGTCTGGAGGAGGACCGGCTGTATCCCTCCATCTATGAAAACGACGAGGAAGCCTTTGAAATCTGGAATAAGGAAATCGGTATTCCCGCGGAGAATATTTTCCGCTTTGGCAAGGAGGACAACTTCTGGGAACATGGCTCCGGTCCCTGCGGCCCCTGCAGCGAGGTCTATTACGACCGTGGCGAGAAGTACGGCTGCGGCAAGCCCGGCTGTACCGTGGGCTGTGAGTGCGACCGCTACATGGAAGTCTGGAACAATGTGTTCTCTCAGTTTGACAACGACGGCAACGGCAACTACACAGAGCTGACCCAGAAGAATATCGACACGGGTATGGGTCTGGAGCGTCTGGCTGTGGTGTGTCAGGATGTGAACAGCCTGTTTGATGTGGACACAGTCATGAACATCACCAACCATGTGACTGCCATCACCGGTGCTGCTTACGGTCAGAGCCCCAAGATGGATGTAAGTCTCCGGGTGATTACAGACCATATCCGCGCATCCACATTTATGATCGCCGATGGCGTTCAGCCCACCAACGAGGGTCGGGGCTATGTGCTCCGCCGCTTGCTGCGCAGGGCAGCCCGTCACGGAAAGCTTTTGGGTGTGAACAATCCCTTCCTGTACCAGGTGGTTGAAACTGTCATTAAGGAAAATGAGAGCCACTACACCTATCTGCGGGAGCGGGCTGAGTATATTGTACGTGTTGTAAAAAATGAGGAAGAGAACTTTGCCCGTACCATCGATACCGGCATGCGGATCTTTAGCGAAAAGCTGGCATCCCATAAGGCAAATGGCGATACAGTGTTCTCCGGTGAGGATGCCTTCCTGCTGGCGGATACCTACGGTTTCCCCATTGATCTGACGCTGGAAATGCTGGAAGACGAAGGCATGACAGTGGATATGGACAAGTTTACTGTTTGCCGTGAAGAGCAGCGGGTCAAGGCCCGTGAGGCCCGGAAGGCATTGGGCGATCTGGGCTGGGCCGGTATTGACTTTGGTTCTGAGGTCACAGCTACCCAGTTCGTGGGCTATGATGCTAACAATACCGACGCAAAGGTGGTAGCTGTCTGCGTTGGTGAAGAAGTTACCGGCTCTATTACCGGCGGGGAAAAGGGCGTTATCGTTCTGGATAAGACCCCCTTCTATGCGGAAATGGGCGGACAGGCAGCAGATCACGGTGTGATCCTGGTTGGTGATAGCCGTTTTGAGGTTACTGATGTTCAGAAGGATAAGGGTGGCAGATACCTTCACAGCGGCACCATGCGCAGCGGCACCGTTAAGGTCGAGGATGTGGTTTGCGCATCCATTGATGTGGAGCGGCGAAAGGCGATTATGCGGGCCCACTCCGCTACCCACCTGCTCCAGAAGGCGCTGAAGAGCGTGCTGGGCGATCATGTTCATCAGGCAGGTTCTCTGGTTGAACCGGACCGGCTGCGCTTTGACTTTACCCATTATTCCGCAGTTACAGCTGAGGAACTGGCAAAGATCGATACAATCGTCCAGAGCGCTATTCTGGAGGGCTACGGCGTAGATATCCGGGAGATGCCTATTGACGAAGCTAAGGCTATGGGCGCAATGGCACTGTTCAGTGAAAAGTATGGCGATACTGTTCGCGTTGTCAACATGGGTGGCTATTCCATCGAGCTTTGTGGCGGTACTCACCTGGATAACACTGCCAAGGTAGGTCCCTTCCGCATTGAAAGCGAGGGAAGCGTCGCCTCCGGTGTCCGCCGTATTGAGGCAATTACCGGCAAGGTGTGCCTGTCCGAGATGGAGCTTGCCCGTCAGAGAGTGTACAACGCATGCGCTATTTTGAAAACAAAGCCCGGCGAGATGGCCCAGAAGCTGGAAAGCCAGCTTGAAGAGATCAAGAGCCTGAAGCGGGCAATCGAGGGATTCCAGGCAAGAGAAGCGGCAGGTGAGGCTGACCGGTTCCTGTTTGCTGCCCATGATGTGGGTGGTCTGAAGGTGCTGACTGCCAATGTGCCCAATGCGGATGCAGGCAAGCTACGTCAGATGGGTGATACCCTGAGAGACAAGGCTGCCAATGTTGTGGCAGTGCTGTCCTCTGTCAACGGCGATAAGATCACCTTCCTGGCAGTTTGCGGCAGCGAAGCCATTGCCAAGGGTGTGAAGGCTGGTGAGCTTGTTAAGCTGGTATGTACTACCTGCGGTGGCTCCGGCGGCGGCAAGCCGGACTCTGCCATGGGCGGCGGTAAGGATGTGCTGAAGCTGGATGATGCTCTGGCTCAAGTGGACGATTTTGTGGCATCTAAGCTATAACACGTAAGACGCTGCCATCCGGCAGCGTCTTTTCACAGCGTACGGTAGAGAGGAGAGAAAGTGCAATGCGCAGGCTTATGTGGTTCACCCTGGGCTTTACGGTCAGCTGCGTCTTGGGAGTATACTTGCTTTCGGAGTTGTGGCTTGTGGCCCTTGGGGCAGTCGGCTTTGTGGCAGCCATTGCACTGTGCTTTATAAAATCTTCTAAAAGCAAAATTCTGTCCCTGATGATCCTTGGATTTGCATTGGGCATGGTCTGGCAGTGGGGCTATGAACTGCTCTACCTGCAGACAGCCCGAATCTGTGACGGTAAGGTTATGGCTGTGACAGTAGAGGTGTCGGACTACAGCTACTCCACAGAAGGCGGCATTGCGGCAGACGGAAAGCTGAAGCTGGATGGAAAGGAATTCCGGATCCGTCTTTATATGGATCCGGGAGAGGAATTAAAGCCCGGTGACAGGGTCTACGGCGATTTTTACCTGCGTCTTACGGCAAAGGGCGGCATAAAAGAAGCCACGTATCATCACTCCCAGGGAATATTCCTTTTGGGGTATGCCCGGTCTGAAATGACTGTAAACAGGGCTGCATCTATTCCCGGAAGGTATTTTTCTGCCAAGCTGCGGCAGGGTATTCTGGGCACCCTTGACAGCCTATTCTCCGAGGATACACAGGGCTTTGTCCGGGCTCTTCTGCTTGGGGACAGCACAAAGCTGACCTATGAAGAGGATACAGCATTTCGTGTCAGTGGCATCCGCCATGTGATCGCTGTATCCGGGCTGCATGTTGCCATTTTATTTGCCCTTGTTTATATCCTGTCGGGAAAACGCAGGGTCATGACAGCGCTAATCGGCATCCCGATGCTTCTTCTGTTTGCTGCGGTTGCAGGCTTCACACCCTCTATTGTCCGGGCCTGCATTATGCAGATTTTGATGATCCTTGCTATGCTTTTGAACAGGGAATATGATCCACCCACAGCGCTATCCTTTGCGGTACTGACCATGCTGGTGATGAATCCGCTGTCGGTTACCTCCGTAAGCCTTCAGCTTTCTGCTCTGTGTATGGTGGGAATCTTTCTGTTTTGCGGCAGGATCAACGCTTTTTTGGTTAATGTATTTCCTGCACAAAAGGCCAATAGCATCAAAGCAAAGCTTATAAAATGGTTCTGCGGAAGTATATCCGTTACCTTAAGCGCCATGTCATTGACAACGCCTTTAAGCGCATTGTATTTCGGTGCGGTAAGCCTTGTGGGGGTTGTGACAAATTTGGTGGCGCTGTGGATCGTTTCCTTTGTGTTCTACGGAATCATCCTGGCACTGATAACAGGGATTATCTGGCTGCCCTTGGGGAAGGCTGTGGCAGCGGCGGTAGCCTGGCCTGTCCGGTATGTGATGTGGACAGCTAAGACCTTGGCAGCGCTGCCCCTTGCGGCGGTATATACCTGTAGTGTATACATCCTCCTGTGGCTTGTGCTTTGCTATGCTCTGTTTGTTGTGTTCCTGCTTATGAAAAAGAAACGGCCCTGGCAATTTGTGCTTTGCGTAGCCGTTGGATTGTGTCTGGCTGTGGGAGCATCTTACATAGAACCCAGACTGGACGATTTGCGGGTTACTGTAATGAATGTAGGCCAGGGGCAGTCTGTTTTGCTGCAAAGCAGCGGGAAATACTATTTGGTGGATTGCGGCGGCGATGATCCGGAGGATGCGGCAGATGTTGTGGCCCAACAGTTGCTGTCCCAGGGGATTACTCGACTGGACGGCCTGTTTCTTACCCATTACGATATCGACCACGCCGGTGGTGTGGAGTATCTAATGAGCCGCATTTCAGTGGACAAGCTGTACCTGCCGGATATTTCCGATAACGGAGGCGTTAAAACAAGCCTCTGCCAAAGTAGCGGAAATAAGATCCAATGGGTTAAGAAAATCACAAAGCTGTCCGGAGACTGGGGAAAGTTGACAGCCATTCCGGGGAATGGGGAAAAGGATGAAAATGAAAGCGGTTTGTGCATCTTGTTTCAGGCCGAAAATTGTGATATACTGATAACCGGTGACAGGGGAAAAACAGGAGAGCGGGAACTGCTGGAGCGTATAGATCTTCCGGAGCTGGAGCTTTTGGTAGTGGGTCACCATGGGGCAGCATCCTCCACATGCCTTGAGCTTCTCAGTGTTACGGAGCCAGGGGCTGCGGTAATCTCCGTTGGCAAAAACAACGGCTACGGACACCCGGCGGAGGAAGTGCTTGACCGTTTAGGACTATTTGGGTGTCGGATCTGGCGAACAGATCGGGACGGCACTGTTATTTTCAGGAGGTGAGTGTGTTGGCAAAGAAGGAGACTAAGAGCCAGGGAATCCAGGAACTGAAGCTTGCGCTGCGGGAGCAGAGAATACAGCGGCTTTATGTGTTTTACGGCGAGGAAGTGTTTCTGCTTCACTATTATTTTGAGCAGCTTAAGAAACGGCTGGTAGATGCCCTGACGGAGTCCTTTAATTACCACAAACTTACCAAGGAAAATTTTGATCTTAGGAGCTTTGCTGATGCAGTGGAAAGCCTTCCTATGATGGCGGAGCATACCTTTGTGTGGGTGGATGATATCGATTTATTCAAGCTGCCGGAGGCCGACCGGACAAAAATGGCGGAATTGCTTGATGATATCCCGGATTACTGCACCGTGGTCTTCACCTATGAGACCACCCAGTGGAAGCCGGACAGACGGCTGAAAAAGCTGTGGGAGTCTATCGAAAAGAACGCCGCTATCGTTGAATTTGCAAAACAGGAGCAGCGGGATCTGATTGCCTGGATCACCAGACATTTTGCGGCCAACCAGAAACGGATCGACCCAAATCTTTGCAGCTACCTGATCGATATTACCGGCGGAACTATGACGGCTCTTGCCGGTGAGATATCCAAAATATCTGCCTATTCCGGCGCTGAGCAGATCACGAAAAGTGATATCGACGCGGTAACAGAGCCGGTGCTGGATGCGGTGGTATTCCAGATGACCGATCTTCTGGGAGAGGGCAGATACGGCGCTGCCCTTGTGAAGCTGCAGCAGCTTCTGAAAATGCAGCAGGAGCCCATTGCTATCCTGGGCGCCATTGGCAGCCATTTCCGCAGGATCGGCGCTGCCAGAACCCTTTTGGACAACGGTAGGAATTCCGGTGATCTGATGCGGCTGTGCGGCATCAGTGATTACCCGGCCCGAAAAATCATGGCAGCTGCCAAAAGCTTCTCGGGGGCTTTCTGCACCAAGTCTGCGGAACTGATATTAGAAACCGACCGGCAGATGAAAACTTCTTTTGATGACCCTGACAGGCTTCTGGAAGTGTTGATCCTGCGCCTTGCACAGGAGGCCCGAAATGGTTAAGATTCGGGAGGCTATCGTCGTGGAGGGCCGCTACGATAAGAACACCCTTTCCCAGATCGTAGATGCGCCTATCTTTCAGACCAATGGCTTTGGTATCATGAACGATAAGGAGCAACTGGCTCTTTTGCGGTGCGTGGCGGAAAAACGGGGACTTATCGTTTTTACGGATTCTGACGGAGCCGGGTTTGTGATACGGAATTACCTCAAAGGCGCCATTCCGTCAGAGCATCTGAAGCATGCCTACATTCCGGATGTTTTCGGAAAGGAGCGCAGAAAGGCAGCTCCCGGAAAAGAGGGAAAGCTCGGTGTAGAGGGTATGACCCCAGAGATTATTCTGGATTGCCTTTGCAGATCCGGTGCTACCATTGAGGGCGAGCAGTCACATTGTGTGTGTGAACAGCTAACCAAGACAGATATGTTTTTTATGGGCCTTTCCGGAGGCCCCAACAGCAGGCAGAAGAGAACCGCGCTGCTGAAAATGCTACAGTTGCCGGAGCATATGAGCAGTAACGCTATGCTTCAGGCGCTGAATGTCCTGTATACAAAAGACGAGATATATAAAATTGCTGATTCGTTGTAAACCGAACGGAGAACGGGCATGGTAGATATTTCAGTAAAAAACTTAACAAAGTTCTTCGTGATCGGGGAGAACCTGCTGGATGGCCTGAGCTTTGAGATCCAGGAGGGAGAATGTGTTGCTGTTCTTGGACGCAATGGCTGCGGCAAAACAACGCTTTTTAATATCCTTACCGGGCAAATGGATTATGATGACGGAGAGGTGTACGTCAATCCCCACAAACGATTGGGAATGATTTCCCAGATTCCCCGTTTTCCGGAAGGGTTTACTGTGGAAGATGTGCTTCGCAGTGCCTATACTCCTTTAATAAATCTTAAGCAAAAAATGGAGCAGATGGAAAAGGATATGGCGGTGGCAGCTACAGATGAACAGCTGCGGGAGTATGACGATCTGGCCAACCGCTTCCAGTCTGGGGGCGGCTACGATATGGATGTGCAGGTGGATAAGGTCTGTAACGGCCTTGGAATCACTTCGGAGCAGCGGGGGCAGGAATTTGCCAGCCTGTCCGGCGGCGAAAAAACCCGGGTAAATCTTGCCAGACTGCTGTTGGAAGAAACAGATATTCTGCTGCTGGACGAGCCTACAAATCATCTGGACCTGCGGAGCGTGGAGTGGCTGGAGTCTTACATCAACGCGTTTAAGGGAACTGTTCTGACCATCTCCCACGACCGCTTCTTTTTGGACAGAGTGGCAGATCGGGTGATTGAGATCGCCGACGGTCACGCAGAATTTTATTCCGGCAACTATTCTTTTTACATTGAAGAAAAGCAGGCTCGCTTTAACTTGCAGCTGAAACAGTATGAGCAGGAGCAGGCGAAACTGAAGCAGCTGGGCTACACAGTGGAACGGATGAAGGGCTGGGGCATTAACAACCGGACTCTTTACCGCCGTGCCATGTCCATCCAGCACCGGATGGAGCGTATTGAAAAAACAAAGCGCCCCACAAAGGAAAAAACCATGAAGGCCACTTTTGGTGAAAAAGACTTTTCGGGAGATGTGGTTTTCCAGATGCGCAATGTGTCCAAGTCCTTTGGGGAACGGATGCTGTTTTCTGATGTTAGACTGAAAGTAGAGGGCGGCGAGCGAATCGCTCTTTTGGGTGACAACGGAACAGGAAAATCCACCTTTATCAAATGTTTGCTTGGGGAAGAACCCTGCGGCGGAAAAATACAGTTTGGCCCTACGGTGAAATGGGGTTATTTGCCCCAGATCATTCATTTTGATCACCCGGAGCGAAGCTTGTACGACACTATGCTCTACGAAAAGAATTGCACGCCCCAAATGGCCAGAGACCGGTTGGGTGCGTTCCTTTTCCAGGGTGAGGATGTTTTCAAAAGTGTGGGAAATTTGTCCGGTGGCGAGCAGTCCCGACTGCGGCTGTGTATTCTTATGGACGAGAAGATCAATCTGTTGATTCTGGACGAGCCCACCAACCATTTGGATATTGCCTCCCGGGAATGGGTGGAGGCTGCTATCGAGGAGTTTGATGGGGTGCTGCTGTTTGTATCCCACGACCGATACTTTATCGAAAAATTCGCAGAGCGGATCTGGTTGCTGGAGGATGAGACCATTCGTGATTTTAAGTGCGGATACAGTAAATACCGTTCTATCATTGAGCATGAGTCTATGATGAAAGTGCCGGTCCAGGCGGTGCCTAAGCCCAAAAAGGAGAAGCCCAAGGGCGGCACTAAGGATACGGAAAAATTGGTGCGCAGACTGGAGCGAGAGATCGAAAAGCAGGAGCAGTTGATCGCCGGACTGGACAGCGCCATTGATGCGGCTGCCGCTGACTACCAGGAGCTGACCCGTTTGCTGGGAGAAAAGGAGCAGGCGGAGAATGTGCTGATGGAGCTGATGGAGCAGTGGGAGGCTGCCCAAATCTGACAGTTGACACCCGGATTTGACAGTCCTATAATAAGGGAAGACTATGTAACTAAGGAGCGTTATTTCATGAGTTCATGTAGCGGAAATTGTTCCTCCTGCGGCAGCGATTGCGCAGACCGTAAGCAGGAGAGTTTGCTGGCAGCATTAAATCCCAAGGCCAGCGTAAAGAAAGTGATTGCCGTTGTCTCCGGCAAGGGTGGCGTTGGTAAATCCACTGTGACCTCTATGCTGGCAGTTGCCATGTCCCGGAAGGGTAAGCGTGTTGCGGTTCTTGATGCGGATATCACCGGACCGTCTGCCCCTACTGCCTTTGGCGTTACTGAGTGCCAGGGCGCTACCGAGGAGGGGATTTACCCTGCTATGACCACCACCGGTATCCAGGTTATGTCCATCAATTTGCTGCTGGATAACAATACCGACCCTGTTGTATGGCGTGGCCCTGTTATCGCCGGTGCGGTTAAGCAGTTCTGGACCGATGTGATCTGGGAAGATGTGGATTATATGTTTGTAGACATGCCTCCCGGAACCGGAGATGTGCCTCTGACTGTGTTCCAGAGTCTGCCTATTGACGGTATCGTTATCGTTACCAGTCCCCAGGATCTGGTTTCCATGATCGTTGCCAAGGCTGTCAAGATGGCCGAGCGCATGAACATTCCCATCTTGGGTCTGATCGAAAACTACAGTTACCTTTCCTGCCCCGATTGCGGAAAGCGCATTGAACTGTTCGGCGAAAGCCACATTGAAAAGGTCAGCGAAACCTATTCCTTGCCCGTATTGGCGAAGGTTCCCCTGGATCCCTCCTTTGCGCGGCAATGTGACAGCGGTTTGGTGGAGCTGTTTGAAGGAGATTCCTTGGACCGCGCTGCCGATCTCCTGGAAAAAATCTGATATTCGTGGGAGCGGAAGCAAAATTTCGCTCCCATTCTTTCAAAAAGGAGCCTTCCTATGGAATGGTATGACGTTGTAAGCATCGTGTTCTTTCTCGTTCTGCTGCTTTTGGGGTGCGGACTGTCCCTTCGGTTCGCCATGTTCAAGCCGAGGACCAAAACTCTGCTTTTGGATGCGGACGGAACGCTGTTTGATTTTGAAAAATCCGAATATGCGGCGCTGGAAAAGGCCTTCGAAGAACTTTCGATCCCCTTTGATTCTTCGGTGCACGGGATCTATCATCGGAACAACGATGCCTGCTGGAAGGCCCTGGAGCGGGGCGAAATTTCCCGTGAAGAGTTGAAGGTGCGTCGTTTTCGGGATACCTTTGCGGAATTGGGGGTGGACGTGGATCCCCAAAGGGCCACCGAGGTTTACGAGCGTGCTTTGGGTTCCTTTGCCTTTCCTTTTGACGGTGCTATGGAGGCCTGTCGTCGGTTGAGCAAAAAATATGCGTTGTACATCGTTACCAATGGGCTGAAGAACGTGCAGACTGCCCGAATGCTGCAGACGCCTCTGCCGGAGATTGTGAAGGGATTCTATATTTCCGAGGACGTGGGGTACGCAAAGCCCGCGCCGGAATATTTTGATCGGTTTTTTGCCGATCATCCCGAGTGCAAGCGGTGTGAAACGGTGATTGTAGGCGATTCTCTTTCCAGCGATATTTTGGGCGGAAACAATGCGGGCATCCGCACCTGCTGGGTGAATCGGAAGGGCGAGTCCCGTCCCGAGGATCTGCGGATCGATTTGGAAATTTCCGATGTTACGAAATTGGAGAAGATTCTATGAGCAGAACGGTGGTTGTCACGGGCGGAAGCCGCGGAATCGGTGCGGCCTGCGTACGTACCTTTGCGGCGGCGGGCGATCGTGTGTTCTTCCTGTATCGTGCCTCCGAGGCGGCTGCGGCGGCCTTGGCGGCGGAAACCGGTGCCGTGGCCTTGCGGTGTGACGTGGCCGATCGGGCGCAAGTTCACGCGGCATTTTCGGATATTCTTTCCCAATGCGGCATGGTGGACGTGCTGATCAACAACGCAGGTATTTCGGAATTTTCTCTTTTTCAGGACATTACCGAGGAAATGTGGGAGCGGATGCTTCAGGTGAATTTGGGCGGTGCTTTCCGTTGTTCCCAGGCGGTTTTGTCCGCGATGATCGCCCGCAAGCAGGGGTGTATTCTCAACGTTTCCTCCATGTGGGGACAGGTGGGGGCAT